>JBDSLV010000068.1:0-10800 GCA_039916205.1 Mesorhizobium sp. | reverse complement strand
GTCTTACCGCTTGCGAAGGGACCGACTATGGCAATGCATTTCGGTCCCGTGCGTCGTCCTCCGGCGCGAGTACCCATCACTGACCTCCACTCAGGCGTTTCCCGTAGGACCGACTGGCATGCATGGTTCAGGCGTGGTCAATCGGTCCTGAGCGGCGGCCGGCCTGTTCGACCGTCGCGGGCGGGGTTCTTTTCAATAGCCACCTACCCGAAAGCATCGTCCCACTTGTTTGCCGGCAGGGCAAGAAAAATAGAAAACTGTCTCAGGCACTCAGCGCGACTGGCTCGGCATCGGCGCTGTGCGGCGGAGCAACCTTGTCACGAGGCGCTGGCCGGCCGAAGAAATAGCCCTGGAAGCGATTGCAGCCTGCCGCCCTGGCGAGGGCGAATTCTTCCTGCGTCTCGACGCCTTCGGCAACGATGGTGACGTGCTGGATGCGTGCGATCTGCGCCAGCGCCGAGACGAATATCTGCGCCACCTGGTCGTGGGCAAGGCTGCGGATATAGGAGCGGTCGATCTTGATGCTGTCGATGGGCAAGGTCTTCAGATAATTGAAGCCGCAATGGCCGGTGCCGAAATCGTCAAGCGCGATGTGAAAGCCTAGGCCGCGCAGCGCTTCGAGGCGGCGCAGGATTTCGGGCGTGGCGGCGGTCGCCACCGTCTCGGTGATCTCGATGATAAACTGTGCCGCTGAGCGCCCGGTTTCCTTCAGCACGCGGTCGCACATCGTGACGATCTCGTCGCGCTTCAGCTGCTCGCCGGAGACGTTGATCGAGATGCGGCGGTCAGGAAAATGGCCGATGTCGGCGCAGGCCCGCTTGAACACCCACTCGCCAAGCATGTCGATCAGGGTCGAGCGTTCGGCGATCGGGATGAATTCTGCCGGCGATACCAGACCACGAACCGGATGACGCCAGCGGATCAGCCCTTCCAAGGCATAGGCAGAGCCGTCGGCATTGACGATCGGCTGGTAGTGAAGCTCGAGTTCGCCGAGATAGACAGCCGCGCGAAGTTCGCGTTCGACCAGGCGGCGGTAGCGTTTGTCGGAGAGCATCTCTTCGTCGAACACCGTGACGCGGCCGCGTCCGCCGGCCTTGCTCTCGTAGAGAGCCAGGTCGGCAAGCAACATCAGCTCCGTGGCGTTGGAAGCATGCGATGGCGCCAGCGCCACGCCGACCGAGATGGAGAGCGGGATGGTCTTACCTTCATGCGACTTTCCGGCCCGCATGGCATCGAGCAGCCGCCGCACATCCTTGTTGATGGTTACCAGATCGCTGTGCGGCAAAACGATGCCGAACTCGTCGCCGCCGAGGCGCCCGATCATGCCAGCGGCAAAGATGCGCTCGGCGGTCTTGACCAGGTGGGCGAGCGTGAGGTCACCAAACTGATGCCCGAACGTGTCGTTGAGCTGCTTGAAGTGATCGAGGTCTATCAAGAGCAGGGCTGCTTCGCGCCGATCGCGCATCGTGCCCAGGCTGTCGCTCAACGCTTCGAGGAAATAGCGGCGGGTCATCGCCCCGGTCATGGCATCCCTGGTCAGGAAATGGTGCTTTTCCACCTCCGCTGCGGCAGCCGATTTCAAGCGATGGACAACATTGCTGCGCATGTACATCAGCGCCATCAACGCCAGGCTAGTGGCGACGATCGAGACGGTGAAGGCGCGGGTGGAGGGCAGGGTCCCGGAACGATCGAACGCACCGACAAGGGCCGTGCCGATGCTGAGCAGAAGCAGGGACTGGATGCCGCGGTAGATGCGGCCACTGTGGTCCTTGATCGTCGCCAGTATGCTCATCTCATCGCCCTCTGCAATGCGGGCTCAGGGCTAGAGCGCAGCTGTTAAAAAGACATTGAGCGATCGCTATCGGCTGGCAGATTTGGCGGGCGACGCGGATGATAGATCGTTCATGGTTAAGGAGCTTGGTGCGGACAACGGGTTATGGCGATCATCCGCTGTTGCGCGATGCGTACGATCGGAGGAAAGTGACGCCATATCCAAAGGCGACGAGCGGGCGGATTGCCGTCCTCCATTCGCCACCAGATCCGGGATCACCAACAATGAAGATCATTGCTTGCGGCAGCGTGCCGACCATCATCGCACCAGAGAAATATTTCACCGGCCGGGTGCAGCAAACCCCGATCATCGAGAAGGAGGCGCCGGCACGGCTGCGCGCCACACTGGTCAGCTTCGAGCCCGGCGCGCGCACCCACTGGCACACACATCCGCTGGGCCAGACGCTCTATGTCACATCTGGTGCGGGCCTCGCCCAGACATGGGGCGGGCCGATCCAGGAAATCAAGGCTGGCGACGTCATCTCGTTCGCGCCTGACGAAAAGCACTGGCACGGCGCGGGCGCGAAATCGACGATGACGCATATCGCCATGCAGGAAGCGCTCGACGGTGTCCATGCCGATTGGCTGGAGCAGGTGAGCGCGGAGCAATATGGCGGCTGAGGGTTGAGCCCGGCCGCCATTACGGCCGAAGCATCTTGAGAAACAGGGCGGACAGGCTTTCGGCAAGCTCCGTCCCGTCGCGTACACCGCGCTCGATCGCATCGTCGACAGCACCATGCAGCCCTTGGAACAGCACGATCGCGACCATATTCGGATTGGCGACGGACCAGGCGCCGGCCTGCGCACCGGCCTCGAGCAAGGCCGAGATATCGCCGAGCAGAGGATTGTCGCCTTTCATCCGCCTTTGATCGGGCCGGTGGTCATGGAAGACGACGTCGTGCAACTGATAGTCATCGAGATAGGCGTCGAACCCCGCACGGACAAAACTCTTCAGGCGTCCGGTCCAGTCGCCGGGCGGGCAGGCCTCGATCGCGGCATGAATGCGGGCGCGAAATCCCCGGACGAAGCGCTCGCGCAGCGCCCCGACCAGATCCTCCTTCGAGGTGAAGTAGAGATAGAAGGTTCCCTTGGCCACTTCAGCGCGGATGGTGATTTCATCGATGGTCGTGGGGCCGACACCCTTGGCGATGAAGATCGACGCGGCCGCCTGAAGGATTTCATCGCGGCGGACTTCGGCCGGCTTGGTACGCGGCTTCGGGACCTTCTTGGCGGTCATGGGAGCTCTTCAAACATCGGTTGGATCGGCGGCTGGCATGAATTGGTTCGCCAGTATCCCGCTTCTGGCTCAACACACAAGTCTTTTATAATGATTTTAAAATGACTTACCGTAATTGACTGACCATCGGTCAGTGGCATATATTAGCACTGCAATCACAGTTGGGTATGTCATGTCGAACCGCCGTCTGCCACTCGTCGCCGCCGTCTACCTCGGTTCCTTTGTCGCCCTGCTCGATGTCAGCATCGTCAACGTCGCCCTGCCAACCATCCAGCAAGCGCTGCGGACCGATTTCAGCGGGCTGCAATGGGTGGTCGATTCCTACACGCTGTGTCTGTCGGCCTTCATGCTGTCGTCGGGCCTGATCGGCGACCGCTATGGCCGCAAGCGTTCCTGGCTGGCTGGTGTCGGCATCTTCGTCGCGGGCTCGCTGATCTGCGCCGTGGCGCCCAGCCTGGCGGTGCTGCTTGCAGGCCGCGTGGTGCAAGGCATCGCCGGCTCGCTGCTCATTCCAGGCGCATTGTCCATCCTGACACAGGCCTTTCCCGACCCGCGCGAACGTGCCGGTGTCATCGGGGGCTGGGCCTCGTTCGCCGCCATCTCGCTGCTGGTCGGTCCGGTGCTGGGCGGCATTCTGGTCGATACAGTCGGATGGCAAAGCATCTTCCTGATCAACCTGCCGCTAGGCCTGGTCACGATCGTGATTGGGGCGCTTTCGATCGGCGAGACGGCGCATCCCGAACATGCCCATCTCGACCTTGTCGGCCTGGCGCTCAGCATCCTGTGGCTGGGCGCCCTGACCTTCGGCTTGATCTCAGCCGGCGAGACGGGCTGGAGCGATCCCAGGACGGTCACGGCCATCGCTGCCGGCATCGTCGGCCTGGCGGCCTTCCTGATCTTCGAGGCTCGGACGGCGCGGCCCATGCTGCCGCTTGGCCTGTTTCGAGACGTCCGCTTCGCTGTCGCCAATGTCGCCTCGTTCGCGCTCGGCTTGACCTCGTACACCAGCGTCTTCCTCTACTCGATGTTCCTGCAGCAGGTGCAGGGATGGTCGCCAACGCGGACCGGCCTGTGCATGGCGCCGACATTCATCGTCCAGATCGTGGTGTCGCCGTGGATCGGCAGGCTGAGCGCGCGCTATGGGCATTCCGCGCTGATGGCCATCGGTTATGCCTTGATCGGACTGTGCATGCTTGGCATGTGCTGGGCCGGGCCTTCGACGCCTTATGGCGTGATCGGCCTGCTCTTTCGCCATTGGCGGTCTGGGCAATGCATTGGCGATTCCGAGTTGCAGCGCGGCGGCCATGTCTTATGCGCCGCGCGAACGCTCTGGCATCGTGTCGGCGGTGATCAACGCAACCCGCCAAAGCGGCCTTGCCATCGGCATCGCCTTGCTCGGCGCCTTGATGAGCATGCGGGCGACCAGTCTGTTGACCGGATATCTTGGCGATGCCGGCGTCGCCAATGCCGAAGCGGTGGCCCGTGCGGCCATTTCCAGGCATGATTTCGCAACCGATGCGGCGATGGGCGAGGGCGGGTTGCGAGCCTTGTTCGCGACCGCCTATGCCGGCGGCTTCCACGCCGCTATGCTGACGGCGGCGATCGTCGCGTTCCTCACCGCGGCGCTGCTGGTTGCCGTCCTGTCGCCGGCCGAGGCGCGCTCTGCCAGGGAAGCGAAACAGCAGGCGTGATCCCAATAAAAAACCCGGCGCTGAGCCGGGTTTTCCATTCTTACGATCTACTTTGCAATCAGGTTAGCGATGCCGTGAAGCGCTGGATGCGAGTGCAGGCTTCCTCAAGCAGCGTCTCCGAGGTGGCGTAGGAGATGCGGAAGTTCGGGCCAAGGCCGAAGGCCGAGCCGAACACCACCGCGACGCCCTCGGCCTCCAGCAGTTCCGCACAGAAGCTCTCGTCGGTGTCGATCACCTTGCCGGCCCTGGTCTTCTTGCCGATCAGCTGGGCGCAGGACGGGTAGACGTAGAACGCACCTTCGGGCGATGGGCAGGTGATGCCGCGTGCCTGGTTGAGCATGGACACGACCAGATCGCGCCGGCCTTGGAAGATCGCCTTGTTCTTGGCGATGAAGTCCTGCGGGCCGTTCAGCGCTTCCACCGATGCCCACTGGGCGATGGTGCAGGCGCCCGAGGTCTGCTGGCCCTGGATCATGTCCATCGCCTTGATCAACTGCACTGGACCGGCGGCATAGCCGATGCGCCAGCCGGTCATGGCATAGGCTTTCGACACGCCGTTCATGGTCAGCGTGCGGTCGTACAGTTTCGGCTCGACCTGGGCGATGGTCTTGAAAACAAAATCGCCATAGGTCAGATGCTCGTACATGTCGTCGGTCAGCGTCCAGACATGCGGATGCTTCAGCAGGACATCGGCCAGCGCGCGCAGCTCCGCTTCGGTATAGGCGGCGCCCGACGGGTTCGAAGGCGAGTTCATCAGCAGCCACTTGGTCTTCGGCGTGATCGCCTTTTCCAGCACCGCCGGCGTCAGCTTGAAGCCATTGTCGATCGAGGTGTCGGCAAAGACTGATGTGCCGCCGCAGATCGCCACCATTTCGGGATAGCTGACCCAGTAGGGGCGCGGGATGATGACCTCTTCGCCGGGGTTCAGCGTCGCCATGAAAGCGTTGAACAGGATCTGCTTGCCGCCGGTGCCGACAATGGTCTGCTCGGGCTTGTAGTCGAGATTGTTCTCGCGCTTGAATTTATTGGCGATCGCCTCGCGCAGCGGCGCGATGCCGGAAACCGGCGGATACTTGGTCTCGCCACGGCGGATCGCCTCGATCGCCGCGTTCTTGATGTTGTCGGGCGTATCGAAGTCCGGCTCGCCGGCGCCCAGACCGATAATGTCACGGCCGGCATTTTTCAGCTCGCGCGCTTTCTGCGTCACCGCGATTGTCGCGGAAGGCTTTACGCGGGAAAGGGCATCGGCAAGAAAGGCCATGATCTGAGGTCTCCAAAGGGGCAACAAAGGATCAGCGCGGCCAGGAGCGGCCGCAGCGCTTCTCATGTCGCATGATTTTGCCGGATGCAAGCACTGTCCGCTGAGCCAGGCCTCAAGGTGGCGTGAACGGCAACTAAAAATTCATTAACGGGCGGTAGAGGCTTGCATGGCAGGATCGCACTCCAATCGCGGAGCGAGGAACCTTTGTCGCGCAGCATCGGGCTTGCCCATATCATTCGCCAGGACGACGGCACCTCCACGGGTGTCTGGGGCATCTACACGCTGCAAAGTGCCTTTCAGCCGATTTTCGCCTTCAACGAAGGCAAGCTGTCGATCGCTGCCTTCGAAGGGCTCATCCGGCCGTTCCGCGACGGCGAACCGCAGTCGCCGATGACCTTTTTCAGTACGTGCCCTGCCGCCGACCGCCTGCATATCGAAGCGCTGACGAGGACGCTGCATCTTCTGAACGCCGGCGCCTGCCTGCCGCAGGAGGCGTCGATCTTCGTCAATTTCGACCCCTCGGTATTCACCGAGCGCTCAATTGCCGACAATGCCTTGCGCGAAATGCGGCTGGTGCTGCACGAGGCCGGCATCGACCCGCGTCGCGTCGTCTGCGAGGTGACCGAGCAGAGATCGGCATCGCAGGAGACTTTGCACAGCTTTGTCGGAGCGCTGCGTGCCAACGGTTTTCGCATCGCCGTCGACGACTATGGCGCCGACGATTCCGACATCAACCGCATCAAGGAACTCAAGCCCGACATCGTCAAGTTCGATGCCTATTGGATCACTCAACTGATGGAGTCCGGCGCCGGCTTCGCCCTTTTGACCACCATGGTGAAGCGCTTCGAGGCGCAAGGCATCCGCACCGTGTTCGAAGGCATCGAGGAGGGCTGGCAGCTCGAGCTGGCCGAAAAGTCAGGCGCCTCGATGGTACAGGGGTTCGTGCTGGCGCGGCCGGAACTGGCGCCGACCAGCTTCCGTGTCTTTGGCAAGAGCCATCAGGCAGCCGCCGCGACCCGCGAGGCGGACAAACCATCTGTTGCGGCGCCGGCACCGCCATCGGGGCGGCCTGTGAAGGCGTTCGGGCGCAGGACGGCGCAATGAGGCCCGAGCGACGGCGCAATGTCGGCGACGCGATCTTTGCCGACGAGATCGGCATCGAGTTCGGCGTCTATGGCGAATTCCGGCTGCGCAGCGCCTATCAGCCGATTTTCGCACCGCATGACGGATTGCTCCGCGCCGTCGCGGTCGAAGGGCTGATCGAGCCGCACCGTGCCGGCAGGCCTGGCGCGCCGCGGACCTTCTTCGACGGCGTGCCGCCGCAGGATCGCCTGTTCGTCGAGACCATGTGCCGGATGCTGCATCTCAGCAATTTCCGCAACATCGGTGTCGACGGGCTCGAACTGTTCTTCAACTACAACCCGATGATCAACGATCACCTGGGGCGGGCGCTGGCCGAGATCCGGATGATGACCCGGCATCTTGGCGACCTTGGCCTCGCGCCGGGCATGCTGGTCTGCGAAATCACCGAGCAGGCCGCGGATGATGCGTTGCTGGTCAGGCTGGTGCGGGAAATGCGGCGCGACGGCATCCGCATCGCCATCGACGATTTCGGTACAGGTCATTCGACCGTGGAGCGGGTGACTTTGCTCAACCCCGACATCGTCAAGATCGACGGCAAGTGGTTTGGGGAATTCTGCCGCCATGCCGCCGCCGAACGGTTCTTCCGCCCGCTGGTCTCGACCTTGCATGACCGTGGCGCCAAGGTGCTGGTCGAAGGCATCGAACAGTCGACGCATCTGCGCGTCGCGCTCGAAGGCGGCGTCGACCTGCTGCAAGGCTATCTGCTCGCCCGCCCGGCGCTGGCCGGCACTGTGTTCGAGGAGAAGCCGTTGGTGATCGAGACGCTGCTCGGCTTGAGCGACAAGGTGGTGCCGTTGCATAAGCGGCGCTGATGGCCACGGGCCAAAACAAATGATTGGATGAAATTGCCGCCGTGGCGATAATCGCCTCTCCAGAGCGGGGAGGCGAGCAGCAATGATACTCTACGGGATGGTCGACAGCGGCAATTGCTACAAGCCGCGCCTGTTGATGGCCAAGCTAGGCCTCGCCTTTACCAACATCGAGGTGAGTTCGCATACCGGCGAGACGCGAAAAGCGGACTTTGTCGCCAAGAACCCCAACGCCATGGTGCCGCTGCTCGAACTCGACGACGGAAGGCGGCTGGCCGAATCCAACGCCATCCTGCTCTATCTCGCCGAAGGCACGCGGTTCCTGCCTGATGATAAATACGAACGTGGGCTCGCCTATCAATGGCTGTTCTTCGAGCAGTACAGCCATGAGCCCTATATCGCGGTGCGCAAGGCGCTGCTGACGTTTCCCGAACGCGCCAGGGATGCGACGCCGGAACGGCTGGCGGCGACCTTGGAACGCGGCAACAAGGCGCTCAGCGTGATGAACAGGCAACTGGAGACCAGCACGTTCTTCGCAGGCAAGGCGCTGAGCATCGCCGACATCGCGCTCTATGCCTACACGCATACGGCGGAGCAGGGCGGCTTCCAGCTCGACGCCTATCCGGCGGTGGTTGCATGGCTAAGGCGGGTGGAAGCGGATGAGGGGCACGTGCCGATCGAGTGGCTGGGTTAGGTTTGTCGATCTAGGCGCTAACCGCGGATGATCTTGTTCACGTCAGCGATTGGCGAAGGCCTCGACCAAAGCGCTCTTCTCCCCGTCTCTATACGGGGAGAAGATGGCGGCAGCCAGATGAGGGGCAGCGCCGACCTTTGTCGCAATATCGTGCTTGGGGTAGTCCTGAAGCGCCGCGCTGCCCCTCATCGCCCTGCCGGGCACTTCTCCCCGTATGGAGACGGGGAGAAGGAGGCTGTGCTGCCGCCTTGCGCAACCACCAGTCGCTGGGGCCCAGACAAATAAAAAGGCGGGATAAATCCCGCCTTCCCATTTTCGGTAGCCTGATCGGGAGCGTTTGGTCCGGGCTGGCAGCTATCTGCTGATCCAGCTTGTCGGGTCATCCGCTCCGGTGCGCTTCTCGCGCGACTGTCAGTACATCCGTGACTTGCCGTGCGCCCCAGGCTCTCACCCGGCGCGCGCCATTCGCAAAATCAGGCTGCCTTGCTCAGAGAACCAGCGGACGACTTGCCGGTGCGGCGGTCCTGCTCGATCTCGAAGTTGATCTTCTGGCCTTCGACCAGGGTCGACAGCCCAGCGCGCTCAACAGCGGAGATGTGAACGAAAACGTCCGCGCCGCCATTGTCAGGCTGGATGAAGCCGAAGCCCTTGGTGGAGTTAAACCACTTGACCGTTCCAGTTGCCATTTTGATAGTCCTTCAACATTTGCTTTAGTTTGACCGAATATGGATTCAGCCGGTGTGCATCGAGATTTTGGAGATAGACGTCAGCAAACGCGAAGATCGCGAGGCCCGGATCGATCGGCCGAAATATCAATGCGACGCATATAGTCTGCTTTCGCAAGAAAAACAAGACTGCGTGAGAAAGCCGTGATGGGGGTGCTGCCCAATGGCCGCCCCAATCGCGTGAAAACCTTGGCGTGGGATCGCGGTGCCAACGGCTTCGGGATCCGGCTTGGGAGATGACCATGAAGACCATTCTGCTTGCCGCCTGCCTCACACTGGTGGCCGCCGAGGCGCAGGCGATATCGCGCTATGACCCGACGCATATGAGTTGCGGCAAGGTTCAGTCGACCATCGCGCGGCAGGGCGCCGTGATCCTGCGCTATCAGTCGACGCGCGTGCCGGGACTGCCGCTTTACGACCGCTATCTGCAGAGCCAGCAGTTCTGCACCATGGGCGAGGTGAGGACCCGCGCCTATGTGCCGAGCGCCGACACCAAGTCCTGCCCGGTTTATAATTGCAAGCGCGTGGATTCGGACCGGCATTTCCGCCGGCGCATCCTGCCAAACTAGCAGGAAATCAGAACCCGAACGATACCTGCGCCGCCGGCGGCGGACCGACGCGCACGCCTTCCATGGCCAGCATCTTTTCCTTGGTGACTGAGCCGCCGGGGGCCGAGAAGCCGCCGATCTTGCCGCCAGCGGCAAGGATGCGGTGGCACGGGATGACCAGCGGTACCGGGTTGGCGCCAAGGGCTGCTCCGGTTTCACGGGCAAGGCCGGCATGCCCGGCGTTCTTGGCCAGTTCACCATAGGTGGTCGTTTCGCCAAAGGCGAGTTTGCGCGCCGCGTCATAGATGGCCAGGCGGAAATCATCGACGCCGGCAAGGTCCACCGGCACGCCGGTGAAGTCGATATCCTCGCCCGCGGCATAGGCCTTGATCGAGGTAATCAACTCGACCACCCAGGCCGGCTGCTGACCTGCGTTGGAGGCGTCGACACCGGCATGGCGCAGCAGCCGGCGCTCGACCGCGTCGCGGCTGCGCTCCGGCAGGCAGAGCCGGATCAGGCCCTTTTCGCTCCACGCAATGCCCATGAAACCGATCACTGTTTCTAACACTGCGTGGCCGGCTGTGATCTGCGATGGCGTTTGCATGGTCTGCTCCTTTCGCAAAATGGCGGGAAAGCGGCATTCGCGCCAGTACATATCAGGAACAATATGGCAGTTCGGCTCGAGTCTTGCCACCCGAAAACCACCGGGGCGCCCCGATTGCCCCCCGGGAATCGCTGGTGTAAGTGATTTCTTAACGACCCGACGAACCGGACCCGAGCGCGGCTTGCCAGCAAGATTAAACCTTATCGCGATCGGTGTGATCGTCGGCGCCGCCGGCCTCAGTGGCTGCACCTCGACATC
>JBDSLV010000067.1:0-6196 GCA_039916205.1 Mesorhizobium sp. | reverse complement strand
CGCGCCGCCGCCGCCAACATGTCGAACCGGGTGTTTTCGACGCTGTCGGAATGGACGGCACTTGGCGACATCGAACTGGCAGCGAAGATCGAGGCGCTGGACAATCGCCGGCCCGACCGTGAGACCATGCGCCGCGCACGCCGTCTGTTCGCCGAGGCACTGGAAACGCCGGGCGGCTTGAAGATCCAGACCATCCACGCCTTCTGCGAATCGGTGCTGCACCAGTTCCCGCTTGAGGCCAATATTCCCGCGCATTTCGAGATGCTCGACAGCCAGATGGAAGCCTCGCTTTTCGCCGCCGCCCGCCGTGAGATGATTTCGGGCTCGGCTGCCCGCGAGGCGGAGCTTGCCGAGGCTTTTGCCGCTGTGCTGGAACGCGGCGGTGAGGCCGGGCTCGATGCCTTGCTGGCCGAGATCGTGCGCAAGCGCGACGGCTTGCGCGCTTTCATCGACGAGGCCGGCCGGGACGGCTCCGGGTTTCAGCCGCTGTTCGACGAGTTCCATTTTCGAGCCGGCCAGACGGCCGAAGGCATAGCAGCTTCAGCCTGGCCGCTGCCGGGGTTCCTGCCGGACTATTTCGCGACCTTTGCCGCCGCCGCTGAAGCGGTCGACGCCCGCATCGTCCTGAACAACATCTTGCCCTACGCGCGTCTCGCCTTCGCCGAGAGCGATCCGCTGCGCCGGCTGCAATTGTTGGGCCGGGCCTTCCTGAAGTCGGATGGCGACGCCTATGATCCGGCCAAGGCGTTCAAGAAGGCCTTGCTAGAACGGTTGCCTGATCTGCCGGAGCGCTATCAGGCCAGCGTCGGCGCCATCCTGGAAATCTCCGACCGGCTGGCGCTGTTCCGTATGCTGGAAGGCACGCGCGCCGCGCTGACCATCGCCGACTGGCTCATTGCCCGTTATGAGCAATTGAAGCGCGGGCGCGGCTTCCTCGATTTCAACGATCTGATCACCCGCACGGTCAACCTTCTGGCACGGCCCGACGCCGGCCCTTGGGTGCAATACAAGCTCGACCAGGGCATCGACCATATCCTGCTCGACGAAGCGCAGGACACCAGCCCTGATCAATGGGAGGTGGTGAAGCGGCTGGCGGAGGAGTTCTTTGCCGGCTTTGGCGCCCGCGACCATGTCCACCGCACGGTGTTTGCCGTCGGTGACGAAAAGCAGTCGATCTATTCGTTTCAGGGCGCGGCACCAGACTCTTTCGCCGACAGCCGGCTGTTGTTTGCCGGAAGGGTGCGGAACGCCGACGCTTCCTTCGCCGATCTCAAGCTGACCTGGTCGTTCCGCTCAACCGACGACGTGCTGGCCGCCGTCGACCGCGTCTTCGCCGACCCCATTGTCCGGCGCGGCATCAGCCACGATCCCGACCCGCTGGACCACAAGGCGATCCGCAATGACGCGCCCGGCTATGTCGAGGTCTGGCCGTCGATCGGCGCCGATGTCGTCGATGAGCCGGATGACTGGGCGCAAGCCATCGACCACGCCCACGCACCGGCGGTGCGCGTGGCCGAAAACGTCGCCGCCACCGTTGCCAGCTGGATCGGCAGCGGCGAGATTATTGAAGGCCGTGGCAAGAAACTTCGGCCAGGCGACGTGCTGGTGCTGGTGCGCAAGCGCGATCGCTTTGTCCATGCGCTGACCCGCGCGCTGAAGCGCCGCGACATTCCCGTGGCCGGCGCCGACCGGCTGAGTCTGCCCGGCCATATCGCGGTCAAGGACCTGATCGCGCTCGGCCATTTCCTGATCCAGCCGCAGGACGACCTGTCGCTTGCCGCTGTGCTGCGCAGCCCAATCTTCGACGTTTCGGAAGAGATGCTTTTTGGGCTCGCCGCCGAGAGGGCGACTGGCCTGTCACTGATCGCTTCCTTGCGTCAGCATGCCGGCGAAAGCGCCGTGCTGGCCGATGTGGTCAAACAGCTCGACCTCTGGGCGGGAGAAGCCGGCTTCAAGCCGGTCTTTGAATTCTATGCCGGCCTGCTGGCTCGCGACGGCGTGCGCCGCAAGATGATCGCGCGACTCGGGCCGGAGGCTGGCGACATTCTCGATGAGTTCCTGAATTTCTGCCTTGCCGATGAGCGGACTGGGTTGCCCGGACTGGAAGCCTTCCTGTCGACGCTGGAAAATGCCGGTCCCGAGATCAAGCGCGAGATGGACCAGACCCGCGACGAGGTCCGCGTCATGACGGTGCACGCCGCCAAGGGCCTGGAGGCGCCGGTCGTGTTCCTGGTCGACGGTGGCTCGGCGCCATTCAGCGACCAGCACCTGCCGCGCCTGATGCCATTCGACGGCACCAGCAAACACTGGCGCGGCAAGGGCTATCTCTGGCGCTCGGGCAGCGATGTCGCCAACGGTTTTTCCAAGGCGGCTTCGGTTCGCGCCCGCGAACTCGCCGACGATGAATATCGCCGGCTGCTCTATGTCGGCATGACCCGCGCCGAGGACCGGCTGATCGTCTGCGGCTATCACGGCAAGCGCGCGCCGAATGGAGGCACCTGGCATTCGATCGTCAGCCGAGCGCTGGTAGGCGCCCCGGAAAGCGAGCAGCGGCCGCATCCCGCCAACGGCGAGCCGGTGCATCGGTTCCACGTGACGAAGTTGCCGGCTTTTGCGCTGGTTGACGACGACCAGGCCCGGCAAAGAGAGGATTTCGCGCCGCTGCCGGCAAACCTGTTCCGGCCACTGCCGCCCTATGAAGAATTGCCGCGCCCCTTGTCGCCGTCTGGCGCCTCGGCGCTGATCGACGAGGGCAAGGAAGCGGTGGTCGATACAGGCTCGCCGGTGCTGGATGCCGACGCCGAGCCCGGTTTCGCGGTCATGCGTGGCTTGGCGCTGCACAAGCTTCTGCAGATGCTGCCCGGCATTGCCGAGAGCGAACGTCCTGAAGCCGCTGAGCGCTATCTTGCCCGGGTTGGCTCGCAATGGTCCGACACCGAGCGTGGCAAGGCTCTGGCCTCCGTGCTGGCGATCCTCGCCGACGCTCGTCTAGGGCAGCTGTTCGCGCCATCGTCACGCGCGGAAGTGGCCATCATGGGCAGCCTGGAGGTGAAGGGCAGAAAACGCTCGATCTCCGGCAAGATCGATCGGCTGGCGCTCACGCCCGACAAGGTGTCGATCGTCGATTACAAGACCAACCGGCCGGCCCCCACTACCTTGGCCGATGTCCCGCCTGCCTATATCCTGCAGCTGGCGCTCTACCGCGCCCTGCTGCAGCCGCTCTATCCGGGGCGTGCGGTCTCGGCTGCCCTGCTGTTCACCGAGGCGCCGAGGCTGATCGAACTGCCGGTGCAGGTGATGGAGGACTCTCTTGCTCGACTCACGCGAGCGTGACACAACACCTGCTTGAAGAAGGGCACCATCACCACCACATTTGGTGCAACGAAGAACTCTCGAAAGGATTTTCCGCATGGGTGCCACCGTCAAGGTCGACAAGAGCAATTTCCAGGCCGATGTGCTTAACGCCAATGTACCGGTCGTCGTCGACTTCTGGGCGGAATGGTGCGGCCCGTGCAAGATGATCGCGCCTGCGCTTGAGGATATCGCCACCGAGCTTGGCGCCAAGGTCAAGATCGCCAAGCTGAACATCGACGAGAATCCCGAGCTTGCCGCCCAGTTCGGCGTGCGCTCGATTCCGACGCTGATGATCTTCAAGGGCGGCGAAGTCGCCGACATGAAGATTGGCGCCGCGCCCAAGACCGCGCTGTCGCACTGGATCAACGGCAGTCTCGCCTGAAATTCCCGAAAATTCGGATCGAAAAGCCCGGCCTTGTGCCGGGCTTTTTGTTGGCGTCATCGGTGCGTCGCTCTGGCCCTCACACAACGGCACTCCATGTCTTCTGTTGGAAGCAGAAGCAGGGAGAGAGAAATGACAGGATCAGCCAAGGCCACCGTCTTCATCGACAATGAGCGCGTCATCGTCACCGAATATCGCTTCCAACCAGGGGAAAACACCGGCTGGCATCGCCACGGCCACGACTATGTCGTCGTGCCGTTGATGGACGGCAAGGTGAAGCTGTTGACCAAGGATGGCGAATCCTTCGCCGACATGAAGAAGGGCGCGCCCTATTTCCGTAGGGAAGGCGTCGAGCACGACGTCATCAGCGCCAACGAGGGCGAGTACGCCTTCATTGAGATTGAGTTGAAGTAATCGGGCGATATGACCTCAGGTCGGCGGCGTGCCGTTTTCGGCCAGCACCGCGCCGGCAAGATAGAGCGAGCCGCCGATCAGGATGCGCGGCGGCGGGCCTTCCCAGGTGTCGCGCAGCAGCATCAGGGCGCTGGCGACAGAACTCACCGGCTCGGCCGAGAGACCGGCTTCAGTGGCGCGGATCGCCAGTTCGTCATTCGGCACGCCGGCCTCGCTCATTGAGACCGGCACCGTGTAGACATGCCGGGCGAGGCCCTTGAAGGCACGGAAATAGCCGCTCTGGTCCTTGGTGTTGATCATGCCCGAGATCAGGAAAAGCGGTCGTGGGCTCTTCTCTTCCTGCTCGGCCAGCGCTTCGGCGACAACCACGCCCGCACCCGGATTGTGGCCGCCGTCGAGCCAGATGTCGGCGCCCTTCGGCGCCAGTTCAGCCAGCCGGCCCTGCACCAGCTTCTGCATGCGGCCGGGCCAGGCGACACTGGTCATCGCCTTTTCGGCGGCACGGTGGCTGATCTCGAAGCCCGCCGCCTTGACGGCGGCGATCGCCGCCGCGGCATTGGCGAACTGGTGGCGACCGGGCAGCCGTGGCGGCGGCAGGTCCATCAGGCCGTCCTCGTCCTGGTAGACCATGCGGCCGTTTTCCTCATAGGCGAGGAAATCCTGGCCGTAGACGAAGGTCGGGCAGTCGAGCCGTTCTGCTGTCTCGATCAGAACCTGCTGCGCGGTTTCGCTTTCCTGCGCGCCGATGACCACCGGGCAGTCGCGCTTGATGATGCCGGCCTTTTCGACGGCGATCAGTTCGACACGGTCGCCGAGATAGGCCTCATGGTCGAGCGAGACCGGCATGATCACGCTAACCGCCGGTTCCTTGATGACATTGGTGGCGTCGAAGCGGCCGCCAAGGCCGACCTCGATGATGGCGGCATCGGCCGGATGTTCGGAAAACAGGATGAAAGTAACGGCGGTGAGGATTTCGAAGACGGTGATCTTCTGGCCTTCATTGGCCTTGGCGACCCGCGCGATGGCTTCGGCGAAGACCTCGTCCTCGACCAGCTTGCCGCCGCCATCGGTGGCCAGCCGATAGCGTTCATGCCAGCTCACCAGATGCGGCGAGGTGTGCACATGCACGCGGTAGCCGGCGGCTTCGAGCAGCGCTCGTGAAAACGCGGCGCAGGAGCCCTTGCCGTTGGTTCCGGCAATATGGATCACCGGCGGCAGACGGTCCTGCGGATTGCCCAGCCGCTCCAGCAGGCGTGTGATGCGATCAAGCGAAAGGTCGAAACCCTTCGGGTGCAGCGCCATCAGGGCTTCGATTTCGCGGTCGGCGGCAAGCGTGGTCATGAAGGAATCCTAGTGCATGACCCCGGAAATCGAAATCGGAAAGGATCATGCGCAAAACAAGAAGCTACAGCGCGGGCGCGGCGTCGCACAACCGACGCCCGCGTCACTTTGTGTCGCGTCAGGCGTGCGGGCGTGCGTCCGCCGCGATCACCGCCGGCGGCAGGATTTCCGGCTCCAGCGGCTTTTGTGGTTCCGGCAGCTTGAGCAGTATTTTCAGCAGCCGGGCGATCGTTTCGCGCAGTTCCAGCCGCGACACCACCATGTCGACCATGCCGTGCTCCATCAGATATTCCGAGCGCTGGAAGCCATCCGGCAGTTTCTCGCGGATGGTCTGCTCGATGACGCGCGGTCCGGCAAAGCCGATCAGCGCGCCCGGTTCGGCGATGTGCACGTCGCCAAGCATGGCATAGGACGCGGTCACGCCGCCGGTGGTCGGGTTGGTCAGCACGACGATGTAGGGCAGGCCGGCTTCCTTCAGCCGGTCGACGCCGATCGTGGTGCGCGGCAACTGCATCAGCGACAGGATACCTTCCTGCATGCGGGCGCCGCCGGAGGCCGCGAACAGGATCAGCGGCCGCTTGCGCTGCAGGGCCACCTCGAAACCATGCACGATGGCGTCACCCGCCGCCATGCCGAGCGAACCGCCCATGAAGGCGAAGTCCTGGACCGTGACCACCACCGGCAGGCCCTCGACAGTCCCCAGCG
>JBDSLV010000066.1:0-7726 GCA_039916205.1 Mesorhizobium sp. | reverse complement strand
GCGATCGCCGCCGTGCTCGATGAAGGCCTGCGCACCCGGGACATCCTTTCCGAAGGCATGACCGAGGTCGGCACCGTGGAGATGGGCGACGCGATCATCGCCAAGTTCCTGGGATAGAACCAAGCCGTCAGGGCACTGCCCGGCGGCTTCAAATCCGCCTCCTCCGCCTCAGCGGATTTCACCGGCCAGCCGCTGCAGCAGGCCGACGAGCCGGGCTTCATCCACCGGCTCGAAAAAACTCGCGTCAGCGGCTTCGACGGCAACGATGGCGCGCTGTGCGGCCGCTGTCCCGGCCGGGGTGATGCGGATCACCTTGGCGCGCGAATCCCTGGGGTCGGTCTCCCTGGCGATCAGCCCCTTGGCTTCGAGCCGGGCGACGACATCCGACGTCATCTTCACCTCGGTGCCCGCCTGGGCCGCGAGCTGCACCTGGTTGGGCGGCTCGCCATCGCGGCCGAGCCACATCGCCGAGGCCAGCAGCACGAACTGGACGTGGGTCAGGTCCAGCGGCGCCAGTGCCGCCGTCATGACGCGCTGCCAGCGCATGGTGGTTCGCCAGAGCAGCAAGCCGGGGCTCTCCGATGGTCCGCCCTTGAAGCGCGTGTCGAGGTCAGCCACGGTGCGCCAACTCCTTCGCCTGTTCGAACAGTTTTGCCATCGACGTGTCGAAATCGCCGCTGATCTGGGGGCCGAGCTCAGGCCCGACTTCGGCGGCCGAAGGGCCGGATATTTCAAGCCGGTGCGTTACCCGCGTGCCACCGGCAACCGGCGCCAGCGTGTGCCGGAACAAAAGCTGCGTGTCACCGAACGAGGTTTCGTCGGCATAGGTCACGTTCTCGACGAGATCGACGATGGTTGATTCAAACGTGTCCTGTCCGACCGGGGTCACCGAGACGCGCGTGCCCTTGGCGAACGGCCCGTGCAGGACAAACGTGTCCGATCCCTCATAGCTGAGGCGGCCTTCATGCAGCGCCTTGAGCGCGGCCCAAACCGCCTGCGCCGGAAGGGAGGTAACGGCGGTGTATTCATTGCTCCACATTGTCGGCTCCATCGGTGCTTCTTTTCGATCTGTGCACCGATTATCTGTGCGCAGACTAAATGGCAAGCGGAATCTTCACTCTGACGGCCTGGTTAGGTCCTGACGCCGGCCGGCACCGGCCCCCACTGATTTTCGCGGTCCTGCGTCGGGATCAGCGCGAACACCAGGATGATCAGGCTGCCAATGGTCGGCAGGATAAGCAGCAGGGCGAGCCAGCCGCTCAGGCCGATATCGTGTATCCGACGGACGATCATGCCAAGGCTGGGCAAGAATGTCGCCAGCATGAACAGGCCGAAAACGCCGATCGTGACCACCGGTCCTTCGCTGCCGTTCAAAAAGCCCAGGGCATTGTCGGTGAAGAGGCTGATGATGGAGATCAGGATCAGCGCCACCGTCCAGAACAGGCAATAGCCCCAATATTCCTTGCGGCGGGCGCGGCCGGCGAAGTTGAAGTAGTTCTGCGTCAGGCCGCGCCAGAAGTAGCCCCACAGGTCGGTGGGTTCAGCAGGACTGGTCTCGGCGAAACGGCCGAAATTCCCGGTCTGCGCGGCCGCCGCCGGAGCCGCCGGAGCGCTGGCGACAGCTGGAGCGGCCGTCTGGGCGGCGATCGCGAAAATGTCACGGGCCTGGCCGCTGCCCGGCAGGAATTCGACAGCCGTTCCCTTGGCGACCGCTGCGCCCCGGCGCAAATCCTCGCGGCCGAACGTGTATCTGTTGCCATCGGCGCCGGTGATGAAGCCGAAGCCCTGGTTCTCATCATAGTGAAGCACTTCACCGCGCATCCGCCGCCCCTCTCGTCACCTCAGCTGTTCGGATCAAGGTGTCGCACGAGGCTGAACCGGTGGGCAAGGCCACACCAATGAAGTGGCTACCGCCCTTGCCGCAAATGAAGCATAAGACACGAATTGCATTCTTCCTTCGCCAAAAGCAGACAATGACAGTCCAGAGTTCTGATGCCGGTGTGACGCAAGATGAAGGGCCGTCAGGCCGGAGAATACTGGCTATTGATGCGACGGGCGTGTTGGCATGGCCCGACAAAGCCCTATCCGGCATTCCCCGCGTCGAGGATTTTCTGATCAAGGCGGCGCTGGCCGACCCCGATCGCCATGTCCGGGTCGTGGCATTCAAATCCTGGGATGGCGGCTTCCGCTCGCTGGAACCTTTCGAACAAAGACAGCTGGCGGATGGTCAGATCGCGCCCTTCCGTGTCACCGAATGGCCAGGGCGCAAGGCGGCACTCAAGTCCGCCTTCGAGATGGTGAGGCTGCATCCCTGGGCGAAGCGCGCGGCGGACCGCCATCTTGCCCAAACGGTGACCAACGGCGGCAGCGGGTTCGATTGCGCGGTGATCAAACTGTTGATCCGCCTCTATCGCCTGTACCGGCGGGCCGCGGGCCGAATCGACCGGCGTCAGGCTGCCGCGCAACCGCCCCGACACGCCGACAACAATGTCACCCTGATCTGCCACAATGTGCTTGTCCACGGGGAAAGGTCCGCCATTTCGGATGATGCGAGCGGGGTTGCCTTCCTTTGCCACGACCTCATCCCGACGGTGCGTCCCGACCTGGTGGCGAGCAACAAGACCGAGCAGGAGTTCGGCACCAAACTTGAACAGCTGGTGCGGGCAGGAGCAACGGCGTTCTGTGCTTCGGATGCGGCCAGTGTCATGCTGACTGATCATATGCGTCAAGCCGGCATCGCTCCGCCCGTGGTGCACCGCTTTCCCATGCCATCCATCCTGCACGAGACCGCTGCCCGCCTGGGCATGACCTCACGCATCGAGACCAGCGAGCCGTTCGCGTTCTACTGCTCGACCATTGAAGTGCGCAAGAACCACATCCTGCTGGCGCGCATCTGGCAGCAGGCGATCGAGGAGGGCGTCAGGCTGCCGAAGCTCGTCTGCGCCGGGCGCTGGGGCTGGATGATCGATCCGTTGCGGGCCTATCTCAAGGCGCATCCAGAGCTGGCCGAGACCGTCACGTTCACCGGCCCGATCACCGATGAGGAGCTTATCCGCTACTATCGCAGCGCGTCGTTTGGCGTGTTTCCCTCGCATATCGAAGGCTGGGGCTACGCGGCCTCGGAATGCCTCGACTTCGGCATCCCGGTCATCGTCTCGACAACGCCGGCGCTGATCGAGGCGAGCAGCGGCCTGATGCCGGCGATCGATTCCGAAGACCAGGCGGGCTGGTATGCAGCGATCCGCAGGATGGCGGACGACAAGGCCTGGCGCTCCTCGCTTGTGGAGCGCATCGCCCAGCAGCATCGGCCAACGCCGGCGGCGGCAAGCTGGGCCGCCATCAAGGCCGGGCTGCAGGCAAGCCGAAAGCAATGACCGAGGAGATCTTGAGCAGCGCCGCTGGCAAGCCGGATACAACGGCCGCGCGCGCGCCGATGATTTCCATCGATGCGACGGGCCTGCTGTCCTGGGGCGGCGGCCAGGCCGTGGCCGGCATCCAGCGGGTCGAGAGCTTCATCATAGAGGCGGCGCTGGCGGACCCTGATCCACGCATCGGCGTTGTGGCGGTCAACCTTTCCAACCACCGGTTTCGGTCCCTGTTTCCCTACGAGCAGGACCAATTGTCGGCCAACAACATTGCACCCAGTCGCGTCGCGCGGGGCACTGCAATGATGGCGGCGTTGCCACGGGCGCTGGAGCTGGTGCGGCAATACCCGATGGCGAAACGCGAGGCGGACCGTCAACTCGCGAAGATGGTGACGAATGGCCGGACAGGGTTTCGTTTCAGGTCGACCACACTGCTGCTCCGCGCCTATCGCCTCTACCGGCGGGCGTGGACCCGGCTTGGCGCATCTCGACATGTGCCCACACCGGATCCGACCGAGGTGGAGCAGTCGACCGTCCTGATCTCTCATCAGGTGCTCGCCGGGGACAACAGATCGGCTGTCTCTGGTGAGATCAACAGGATCGCCTTCCTTTGCCATGATCTTATTCCGGTCGTGCGTCCCGATCTTGTCGACCAGGGCAAACTGGAGAAGGCGTTCGGAGCCAATGTCGAGTCTCTCGCAAGATCCGGCGCAACGGCATTCTGTGCCTCGGAAACGGCCAGCGGGATGCTGATCGATCATATGCGTCAAGCCGGCATCGCCCCGCCCGTGGTGCACCGCTTTCCCATGCCATCCATCCTGCATGAGACTGCTGTCCGCCTGGGCCTGACCTCGCGCATCGAGGCCGCCGAGCCGTTCGTGCTCTATTGCTCGACCATCAACGTGCGCAAGAACCACATTTTGCTGGCGCGCATCTGGCAGCAGGCGCTCGAGGAGGGCGTCAAGCTGCCGAAGCTCGTCTGCGCCGGGCGCTGGGGCGATATGATGGGCCCGTTGCGGGCCTATCTCGATGCCCATCCAGAGCTGGCCAAATCGCTCACGTTCACGGGTCCAATCAGTGATGAGGACTTGATCCGACTTTATCGCAGCGCGTCGTTTGGCGTGTTTCCCTCGCATATCGAAGGCTGGGGCTACGCGGCCTCGGAATGCCTCGACTTCGGCATCCCGGTCATCGTCTCGACAACGCCGGCGCTGATCGAGGCCAGTGGCGGCCTGATGCCGGCGATCGATTCCGAAGACCAGGAGGGCTGGTACGCCGCCATTCGCAAGATGGCGGACGACACAGCCTGGCGCTCCTCGCTTGTGGGTCGCATCGCCCGGCACCATAGGCCAACGCCGGCGGCGGTAAGCTGGGCCGCCATCAAGGCCGGCCTGCAGGCAACCGCATCCCGTCAGCGCTGAATTTCGGCAGCACTGAATTTCGGCCGCGCTCTGGGCGGAAGCGTTACGAAGGGCGCTTCTTCGCCTTCTTGTGCTTCGGCGGGCCGGCGTTCTCAAATTTTGGCTTGCCGGGCTTCTTCGCCCACGGCGTTGCCTCATGGGCGGCTGCCGGGCGCTGGTCGGCGGATGCCGGCGGGCGCTTCTCGAATTTGCGCTTTGGCGCGCTCGGGTCGAACGGCGCCTTGCCGCGATGCGGTTTCTTGTCCGGCGATGGCGGCTGATAGCCGGCCCGCGACAGGTCGGGCGTGCCTTCCAGCCGCTTGACCCGGATGTTGTCCTGCAACTTGCGGTCGGGGCCGATGGTCGCCAGGAACCGGTCGGCCCAGTCGGCGGCGATCTGCACGAAGGTTTCTTCCTGCTGCATCTTGATGGCGCCGATCTCGCGCTTGGTGATGCCGCCGGTGCGGCACAGCATCGGGATCAGCCAGCGCGGCTCGGCATTCTGCCGGCGGCCGACCGATACCGAGAACCAGACGCTGGCGCCGAAATCCTCGCGGCGGCTTGGCGCCTCGTCGCGTTGCGCGAACTTTTCGCCCGCCGGTCTTTCACGCGACGGCGTGAAGGGCGCGACGTCCATGAGATCCTCGGGTGCCGAGCGGCTGGAACGGCACAGCCGCACGAAGGCGGCCGCCACCTGCTCGGGCCCATGCTGTTCGAGAAGGGCGGCAACAAAGCCGCGCTCGTCGTCCTTCAGCGGCTCGGTGAACGTCGGGTCGGCAAGAATGCGCTCGTCGTCGCGGCGGATCACGTCGTCGGCCGAAGGCGGGCTCGCCCACGTCGCCTTGAGGCCGGCATTCTGCAGCAGCCGTTCGGTGCGCCTGCGGGCACTGTTGGGCACGATCAGCGCGCTGACGCCCTTGCGCCCGGCACGCCCGGTCCGGCCGCTGCGGTGCAGCAGCGTTTCCGGGTTGGTCGGCAGGTCGGCGTGGATGACCAGTTCGAGGTTGGGCAGGTCGATGCCGCGCGCCGCCACATCGGTGGCGATGCAAACCTTGGCGCGGCCGTCGCGCATTGCCTGCAAGGCATGGCTGCGCTCGTTCTGGCTGAGCTCGCCCGAGAGCGCCACGACGGAGAAGTTGCGGTTGTTGAAGCGCGCGGTCAGATGGTTGACGGCGGCGCGGGTGTTGCAGAACACCAGCGCGTTCTTGGCCTCATAAAAACGCAGCACGTTGATGATGGCGTTTTCCCGGTCGGCCTGGGCAACGCTCAGCGCCCGGTATTCGATGTCGAGATGCTGCTTCTCCTCGCCGGACGCCGAGATGCGCACGGCGTTGCGCTGGTAGCCCTGAGCCAGCGTGGCGATCGAACGCGGCACGGTGGCCGAGAACATCAGCGTGCGGCGCTCGGCCGGAGCTGCGTCGAGAATGAATTCCAAGTCTTCGCGAAAACCGAGGTCGAGCATCTCGTCGGCCTCGTCGAGTACCACCGCCTTGAGCGCCGACATGTCGAGCGAATGCCGCGTGATGTGGTCGCGCAGGCGGCCGGGCGTGCCGACGACGATGTGGGCGCCGCGCTCCAGCACGCGCCGTTCGGTCCGCATATCCATGCCGCCGACGCAGGAGGCCACGGTGGCGCCGGTCAGTTCGTAGAGCCATTCCAGTTCGCGCGTTACCTGCAGCGCCAGTTCGCGCGTCGGTGCCACGGCCAGCGCCAAGGGTGCCGCCGCATGAGAGAAGCGCTCGGCGCCTTCCAGGAGGGTCGGCGCCAAGGCCAGACCAAAAGCCACCGTCTTGCCGGAGCCGGTCTGTGCCGACACCAGCGCATCGGCCTGTCCGAGTTCAGGCGCCAGAACCGCCTTCTGAACTGGCGTCAGCTCGGAATAACCACGTTTTTCCAGCGCCTTTGCCAGCGCCGGGACAATGCCATCAATCTTGATCATATCCGTCTTTCGGAATTCGGGGTCTGCGTTCACTCGTAGGATACGCATTCCGGGGCCGGCGCCGTGCCAGCCAAACAATCTTGGTCGTTCGTACTTCGCGCCGCCGCCATTGTACAGGGTGCGCGACAAAGCACATGCCGTGCGATGATTGACTCTTGGCGCAAACCGCGTAAAAGCCGGCACCGAACAGGACAGTTTCGATGCGCGGCCTTCTCATGGCGCTCTCTTCGTTGAACGTCCCTGGCCACAATGCACATCATTGGGCCGGGCGCGTCGGCGCGTCTGCTCGCTTCACCAAAACCATGGCCAAAACGACCACTAAAATGGTCTGATCTCCCTTGGCCTGCTCGCCCTCTCCCCGGGTCCGGCCCGGGGGCGAAACCCGCACCGGCCGGCGGGTTTCTCCAAAACGAGCGGAGAGGGAAGAGGAGATTTTTCGATGGGTTTCAAGATTGCAGTCGTCGGCGCCACGGGCAATGTGGGCCGGGAAATGCTCAACATCCTGGAAGAGCGCGGCTTCCCGGTGGACGAAGTGGTGGCGCTCGCCTCGCGGCGTAGCCTGGGCACGGAAGTGTCGTTCGGCGACCGCACGCTGAAGGTCAGGCCGCTCGACCAGTATGATTTTTCCGATACCGACATCTGCATCATGTCGGCTGGCGGCAATGTCTCCAAGGAATGGTCGCCGAAGATCGGCAAGCAGGGTTGTGTCGTCATCGATAATTCGTCGGCCTTCCGCTACGATCAGGACGTGCCGCTGATCGTGCCGGAAGTGAATCCGGACGCGATTTCGCTGTTCACCCGCAAGAACATCATCGCCAACCCGAACTGCTCGACGGCGCAGCTGGTGGTGGCGCTGAAGCCGCTGCATGATTTCGCCACCATCAAGCGCGTCGTTGTCGCCACCTACCAGTCGGTGTCGGGCGCCGGCAAGGAAGGCATGGACGAGCTGTTCACGCAGACGCGCGCCGTGTTCGTCGCCGATGGCGTCGAGGTCAAGAAGTTCACCAAGCGCATCGCCTTCA
>JBDSLV010000065.1:0-6115 GCA_039916205.1 Mesorhizobium sp. | reverse complement strand
CCGCCGCGTGCGGAAATCTTGCCGGCGAACTTTGTCTGCTCGTCGGACCAGACGATGACCGTGCCGCCATTGCCAATGCCGGTGGCGTCCGCACTGACCTTGCTGTCGGCATCGATCTCGGTCGTCGCGCCGCGCTGCAAGGTGCCCTTGCCTTGCTTGTCACCGCCGATCTTGACGGTGCCGCCGCCGTTCTTGCCTGAGGCATCGACCGTGGCTGCCTTGAGCTTCAGCTTGCGGCCAGTGACCGTGACCTTGCCGCCCTTACCGCCTGATTTGGCCGAGGCATCAAGCGTGCCTGATATCTCGACCGAGCCCTCGCCGCCGCCAAGCACGATGGCGCCGGACTGGCCGGAGACCGTGCGGGCTTCGACGACGCCCGACATGTTGACCGCCTGGCGTGCCGCATCGCGCACCGCCGCCGCCTTGAGTTCTACCGTCCCCCCATCGGCACTGATGATGCCGGAATTGCTGACCAGCGCATTGCTGCCATCAGCCTTTGTTGGCACCGAAACCTGCAGAAAGCCGTCGCCCGACAGATCGAGCACCGCCTGTTCGCCCGAGCCCAGCCCGACCTTGCCGAGCGGCACACTGATCGAGCCGGCATTGTCGACACTGCCGCCGATCAGCGCCGCATAGCCGCCACGGCCGATGCTGACAACGCCCTCGTTGGTGACAGCCGCCGAGGCGCCTTTGCCTTTGAACTTCAGCTTGCCGGCCTTGAAATCGTCGTCACTGATATCGAGCGACGAACCGACAAAGCCGGCGGCGCTGACCTTGCCGGTCTTGGAAATGGCGATGCCGTTCGGGTTGACCAGGAACACCTGGCCATTGGCATTGAGCTGGCCAGATATGGTCGACTTCGTGCTGCCCGTGACGCGGTTCAGCATCGTCGATGTCGATGTCGGCTGGTCGATATCGACCCTGGCGCCGGCGCCGATCGAAAAGCTCTGCCAGTTGACGATGGCTGAATTGGTCGACTGCTTGATCGTCAATTGCGTCGACGACGGATTGGCGATGGTGACGCCGCCGGAGGCGACGCTGCCGCCCGTGGGCAGTTCCTGCGCCCGTGCCGAGGTGAAGCCGACAAGCGCTGTCGATGTCAGCAGCAGCGCCATCAGGGGCGCACTGGTACGGTTCAGGAGCCGTGGCGGGAAGGTTTCGCGCTGCATGGTCATGTCTCTAGAACTGGATGGCGCCATTCAGCGAAAAGCGATCGCTGGTCGGCAAATGATCGTCACGATGCTGGCGGCCCCATTCGAGGCTCAGGCTGGCATTCGCCGCATCGCCGGCGAGTGCTGTGCCAACCTTCAGGCCAAGCCCATAGGACGCGCCGAGAATGTCCTTGCTTTCGAGCGCGGTCGGCTTTTCCAGGTGAACCTGCCCGACAGCGCCAAAAACGTATGGCGCCAGCGAAACCAGGCCACCGCTGAAAGGCACGTACCAGGGCGAAGACAGCTCGCCGCGCACGACATAGCCGGAATCGCCCTGCAGCGCGCCGGCATCGAAACTCGACAGGCTGTTGGCACCAACCAGCCCGAATTGCTCCGACTGCAGCAGTGGCTTGCCGAAGGAGGTCTGGGCACGAGCGAAGAGATCAAGGCTGATATGCTCGGCCAATGGCTGGCTATAGCTGGCCGATATCTCCAGCTTCTGGAAGGCCGCGTCGGCCCCCTGGCGCGATAGCGGCAGCAAGGGCGTGGCGTCGGCGGCCGAGCGCGCCCCAAGGCCGTCAATGCCGAATGACGCCACCACATTGCCGACGAGCAGGCCGCCAAGCGGCGTGAACCATGTGCCGTCGAGACCAAGCCTGGCAATGCGCAGGCGGTCCTCGGCGATCGGCAGCGAAATCGGCGTCACCGCGTCGAGATTGTCGTTTTGCGCGTCGAAGGACAATTCCGTGCTGATGGTGAGATCACGGCTACGAATCCAGGGGTAGCGAAGCCGCGCCGAATAGCGCTCGAAGGCGCTGCCGAAACCGAGCGTGCCCGGCTCGGCGCTGGGATTGGCGCGCGTGCGAGTGGCCTCGAGGTTGAGCGTCAGCCCGTCATAGCCGAGCGGCACGACGATGCCAGCGGCATAGGTACGGTTGCGCGGATCCCCGCTCAAAACACTGTTCTCGCCGCCATTGGGATAGCCGCCGGCGCGCAGATAGACGAGCTCGCCGAGGCCGAGCAGCGAGTTGAAGTCGACACCGGCGCCGGTCGACCAGCGTTGCAGCGATGGCGACAGCGAATTGTCAACGCTCAGCTGGCCGCCGAGCGGACGATACTTGCCGTCAATGACCAGCACGCTCGCGCCCTTGGTTGAGCCGGCTTGCAGCGTCGAGCGCAGCCTCGCGCCCGGCGTGTCACCAGCCAGGAGCAGCTTGCGCTCGATCGCCGACAGCTTGATGCTTTTTTGGCCGACGAGCGGCGCCAGCGTCGCCTCGACGCGGCCACGTATGCGTTCGGGAAGGTTGCTGGTGTCGATCCGCTCAAGAAAACCATCGACAACGACGAGCCGCAGCTTTGCCCCATCATTGAGCTTCTGCGCCGGCAGCACGACCCGCACCAGCGCGTAGCCGGCGCGGCCATACTCGGTCTCCAGCATGCGCGCGGCAGTGAAAATCTCGTCCGCGGTCACGGTGCGGTGGGCAAGACCCTCTATGATCTTGCGTGTCGCCTCAACCATCGCGGGCAGCCCGCCTTCCACCCTCACGTCCGCAAGCCTGACCTTCAGCTTTTCGGCACCCGCCAGCGCTTCAAGCCCTGAACCTTCGGGAATGGAAACCTGAGCTGTGTCGGGCTTAGGCAGAGGCCGGAAACTCGGTGGCGTGATCTGGCTGGCGGTCTGAGCGAACGCGCCCGCCGGCACCCATGGCGAGGCGATGACGGCCAACAAGACGGCACGGAAACACCGTTGCCCGCACGCCGCGTTCAACCTTGTCAGGGCGATCCGGGGCATGGTGCCGATCGCGGTTCTGGTTCCGTGAATATGCTTCACTCGGTCACTCGTATTTCGAGGTCAAGAACCAGGCCAAGCTTCGCCGCCGCCGATGCAGGGCATCGCACGCCAGTTCTCCACTATTCCAAAGTTCAAGCCCGAAAGGCGTCCCACCCATCGGATGACGCGGAACCTATGCTCGCCTCCTGGGGGCGTCAATTCAACCGGCGGCTGTTGGGCCGACTATTATTGGGAGGAGTTTTCCAAGCTATAGCAAGCAGTTAGCAATCTGGCGTCGGAATCGGCTGTGCCCGGCTGGATCTGCCTTCCTTATTTGATACCTCTGGACACAAGTGTTGAAGGCTGAAAATGTGGAACCTAATTTCGCGCGCTGCATTGAGGCGAAACACAGGAGGATAGAGCTGATTTTGGAAGATATTGCCGGCCATCCGGCATTGGATCGTTGTGTTCGGGAGCAGTCGCTGGCGCTGCTTGGAATTTATGAATCAAGCCCGCGTCTCGCGTCCGTATTCGCCACGCAGCAGCGCTGGCTGTTGGGTCATGTCGGCCTCGCGATGCACTTCCGGCGTGACCCCCATGATCGCCGCAAGGAACTCACCATAGCGCGCTTCATTGAGGTCGTACGGCAGCACGATGTAGCCAGTCGCAACACGGCCGAGGCTTTCATCCGCGAGATGCTGTACTACAAGATTGCCGAATATGTATCCGAGCACGAGGACGGGCGGACCCGTCCGCTGCGGCCGACTGCTGCTACCGTTGAGGTATTTACCGGCTGGATTTATGCCCATCTGAAGACGCTGGATCATCTCGACGGCGGCCACCGGTTGACAAAGTTCCTGGAACAGCCGGACAAGCTTGTCTGCCTGCAGCCGATGGTGGCCGACGGCCTGCTCTCCTCCAAGCCGGTACGCGAGCCAAAGCAGACCTTTTCGCTGTTCATCTGGCTGAACAATGGCGGCATCGTCATGGACTGGCTGATGTCCGGCATCGACCCCGACCATGCGGGCCTCGATCGGATTCCGACGAGTGTCGTCTCGATCGGAGAGTTCGCCGATTGGCTCAAACTGTCGCGGACCCATCTCGCGCGCAAACTGCGCGCCGCCGAGGAACTTGGCAGCATTGGCTGGCTGGGTCGGCGCGGCCGGTCCGTCATGTGGGTATCGAGCCAGTTTTACCAGGAATACATGACAGTTCAGGCCGCCAAGCTCGCCATCATAGACGCAGCCTTCGACGCCTGTTTTCCCGCATCGGAGAATGGCTGAAGGCCCTCGTATGCGCCGAGCCTGAACAAAGCTCCCGGACGATCCCATCTGGACACCCGCCGTTAAGGCTGAAACTGTTATCGGCGTCTCATCTTGAGACGGCCGGAGGGGGACGGGGGATGGCGTTGAACCTGGAAGAAATTGTCGGTCATCCAGCACTGCATCGCTGTATTCGCGTCCAGGCACAGGCGATGAACCAGACTTATGAGATGAACCCGCGTCTGTCTTCTGTGTTTGCCACTCAGCAACGCTGGCTGATGGCCCATATCGGCCTTGCCTTGCATTTCAAGCGGGAGCCCGACGACTATCGCAAGGAACTGACGGCGGCGCGCTTCATCGACGCGATCCGCCAGAATGCTGTCGCCAGCCGCAACACCGCCGACGCCTTCGTCAAGGAAATGCTGCACTACGGTTTTATCGAGTATCTGCCCGCGACACAGGACGGCCGCATCCGACCGCTGCAGCCGGCGACAGCCTCGCTGGAGCCGGTTACCCTCTGGCTGATGGCGCATCTGCACACACTTGACAGTCTCGACGGCGCGAACCGCCTGGCCACGTTCCTGGCACAGCCGGACGCACTCGCCATGGTGCAGCCAGGGATTGCCGATGGCCTGCTTTCTTCCAATCCGGTGCGTGAGCCAAAGCAGACCTTTTCCCTGTTCACCTGGCTCAACAATGGTGGCGTCGTCATGGACTGGCTGATAGCTGGCGTCGACCCTGACCATGCCGGGCTCGATCAAATTCCAACCGGCATCTTTTCGATTGGCGACTTCGCCAAATGGCTCAAGCTGTCGCGAACCCACCTTGCCCGCAAGCTTCGCGACGCCGAGGACCTTGGCAGCATTGGCTGGCTGGGCCAGCGCGGCAATTCCATGATGTGGATATCGACGGATTTCTACCAGGAGTACATGACCGCCCAAGCGGTCAAACTGGCCATTATCGACACGGCCTTCGAGGCATCCGGTGTAGAAAGCCCGCGGATGTAGTACGGAATGGATGGCAGCTGTGCTGCCCGTCCGCATCTAGAGACCTAACCCATCCCGACGAATGCGGGATGGGTTCCAGGCATGATCTCAGGCTTACTCGATATCGAAGGAGACGCCCTGGGCGAGCGGCAGCGCCTTGGAGTAGTTCACCGTGTTGGTGGCGCGGCGCATATAGGCCTTCCACGCGTCCGAGCCGCTCTCGCGGCCACCGCCGGTTTCCTTCTCGCCGCCAAACGCGCCGCCGATCTCCGCTCCCGACGTGCCGATGTTGACATTGGCAATGCCGCAGTCCGAACCATCGACACCAAGGAAGCGCTCGGATTCCTGCAGGTCACGGGTGAAGATCGACGACGACAGGCCCGCTCCCACCGCATTGTGCTCGTCCAGCACGGCGTCGAAGTCGGAATATTTCATCACATAGAGGATCGGTGCGAAGGTCTCTTCCGTCACCGGCGAGACTTGGCTTTGCATTTCGACAAGGGCCGGATGCACGTAGTAGGCATCGGGATGGCCGTTCTCGACCCGCGTGCCGCCGGTCACCTTGCCGCCATGGGCGGTGGCTTCCTTCAGCGCCTTCTGCATGGCGTCATGCGCGGCCTTGTCGATCAGCGGCCCGACCAGCGACGACGTCTCCAGCGGATTGCCGACCGAGACGCTCTCATAGGCCTTCTTCAGGCGCGGAACGAGCTGGTCATAGACGCTGTCATGGACAAACAGCCGCCGCAGCGTCGTGCAGCGCTGGCCGGCGGTGCCCATGGCGCCGAAGGCAATGGCGCGCAGCGCCATGTCGAGATCGGCGCTGGGGCAGACAATGCCGGCATTGTTGCCGCCAAGCTCCAGCACGGCGCGGGCAAAGCGCTTGGCCAGGCGCGGACCGACATCCCTGCCCATGCGTGTCGAGCCGGTCGCCGAAACCAGCGGCAC
>JBDSLV010000064.1:0-8555 GCA_039916205.1 Mesorhizobium sp. | reverse complement strand
CCCTCGACCATCCGTTTCGGCTTCACGCCGCTCTATGTCAGCTACACCGATGTGTGGCAGGCGGTCGACGTGCTGGAAGACATCCTGCGCACGGAGGCCTGGAAGGACCAGCGTTTCGCGGTCAAGGAAGCCGTCACCTGAGGAAGCGGGCCGGGGCGCTTTTCTCGCTGAGTGCTGAGGCTTGGCCCATCAAAAAAGGCTCGTTCGCCCGAACGGGCCTTTTTCACGTCAAAGTCGGGTGCGGACTGTCCAAAGCTCCGGGAACAGCACCACTTCAAGCATTTTCTTGAGATAGGACGCGCCCGAGGTGCCACCGGTGCCGCGCTTCAAGCCGATGATGCGCTCAACCGTGGTGACATGGTTGAAGCGCCAGCGCCGAAAATAATCCTCGAAATCGACCAGCTTCTCGGCCAGCTCATAGAACATCCAATAGCGCTGCGGGTCGCGATAGACGGTCTGCCAGGCGACCAGAACTTCTTCGTTCTCGGTGCGGGTTTCGCGCCAGTCAGTGCGCTTGGCGTCGGCGCCGATATCGAAGCCATTGCGCGCAAGCAGCAGCAGTGCTTCATCATAGAGTGACGGTCCAGCCAGGATCGCCTCCAGCTTTTCGCTGAGGTCTGGCCTGTGCTTATGCGGGCCAAGCATGGCGAGGTTGCGGTTGCCGGCCATGAACTCGATGGCGCGGTATTGCCAGGACTGGAAGCCCGAGGACTGGCCGAGCGCGTCACGGAACTCGGTGTACTCACTGGGCGTCATCGTTCGCAGCACGTCCCAGGCGTTGTTCAATTGCTCGAAGATGCGGGCGACGCGTGACAACATCTTGAAGCTCGGCTCCAGGCGATCGGCGCGGATGGAGCGGATCGCGGCGCCGATCTCGTGCAAGGCGAGCTTCATCCAGAGCTCCGAGGTCTGGTGCTGGATGATGAACAGCATCTCGTCATGCGCTGATGAGAGCGGTGTCTGCGCTTCGAGCACCTTCTCCAGGTGCAGATAGTCGCTGTAGGACATGCGCTCCTTGAACGACATCTGTGCGCCTTCCGACGCCGGATCGTATGGCTCGCTCAATTGATTTTCTCCGTGCGCAGGCGGAACCGCTGGATCTTGCCGGTCTGGGTCTTGGGCAAGGCGGCAATGAACTTTACCGATCGCGGATATTTGTAGGGCGCGATGGTTGCCTTGACGTGGTCCTGCAGGCGCTTGGTGGTCAGCGCGTCCGGCGCAACGCCTTGCACCAGCACGACATGTGCTTCGACGATCTGGCCGCGCTCGGTATCGTCGGCGCCGATCACCGCGCATTCGGCGACGTCGGGATGCGACAGCAGTGCCGCCTCGACCTCGGGCCCGGCGATGTTGTAGCCGGCGCTGACGATCATGTCGTCGGAGCGCGCGGCGAAATGGAAGAAGCCTTCCTCGTCCTGGGTAAATGTGTCGCCGGTCAGGTTCCAGCCATCGCGGACATACTCCTTCTGCCTGTCATCGGCCATGTAACGGCAGCCGGTCGGTCCGCGCACCGCCAAGCGGCCCGTCGCGCCCCGCGGCACCTCCTGCATCTCATCGTCGACGATCCGCGCGATATAGCCGCCGACAGGTTTTCCGGTCGAAGCCGGCTTCATGTCGGCGAAGCGATTGGAAATGAAGATGTGCAGCATCTCGGTGGCGCCGATGCCATCGAGGATCGGCTTGCCGGTCTTCTCGGTCCATTCGGCGAAAACGGGAGCCGGCAAGGTTTCGCCGGCCGAGACCGCGACTCGCAGCGACGACAGATCCGCGCCTTCGTCCATCGCCTTCAGCATGGCGCGGTAGGCGGTTGGCGCGGTGAAGGAAACGGTCGCTTTGTAGGTTTCGATGATGTGGATCATGTTGGGCGGTGTTGCCTGTTCCAGCAACGTCGCTGCAGCGCCGAAGCGCAGAGGGAAGATGGCAAGTCCACCGAGACCGAAGGTGAAGGCCAGCGGTGGTGAGCCGACAAAGATGTCGTCGGGTGTCACTTCAAGCACCTCGCGGGCGTAGGCGTCGGCGATGATCAAGAGGTCGCGATGAAAATGCATCGTCGCCTTGGGAACACCTGTCGTGCCGGAGGTGAAGCCGAGCAGGGCGACGTCATCGCGTCCCGTCCTGACGGCGGCAAAGGTGACTGATTTGTCGAGGGCGGCACGATCGAGTTCGGCGTCGTGGTTGGCGGTGCCGTCGAAGCCGATAACCTGTTTGAGGAAGAGGCTGTCCTTGGCGCAAGCGGTCATCTCGTCCATCAGCCTTGTGTCGCACAGCGCAACCGTGATTTCAGCCTTGTCGACGATCTTGGCGAGTTCGCCAGCACGCAGCATCGGCATGGTGTTGACGACCACCGCGCCAACCTTGGTGGCGGCCAGCCAGCAGGCGACCATGGCCGGATTATTGGCGGAGCGGATCAGCACCCGGTTGCCAGGCTTGACACCATAATTCTCGACCAGCGCATGGGCCAGCCGGTTCGTCCAGTCGGAGAGCTCCTTGTAGGTGCGGCGGCGGCCATTGCCGATCAGCGCGGTGTGGTCGCCGAGACCCTTTTCGACCAGCCTGTCGGTCAGTTCGACACCGGCATTAAGGTAGTCGGGATATTCAAAGCCTTCGAGCAGGAATTCCGGCCATTGATCCGGCGGCGGCAGGTTGTCGCGCGTGAACGTATCGATATGCGCTGATGGCCCAAGCATGTCGCCGCTATCCTATCTGCTGCCTGGCCAGTGGATGAGGCTCAGGCCGGTTCGGTGGATTTGAATTCCTGCACTTCCAGAGAGCCTGCACTTCCAGAGAGATTGTGTGCTGCCGGCCGAACTCTGCACGACCATGCAATCGTGCGGAGTTTGATCGAAGATCTAATGTCTCGGGCAACACAGCTGACCTCCCATTGTCGGCTGTTCGTGCACGCAGGATCGCACCAGTCGAAATTTGTTTCAAGCCTAAAATGTTTTGCTGCTGGCACATTGACGCAAGGCTCGGCGGTGGCCATTGCTGGTGATTGAAACGATGCCGTTTTGGGGGAGGGTGCCGGTGCTCGAACATCATATTGCCAATTGGGACAGTGCCTACGCCAATGGCGCGAACATAGCCGGCAGCGACCGCTGGCCTGCAGCTTGGGTGGAGCCCGCGAAGGCATTTCGCGACAGGCTTGCAGTCGCAGGCCGGGCTCAGCTCGACATCGCCTATGGCGACCGACCGCGCAATCGGTTCGACCTGTTCCTTCCCAGCGCCTCGCCCAAGGGGCTCGTGGTGTTTATCCATGGCGGCTACTGGAAAGCGTTCGACAAGAGCTTCTGGTCGCATCTTGCCGCTGGCGCGGTCGAAAACGGTTTTGCGGTGGCGATGCCGTCCTACACTCTCTGCCCGGAAATCCGCATTGCCGGCATCGTCAAGGAAGTCGGCGCGGCGATCGGCAAGGCAGCGGCAATGGTCGGGGGTCCCCTGATGCTGACGGGGCATTCGGCCGGTGGACATCTCGCCAGCCGCATGGTGACGGCAACGACGCCTTTGGCATCAGACGTGGCGAAGCGCATACGCAACGTGGTGTCGATCTCGGGCGTGCACGATTTGCGCCCGATGATGGCGACCGAAATGAACACGTCGCTGGCGATCGACGAGGCAGAGGCGCTGACGGAAAGCCCAGCGCTGCTGCGACCGATGGACAATGCGCGCATCACCTGCTGGGCTGGCGGTGGCGAGCGCGCCGAATTCCTGCGCCAGAATGCCTTGCTCGCCAACATCTGGACCGGCCTGGGCGCAATGACCAGCACCGTCGTCGAACCTGACCGGCATCATTTCAGCATTATTGATGGCCTTGCCGACCCGGTGCACCCGCTGACGCGGACATTGATCTCCTGATCCAGATCGCTCATTTCTGACTGATTTATCAGTAGCTTGAGAGCCGTTCGTTCAACGCAGCATAAGGACGTTACAAAGCCCACCTTCACCCGCTGCGGGTGCAAACGGCGCGCGCACGACCAGACCGTTGGCGTCGGCCAGCATGCGCAGCATCGAGGAGTCCTGGATGCCGAACGGCGTCGCCATCAGTTCGCCGTCGCTTTCGCTGACCACCGCTCGCACATAGTCCTGCCTGAGGTCGTTAGCCGGCATTGCCGCACCCAATCGCGCCTGCCGGATATCTTGGCGATGGCTGCGGCCACCAAGCCGGGCCAGCAATGGCTTCAGGAACAGCTGCGAACAGACCAGGCTCGCCACCGGATTGCCGGGCAGGCCGACGCACCTGATGTTGCCAAGGAGGCCAAACATCAGCGGCTTGCCGGGCCGCATGGCGATCTTCCAGAAGTCGAGCGTCATGCCTTCGCCGGTCAGCACGTCGTGGATCAGGTCGTGATCGCCCACCGAGGCGCCGCCCAGCGTGACAATGACATCGGCGCCGGCCGCGACTGCCTTTTGCACCAGAGCGGCGATGGCTTCCTTGCGATCGGCGGCAATGCCGAGATCAAGCGCACGGGCGCCGACCGAAAACGCAGCGGCAGCAACACCATAGGCATTGGAGGAGATGATCTGGTCGGGGCCGAGCTCACTGCCTGGCGGCAGCAACTCGTCGCCGGTAGCTATGATGGCGACCAGTGGCCGCTTCACCACATTCACGCGCGGATGGTTGGCCGATGCCGCCAGCGAAAGCGCTGCCGGGTCGAGCAGCCGGCCCTTCTCCAACAGAATGTCGCCCTTCGAGAAATCGAGACCGACGCGGCGGATGTTGCGCCATTCCGCGGTGGACTCGGTCACTTCAATGTTGCCGCCGCCAAGGTCGCGGACATTCTCCTGAATAACGATGGTGTCGGCGCCCTCAGGCAGCGGTGCGCCGGTGAAGATGCGCACGGCTTGCGCCCTGCCAACAGTGCCGTCAAAGCCTCGTCCGGCCGGCGCCATGCCAATCACCGACAGCCGCGATGGCACGGATGTCACATCGGCGGTGCGGGCGGCATAACCATCCATGGCGGACGCGTTGAACGGCGGCTGGGTGCGCAATGCAACGACCGGATCGGCCAGCACGCGGTCCATGGCTTCCAGCAGGGAAACGCTTTCGCCAGCCAGCGGTGAAGCGCCGTCCAGCAAGCGCTCAAGCGCCTCCGCGACTGGAACCAGTGCCATCTAGGGGGCCACCTTGTAGTCACCCGATTTGCCACCGGTCTTCTCGACCAGCCGGATGCCGGAAATCACCATGGCGCGATCAGCGGCCTTGGCCATGTCATAGATGGTCAGACACGCAACCGAAGCGGCGGTCAGTGCTTCCATCTCGACCCCGGTCTTGCCGGTGACGCGCGCCAGGGCCGTCACCTTGAGGCCAGGCAAGGTCGGGTCGGGCTCGATGTCGACCGACACTTTTGTCAGAAGCAGCGGATGGCAAAGCGGGATCAGTTCATGCGCCTTCTTGGCGGCCATGATGCCGGCGATACGCGCGGTGCCGAGCACATCGCCCTTCTTGGCGTTGCCTTCGAGGATCATCTCAAGTGTCTTGGGCTGCATCGAGACAAAGCCTTCGGCGATCGCCGTGCGCGTCGTCTCTGCCTTGTCGCCGACATCGACCATATTGGCTTCGCCCTGCGCGCCAAGATGGGTGAGGGCAGGTGTCATGGTCAGATAGCCTCGGCCAGCGCCTTGCCGGTCAGAAGCAGGCGCGTTGCCGTGGCCACGTCCTGTTGCCGCATCAGGCTCTCGCCGACCAGGAAGGTGCCGATGCCGTGTTTTTGCAGCTTCAGGCAATCCTCATGCGAGAAAATACCGCTCTCGCTGACCAGCAACCGACCGCCTGGGACCATCGCCGCCAGCCGCTCCGAGGTGTCGAGACTGGTCTCGAATGTCCTGAGATTGCGGTTGTTGATGCCGATCAGCCGTGACGACAGTGTCAGCGCTCGCTCCGTCTCGGCCTCGTCGTGCACTTCGATCAGTGCATCCATGCCGAGTTCGAAAGCCGTCGCTTCGAGGTCCTGGGCCAAGCCGTCATCGACGCTTGCCATGATGATCAGAATGGCGTCGGCGCCCCAGGCGCGAGCCTCGTACACCTGATAGGGATCGAACAGGAAGTCCTTGCGCAGCGCCGGCAGTGACACGGCCGCGCGGGCTTTTGTGAGAAATTCCGGCGCGCCCTGGAAAGATGGCCCATCGGTCAGCACGGAAAGGCAGGCGGCTCCGCCTTCCTCGTAGGCCCTGGCCAGTGCCGGCGGATCGAAATCGGCGCGGATCAGCCCCTTGGATGGACTTGCCTTCTTGATTTCCGCGATCAGCGCGAAAGCACCGGATCCGAGCTTGGCTTCCAGTGCGGCGAGAAAACCGCGTGGCGCGTCGGCATCTTTCGCCCGCGACTTGATCTCGGCGAGCGGCAGGCGTGCCTTGGCCGTCGCGATCTCCTCACGCTTGTAGGCCTCGATCTTGCGCAGGATGTCGGACATCTTCTCTAACCGTTCGAAATCTCGATCAGTCTGTCGAGCACGGCAAGTGCCCGGCCGCTGTCGATGGCCTGTGTGGCGGCTGCGATGCCGTCGGCAAGCGTCGTTGCCTTGCCCGCCACCACCATGCCGGCGCCCGCATTCATCAGCACGGTATCGCGATAGGCGCCGGCAGCGCCGCCGAGCATATCGCGCAGTGCCTTGGCGTTGTAGGCCGCATCGCCGCCACGCAGCTCGTCCTTGGTGTGACGCTTCAGGCCGACCGCTTCCGGGGTCAAGGTAAAGGTTCTGATCTCGCCGCCAACCAGTTCCGCCACCTGCGTTTCGCCAGTGGTGGTGATCTCGTCATAGCCGTCGCCATGAGCAACCCAGGCATGTTCAGCGCCCAACGCCTTCAGCGTCTCGGCCACCGGTATGATCCATTCCGGCAGGAACACACCGACCATCTGCCTGCTAACGCCGGCCGGGTTGGAAAGCGGGCCAAGCAGGTTGAAGATGGTGCGCGTGCCGAGTTCGACCCGGGTCGGGCCGACATGTTTCATCGCCGGATGATGCGCCGGCGCGAACATGAAGCCGACGCCGGCTTCGTGGATGCAGCGGCCGATCATTTCCGGCGCGATGTCTATCTTCACGCCGAGTGCGATCAGCACATCGGCGGAGCCGGTCAATGAGGACAGGCCGCGGTTGCCATGTTTGGCCACGGGCACGCCGCTGCCGGCGATGACAAAGGCAGATGCCGTGGAAATATTGACCGAATGCGAATTGTCGCCACCGGTACCGACGATGTCGATGGCGCCGGCAGGGGCGTCGACGCGCAGCATCTTGGCGCGCATGGTGGCGACGGCGCCGGAAATTTCGCTCACCGTCTCGCCGCGCACGCGCAACGCCATCAGGAAGCCGCCGATCTGGCCGGGTGTCGCATCGCCCGACATGATGATGTCGAAAGCCTCGCGCGCTTCCTCAAAGGAAAGCGCGGTGCCGGTTGCGACCTTGGCGATATGGGTTTTCAGCGCGCTCATCTGGCCAGGGCTTGGGCTACGGCGGCCTGATCGACGCGGACGTCGTATTGCGTCTGCAACTGCGCAACCAGTTGGTCGAGCAGATCGTCGGACATGCCGGAGGTGAAAGACTTCTGGGCGTCGTCCGGCACGGAGCTGGCGTCGGCGCCAGCGGGTTCGAACACTTCGGCGACCTTGAACAGAATCTGTCCATCGCCGGTGGGCGAGGGGATAAGCCCGGTGCCGCCTTCGCCAACGCCGAACATCGTGGCCGCGCCTTCCTTGCCGAAGTCGACGTCATCGGTATCGCGCTTGACGCCGCGTTTGGTCTGTTTTTCCAACTTCAGCTCGCCGGCGATGACGTCGAGTGTCACGCCTGCCTTCAGCCGCTTTTCAAGCTCATCGGCCTTGGCCATAAGCCGCTTGGTCGTCTCCTCGGCAGTCCAGTCGGCCACCACTTTCTGACGCACTTCATCGAGGGTGCGGTCCCGCGCCTTGGTGATTGAATTGACCTCATAGAAGACAAAGCCATTGTCGGCGGTGGTCAGCGCTTCGTTTTCCGTCGCGGGCTCGGCCTCGAAGACCGCCTTGATCAGTTCCGGAGATTGCGGCAGGTCCTTGACGATGGTGCCGTCTGGCCTCAGGCCGGCGCGGTCGATGGTGTCGAGGGTGATTACTTTCAGCTTCAACTTGGCAGCGGCCTCGGCGAGCGTGCTGCCCGAAGCGCGGGTATCTTCATAATTATCGCGCACGTCGAGCAGGATGCGGCTTGCTTCGCCCAGCGCCAGGTCCTTGCGAATCTGGTCCGACATTTCAGCCAGCGGCTTCACCACCTCGGGCTTGATCTCCGTGACGCGCAGCAGCACCGGGCCGAAGGCGCCTTGCACGACCTGGCTGACTTCATTGGCATTGAGGGCGAAAGCTGCTTCGGCGACCGCCTTGTCGGCGATCTTGTCCTTGGGCAGCGTTCCCAACAAAGTGTCGGCCTGGGTCTTGCCTTCCGCCGTGACGAGCTTGTCGAAGGTGGCGCCGGCCTTGAGCGAATCAAGCGCTGCCTTGGCCGCATCCGGTGTCTTGAACACAAGCTGCTCGATGGTGCGCAGCTCGGGCGTGGTGTAGCGCGCCTTGTTCTTGGTGTAGTCGTCGCTGACCT
>JBDSLV010000063.1:0-6381 GCA_039916205.1 Mesorhizobium sp. | reverse complement strand
AAGAACGCCTTGCCCAAGCTGCACGGCGCGCTGCTGAAAAACGAACAGGACGTGCATTTGTTCGAGCGGCTGGCCTTCATGGCGAGAAGGCAGGGATGAGAAGGCGTTCGTGCTGTTGATCCTGGCTTGCTGCCAGAACTGCACGATCACAACCTCTGATCCAGAGCAGAAGGCCTGCTGCTACGGGCAGGCCTCCGCCGCGCACTGGACAGAACCAAGCTTTGTACCTTCCGGCGCGACACGCTTCGCGCCGAAGATGAGGAACCCGACAACTGAAAGCGCAATGACACCGATCCCGCTGTAGAGCATGACCCAGCCAAAACCATTGACCAGGGCGGCGTGCACGATGGCGCCGGACGGGTCGAGAGTGCTCAGCTTGGGCGAGAACTGCGTCAGGCCATCGAGATTTCCCCCGGCGATCTTTTCCGCCAGCGAGCGCAATTCACTCGGATCGAGCGCATCGCCGAATGTGTTGCGGAGATGGGAAACAATCCCTTGCGTCAACAGCAGGCCGAGCACCGCGATATTGATGGCGAGCGTGATCAGGCGTGCGCTGATATCGATGCCCGACGCCATCCCGGCCCGATCCGGCGAGACCGATCCGGTCGTGGTGTTGGTGGTCGGTGAATTGGTCAGGCCGATGCCTATGCCGGCGATCAATGTGCCGGGCAGCATGGTCAGCCAGTTCGCTCCATCGACACCGGAACCTATCCACATGGCGATGAAGCCGATCCCGAGGGTCAGCAAGCCGAGCGGAATCGCGATACGCGCCTGATAGCGGGCCCGTAGACGCTCGGCGATCGGCGGCATCACCATGAAGGGAAGCGTGTAGACGAGCAGCAGCAGGCCGGTCGTGGTGCTGTCGTAGCCGAGAACGCCCGAGTAGTAGATCGGCAGGTAGATGATGAACGGCCAGTAGCTGAAATTCATGCCGATGGCACCGATGATCGCTCCCGAGAACTGGCGGATGCGGAACACGGAGAAATCGAACATCGGATAGGGGCTGATCCGCTCGGCGACCAGAAACGCGACGAAGAACGCGGCCGCCGCGATGGTGCCGCCGATACGGACGCCAAACCCGAGTTCGGCCCCCTGGGTGATCAGATAGGAGAAGCCGAACACCGCGAGCGAGAGCGTCAGGATGCCTGCCCAATCAAGCTTCTGGGCGTTGTGGTTGCGCGATTCCGTGACACCGGCGCCGATGAACACCAGGGCAAGAACCGCAAGCGGCACGTGGATGAGAAACACCCATTGCCAGCTTGAGAGCGCCACGATCAGCCCGCCGATGGCCGGACCAAATCCGAGCCCGATGCCCGTGACGACGCTCCAGGCAACGAAGGCCCTGCCGCGTTCACTGCCGTCTTGAAACTGATGCGAAAGCACGGCGACGCTACAGGTCAGCATCGCCCCGCCAGCGAGACCTTGCAGGAAGCGGGCGATGATCAGAAGCGGTGCCGTCGGGGCGAGGCCGCACAGCAGGGAGGCGAGGCCGAAGGCGACGGTTGTCGTCACCATCACGCGCTTGCGGCCGAAACGGTCGGCCAATGTCCCCGTCGCCATCAGCACCGTGGTGCAGGCGATGGTGTAGGCATTCATGATCCACTGCAAATCCCTGAAGTTGGCGCCAAGCATGCCTTCCAGTTTGGGAAGGATCACCGGCACACTGGAGATTTCCAGGCCGAACAGCAGCGAGGCGAGGCAAACGCCGGCCAGCGCAATGGTGTTTCGGTTTAGCTGAAACGTCATGTCGATCGCTTTCCATCTGAGCTTTGAGAAGGAGAAGAGCGCTGATGCTCTTCTTCAAACGGCGGTCAGCGTGACATAGATGAGCCTTGACCATGAAAAAAGGCTATGCGTATCTATTTCAGAAATGACAAAATGGAATGACCAAAAATGACCAGCCTTGATGTCGATGCCGTACGAACCTTCGTGATGGTGGCGGATTTGCAAAGCTTCACCCGCGCGGCTGCCGCGCTGGGGAGCACCCAGGCGACGGTCAGCGTCAAGCTGCGACGGCTCGAAGAGAAGCTCGGCGCGCGTCTGATCGAGCGCACCCCGCGCCGTGTCCACCTGTCGGCAAAGGGTGCTGCCTTTCTCCCGGCGGCCCGCGATTTCCTTGCCGCGCATGAGCGCGCCATGGCGGAATTTTCCGCCGCACCTTGCCGGCTGGCTCTCGGCTTTGTCGATCACGTCGCGGGACCGGAGCTCTCCGTGCTGTTGGCCCAGCTCCACGCGCACGATCCGTCGCTGGCGCTCAGCATGAAGATCGATACGTCCTATCTGCTGGAAGAGGCGTTCGATCGCGGCGAACTCGATGCGGTCATCGTGCATCGGGAAGGCGACAGCCGCGATGGCAAGGCCTTGTCGCGCACCCATTATGGCTGGTTCGCGTCGCCTGCATTCGAATGGCAGCGCGGAACACCTCTGCGCCTCGCCCTTCTAAGCACGGTGTGCAGCTGTCCGGATCGTCTGAGAGCGATCGAGGTGCTTGATCGGGCAGGCATCGCCTGGGATGAAGCCTTTGTCGGTGGCGGCGGTACGGCGGTTAACATAGCGGTGTCGGCCGGCTTCGCCGTTTCCGCCCTCGCCCATCGTGTCGTTCCCCCCGGCCTGGTCGAGGTCGGCCGCAAACTCGGCCTGCCGGCGATCCCGCCCTCCGAGGTCGTTCTGCATTCACACACCTTGGCGCCGCGGGCACGAGGGGCGCTGAACATGCTCAGCACCGCATTTCGCGAGTACAATTTGCTGGCGGGATAGGGCAAAGGTATTGCTTGAGCGTGATTCCTTCGGAATGGCTCAGGCTTTGGAGGAAAACGAAATGTCCGAGATCATTGTCCGCCCGCTCGCTCAATCCGACCACGCCGACTGGCACCGCCTCTGGACCGACTACCTGACCTTCTACGAGACAAAGCTGCCGGAAGACGTCTACACCGTCACCTGGAAGCGGCTGTTCACCGAGGGCGAGTTCGAGCCCAAGGGTTTCATCGCCACGCTCGACGGAAAGGCCGTCGGCCTCACCCATTATCTCTACCACCGCTCCGGCTGGTCGGAGAAAAACAACTGCTACCTGCAGGATCTGTTCGCCGAACCGGATGTGCGCGGCAAGGGTATTGGTGCTGCATTGATCAAGGCGGTGAAGCAGGAAGCCGGCAAGATCGGCGTCAAGAACGTCTACTGGATGACGCACGAGACCAACGCCACCGCACGCAAGCTCTACGACCATGTGGCGCGGCGGACCGGCTTCATTGAGTATGATCTGCTATAGATAGCCGATGTTCCTGCCCTTCTTTCTCGAACTGAAAGCCGCGCGTGTTCCCGTCTCGCTGCGGGAATATCTGTCGTTGCTCGAAGGCCTGGAAGCCGGGCTGGTCGACTATGATGTCGAGGGGTTTTACTATCTCGCCCGTACGGCGCTGGTGAAGGACGAACGCCACATCGACCGCTTCGACCAGGTGTTCGCGCATGTCTTCAAGGGTATCGAGGCGCTCGGCGGGCCGGATGCCGTCGATGTTGCCGACCTTCCCGAGGAATGGCTGCGTCGCCTTGCCGAAAAGCACCTGACCGAAGAAGAGAAAAAGCTGGTCGAGGCGCTGGGCGGTTTCGACAAGCTAATGGAAACCCTGAGGCAGCGGCTGGAAGAGCAAAAGGGCCGCCACCAGGGTGGCTCGAAATGGATCGGCACCGGCGGTACTTCGCCCTTCGGCGCCTATGGCTACAACCCCGAAGGCGTGCGCATCGGCCAGCATGAGAGCCGCAACCGGCGCGCGGTGAAAGTCTGGGACAAGCGTGAATTCCGCAATTTCGACGATTCCGTCGAACTCGGCACCCGCAACATCAAGATCGCGCTGAAGCGCCTGCGCCGCTGGGTGCGCGAGGGCGCCGAGGAGGAGTTCGACCTGCCCGGCACCATCCACGCCACCGCCGAGCACGGTTATCTCGATGTGCGGACAAGGCCCGAACGGCGCAATGCGGTCAAGCTGCTGATGTTCTTCGATGTCGGCGGCTCGATGGATGATCACATCAAAAGCGTCGAGGAACTGTTCTCGGCCGCCCGAGCCGAGTTCCGCCAGCTCGAATATTTCTACTTCCACAACTGCCTCTATGAGGGCGTGTGGAAGGACAACCGCCGTCGCCATGCCGAGGTGATCCCAACCTTCGACCTGCTCCACAAATATGGACCGGACTACAAGGTGATCGTTGTCGGCGATGCCTCGATGAGCCCTTATGAGATTGCCCATCCCGGCGGCTCGGTCGAGCATTGGAACGCTGAGGCAGGCACGGTCTGGCTCGGACGTCTGCTGCAGCAATGGCCGAATACGGTCTGGCTGAACCCGGAACCCGAGAAACACTGGGGCTTCACCCATTCGATCGCCATGATCCGCGACATCTTTGGCGGCCGCATGTTCCCGCTGACGCTCGCCGGGCTGGAAAGCGCCACCAGGCAGTTGTCGCGCAAACATTGAACCATCATATGGAAAGAACCGCATGACCTGCTTCCTCTGCCTGCAATGCGGCGTCCAGTTCGCGGCGAGCGAAGCGCCGCCACAGCGCTGCCCGATCTGTGAAGACGAGCGGCAATATGTGCGCTGGGAAGGCCAGGCCTGGATCACCGCGGACGAACTCGCCGCCAAGCATCGGCTGGTGATGAAGGAGGATGCCGGGGTGCTCGCTTTCGGCATCGAGCCGCGCTTTGCCATCGGCCAGCGGGCGCTGCTGGCGCAGACACCGCACGGCAATGTTCTGTGGGATTGCGTCTCGATGGTGACCGACGAGGCGGTTGCCGAGATCAAGCGCCGCGGCGGCCTGGCCGCGATCGCCATCTCGCATAGCCACTACTATTCGGTGATGGTCGACTGGAGCGAGGCCTTTGGCGGCGTTCCGATCTACCTTCATGCCGACGACCGGCAGTGGATCATGCGGCCGCACCCTTCGATCGTCAGTTGGGAAGGCGAAACAATCGCGATAAACCCTGCGCTGACACTCATCCGCTGCGGCGGTCATTTTGCCGGTGGCCAGGTGCTGCACTGGAAACGCGAGGGCGGCGATGTCGTCCTTGCCGGCGATATCCTGCAGGTCACTCAGACCCGCCGCCACGTCAGCTTCATGTACAGCTACCCAAATTACATTCCGCTCAATGCACGCGCGGTGCAGCGCATCGCCGCCGCGTTGGAGCCATTCGCATTCGACGACATCTACGGTGCATGGTGGAACCAGAACATCATCGGTGACGCTAAGACGGCGCTGGCCGTCTCGGTTCAGCGCTATCTCGCGGCAATCGCCTAGGGAATTAGCGTGCGCTACGTTCGAAAATGCGGGCAAAATCTGTAACAAACCCTATCTTGATGCGAATATGAGGTTGCAATCCGCGCATGACCCCAAAACCTCCGGTTTGGAAAGGATCATGCGCAAAACTAGAGTGCTACAGCGCCCTTTGCGCGTCCGCGGGACGCGCGGCGCTGTGGAACGAGCCGCCAAGGCTGAGGAGATCAAAATGGATACCCACACCTACCCTGTAACCCGCACCGACGCCGAATGGCGCGCCCGGCTGACGCCGGAGCAATATGCGGTCATGCGCAACCACGGCACCGAGCGCCCGGGCAGCTGCGCCCTGCTCCACGAAAAGCGCGCCGGCACCTTTTCCTGCGCCGGCTGCGACCAGCCGCTGTTTGAATCCAAGCTGAAGTTCGAGAGCGGCACCGGTTGGCCGAGCTTCAATGACCCGGTGCCGGGTTCGGTCGAGAACACCGTCGACCGCAGCTACGGCATGGTCCGCACCGAATGCCATTGCGCCCGCTGCGGCAGCCATCTCGGCCATGTCTTCGAGGACGGCCAGCCGCCGACGGGCCTGCGCTATTGTATCAACGGCGTGGCGCTGAAGTTCGAGCCGGCGGCCTGACGCGGTTCAATATAGGGTTTGTCAAAGGCGGCTTCGGCCGCCTTTTTTTGTTCAGACCACCACTGTCAGGATCAGCCACAGCGTGGCGCCGAGCGTCATCATCCAGGCCGTGGCGCCGGTGACCTTCTCGGCGGTTCGCCAGACAACGAATGTCAGAAAGACATTGTAAGGCACCGGCGCGAAATGCACGGCCAGCACCAGAGCGAGTGGCATCTTCAACCCCAGCAGGATCAGCGCCGCTACCGACAACGCGATGTTGATCGCGGTCCCAACAAGAACGAGGTCGCGCCAGAACAGCCGGTCGAGCGGCACCTGGCCTTGCCAGCGTGAGCGGAAGAAGGATCCGACGCCTTCTGGCGGCACCTGATATCTACCCCTGTCCCAGGACTTCGGTCACCGCACGTTCGATACGCGAGCATTCGATCACCAGCCAGTCGGTCATCGCCGGCCAGTTGTCCTCGGCATAACAATTCACCCGCCACATC
>JBDSLV010000062.1:0-4675 GCA_039916205.1 Mesorhizobium sp. | reverse complement strand
AAAAACCCTTCCTTGTCGGCGTCGAGAATGGCGACCAGTGCGCATTCCGGGATGTCGAGGCCCTCGCGCAACAGGTTGATGCCGACCAGCACGTCGAATGCGCCGAGGCGAAGGTCCCGCAAAATCTCGATGCGCTCCAGCGTGTCGATATCGGAGTGCATGTAGCGGACGCGCACGCCGTGTTCGTGCAGATATTCGGTCAGATCCTCGGCCATGCGCTTGGTCAGCACCGTCACCAGCGTGCGATAGCCGGCCTTGGTGGTATCGCGGATTTCGCCGACGACATCGTCGACCTGGCTCTTGGCCGGGCGCACCTCGACCGGCGGATCGATCAGCCCAGTCGGGCGGATGACCTGCTCGGCGAAGACACCGCCGGCCTGTTCCATTTCCCAACCGCCCGGAGTCGCCGACACGGCGACCGAGAGCGGGCGCATGGCGTCCCATTCCTCGAAACGCAGCGGCCGGTTGTCCATGCAGGACGGCAAGCGGAAGCCGTATTCCGCCAGCGTTGCCTTGCGCCGAAAGTCGCCACGATACATGCCGCCAATCTGTGGAATGGTGACGTGGCTTTCGTCGATGAAGACCAGTGCATTGTCGGGAATGTATTCGAACAGGGTCGGCGGCGGATCGCCCGGCTGGCGGCCGGTCAGATAGCGCGAATAGTTCTCGATGCCGGCGCAGGAGCCGGTGGCTTCCAGCATTTCCAGATCGAAGCGGCAGCGCTGTTCCAGCCGCTGTGCTTCCAGCAGTCGCCCGGCGCGCTCAAGTTCGACCAGCCGGTGCTTGAGCTCTTCCTTGATCGACTTGATGGCCTGGTTGAGGGTCGGGCGCGGCGTCACATAGTGCGAGTTTGCGTAGATCTTGACGCTTTTCAGCTCGCCGGTCTTGCTGCCGGTCAGCGGGTCGAATTCGGTGATCTGCTCGATCTCGTCGCCGAACATCGAGATGCGCCAGGCGCGGTCCTCAAGGTGGGCGGGAAAGATCTCGATCGTGTCACCGCGCACACGGAACGAGCCGCGGACGAAATTGATGTCCTGGCGCTTGTATTGCTGGGCGACGAGGTCGGCAAGCAGGGCGCGCTGGTCGAGCCGGTCGCCGATCTGCATCTGGAAGGTCATTGCCGTATAGGTTTCGACCGAGCCGATACCGTAGATGCAGGACACCGAGGCGACGATGATGACGTCGTCGCGCTCCAGCAGCGAGCGCGTCGCCGAGTGACGCATGCGGTCGATCTGCTCGTTGATCGAGGATTCCTTCTCGATGAACGTGTCGGTGCGCGGAACGTAGGCCTCCGGCTGGTAATAGTCGTAGTAGGAGACGAAATACTCGACCGCGTTCTCGGGGAAGAATTTCTTGAACTCGGAATAAAGCTGCGCCGCCAGCGTCTTGTTTGGCGCCAGGATCAGGGCAGGGCGCTGCGTCTCCTCAATCACCTTGGCCATGGTGAAGGTCTTGCCGGAGCCGGTGACGCCGAGCAGCACCTGCGTGCGGTCGCTGTTGTCGACGCCCTCGACAAGATCCTTGATCGCGGTCGGCTGGTCGCCGGCCGGCTCGAAATCCGACACCATCTTGATGGCGATGCCGCCTTCGGATTTTTCAGGGCGGGCAGGGCGGTGGGGTGTCCACAGCACGCCGTCCTTGTGCAGCGGATTGCCGGATTCGATGAGCGCCGACAGTGCCGCCACGGTCGCGGTGACACTGCCCGAGGCCATCGTCTCGGCGTCTTCCAGCGAGATGTCGAGACCGGCGACCGGATTGAGGCCTGCTGCCGTACGCTCCCTGGCCGATGCCGCGCCACCCATCGAGGTGCCGCGCGAGCTTCGGCCTGGAGCAGCGGAGCGCTCGGGGATTTTCTTTGAGGGCTTGGATGCCTTGCCGCCGTCGCCCTTGCCGGCAAGTCGGCCTTCCTTCTCCGCCTCCTGCTCGATCTGTTCGGCCCAGTCGGCAATCGAGCCGGTCAGCGGGGTGCCGGAAAATTCCGGCTGCGGCGCTTCGTCGAAGCCGCCTCTGTGCAGCGGCTCGGAGGCATCGAGGAAATCGGTGATCGGGCTCCGCCGCTTGGGCGCGCTATTCGCCTTTGGCGGCGTCTTCTTGTCGGGGGATCTGGCCATGCCGGGAATATGGGAGGACTCGGCCGAAATGGAAAGAGCGGGATGGGAGCAGGCCGGCGTCAGCGCCATGCTCCTGACAGAAGGCTGTCAGGAGGAGGCAAGGTTCCGGTTCAACCTGCGTGTCAGGCGCCGCTTCCGTTCGACGCTACACGAGTCGCCGATCCGTTCAGGCGATCCACCACGACGAGGCGTGTAACCTTGCCCTTCTTGAAGGCGGCGAGGAAGCGGGCATAGTCCCTGAAGACGACGCAGCCATTGGATTCGGCGCGGCCGCCGCGCAGCATATAGGTGTGGGCAAGCAGGCCATTGCGGTTGTACTTGTTGCCGCCGCTCACCGGCGTCAGGCGCAGGGCCTCGACGCCGTGGAAACGCGATTCACGCATCGATAGATTGTAGGTGTTGGGCGGCGTCGGGCCGCGATCCTTGACGTGGACATAGCGAGGCTGGTCGACCATGGCGCCGAGGCCGGAATGCGCCTCTAGCCGTTGACCATCCGGCATGTAGACGATCTTGGCCGAGATGTCATAGACGGCGACACCATTGCCGGCTCCGCTTCTGCCGCCTGGCGAGTTGAACAGGTTCTTGAATGCCTGGCCAAGGCCGCCTGACGGCGTGTCCGGCTTGGCGTAGGCCAGAACGTCGCCGCCATCGGCTGGTCTGCCCTGGCGAGCCGGTTGGGCCGTCCTCGGCGCCTGCGCCTGCTGGACTGTTTCGCGGGCCGGCTTCGGCTGCTGGACAGGCTTGGACTGCTGCGCGGTCTTCGGCGGCTGTGGCACGTCGAATTGCGGACGTTGGGTCGGCAACGGCACGTCATCGGTGAGGGCTTCCGGCAGCGCGGTGACATCGCCGGGCTGTTCCTGCTGGGTCTCGACAGGCGAAACCGCGACATCCGCCGAGGATTCCTCGATCGGCAGGGGAGAAGCAAAGGCCTCGTCTTCAACCGGCAGCGACTGAACGAGCGCCAAAGCCAGTTGTGCATTGTCGGGGGTGTCCGCCTGGGCAAAGCCCATCGGCTGTGGCGCGGTCTGCACGACCACGGAACCGGTGTCCAGCCGGGCGAAGCGTTCCGCGGCGGGAACTGGCAGATCGGCCGAGAGGCTGGCTACGACAGGAGCCGTCGGCACCAGCGAAGCGACAGTATATTGCTGTGGGACATTGGAAATGACAGGGCGCGCTGGGCTGTTGGCTGCCACGAGAGGCTTGCCGGCGCCAGCAAAGGCAGCGGCGAGCCTGGTTGGCGACAGCGATGCTTCCACGCGTTCGAAGCGTTCCTGCGTCTCGGTCTTGGCAACAGCTGGCTTGGCCTGCGCCACGAGGCGCCCGGATTTGCCTGCCGGTGCGCTTGTCGAGGCAAGCTTGAAGCAGCTGGCGCCGCATTGCACGGCGTGATCGCGCAAGGCCTGTGTGCCGCCATGGGCATTGGCCAGCACGAATGGCGCCGAGGATGTCAGGAAATGCTGCTTCAGCGGATCGGCAAGGGCAAGCGATCCGGGCATGGACAGGGTCTGCCGCAGGCCGCCTGAAGTCGTCGACAGCGAGGCGCCGACGGAGCTCAGGCCAACCATGGTGCCGATTAGCCACAGGCCGACGGCAGCACTGACGCCAGGCACGGCGACCCAGCGGACGATCCGTTCAGGGGTGAAGGTGGAGGAACGCAACGCGCGATCGGCGGGCTCGCAGTCCCCGTGCTCGTCCCAGACAATATTTTTCTTACTCAAGAACGCCATGCAACCAATCTTGCTCCAATCGGTTTCCCTTTCGCGGCCACGATAGCCGCGAAGACCATTCTGTGAGTGATCCCAGGTGGTCCCCGGCGCGTTTTCCGCGCCTGTCGTTGGTTGCCGATTGCTTCAAAATATGGACAAAGTTGGTTAATCAATCCCTCTCAAAACCAACGGTGAGACGTGGACTTTTGCCAAACAAGGCTTCGTCCACTGTTGTAAAAGTGGTCTTGCTGCCCTTCCGAGGCTGTTTTGCTGCCCGTTTTTGCCAGCCAAGTCAAGCAAACGGCCGCAGCGAATTTTTTTCGCGGGCCGGCTGAGGGCGATTCCGGCGGCAGCGCTGACGGTCGATTCAGTCCATAAAAGCCTCGGTGCGAGGAAAAACTGTTGCCCTCTTGCCACAAATTCCCCGGCCGAGCCGCCGCCTCTCCACGGCCATTGACTCGTTTTGGGGGGCGGTGCAATCGGATCAAGTGCTTGGTTTAGGGGTGGCAAAGGCCACTTTTGGAGGCTTTTTCCATGAAGCGTCGAGACTTCTTGGCGCTGTCGGCGGAAGCGGCGGCGTTTTCCATTCTTCCTGGTATCGCCAGGGCGGCTCTGCCGGTGCCTTATGACCGGAACGCCGAAGTGCCGGTGGCCGACAAAAAGGCCTTCATCGACTGGATGGTGGCCAATCGCGGCGAAGATCCGAAGTATCTCGCCGAGCGATTCGATCGGTTTCAGATCATGGTCTACAACAAGGATGTGCTGGACGACCGCAACAAGCGGGCGTTTCTGGCGACGCCGCGCGAGGAATTCGTGCTGCCGCAGAATCTGGCGCGCACCTATGACCACGCGTTTCTC
>JBDSLV010000061.1:0-2812 GCA_039916205.1 Mesorhizobium sp. | reverse complement strand
CATCCGCTACAATCTCGGCGAACCATGGGAAAAGCCGTTCCTCGACCGATATGGCTGGGATGGGATCGATTCCGGCAGGCTTTCCTGGTACCGGCTTCTCGACGAATTCTTCTGATCGGCCGCTGATAGCCGCCTACAGCCCGGCCATTGTCATGCCACTCACCAGACGGCGGCGATGTTGGCCGTACGGCGTTGAACACGATCCCCTGGAAGACATCCTCGAGCGCTGCCGGGCCTCGGCAGCCTGATCTGCGCGCTGCCTCACAGCATGCCGGAGATGGCGGGCGGTCATGGTGCCGCGCCGCTATCCCATCCCTCTTTGACGGCCTTTATATGCAGCCATTCCGAGGTCGGCGGGGCCTGCCTTGACCTTGTCACATCACGGGTCTAATCGGCTGCGACACATGGTTGGCGCTGTCACCGAAAGCGCCGCCCTGCACCATCCAAAACAGCGCGTCCGCTCAGAACGCACCCTTTGACCCAAGCAAGGGATATCAGGCGATGATCAAGGCCTTCGTCGTGGACAATGATCGCCTGCGTGTCGTCGACGATCTCGTGGCAAATGGCGACAAGGTCATCTGGGCCGATCTCATCAATCCGACCAAGGAGGAAGAGGCCACGATCGAGAGCTGGCTCGGCGTCGCCATCCCGACCCGCGAGGAGATGGAGGAGATCGAGATTTCCAGCCGGCTCTACATCGAGGACGGCGCCTATTTCATGACCGCCACGCTGCCGGCACAGACCGAGGTCGACGACCCCCTGATGTCGCCGGTCACCTTCGCGCTCGCCGGCAACCGGCTGATCACCGTGCGCTATCACGAGCCCAAGGCGTTCAAGACCTTTCCGCTGCGCGCCGAGAAGGTGGCAACCGGCTGCACCAGTGGTGATACCATCCTGATCGGCCTGCTGGAGGCGATCGTCGACCGCCTCGCAGACATACTCGAGCGGGCCGGCCGTGACGTGGAAGCGATTTCGCGCGACATTTTCGAGGCGCGCTCGACCAAGGTGTCGAAGCGCAACCGCGATTTCCAGGAACTGCTGAAGGCCATCGGCCGCAAGGAGGATATCGCCTCCTCGGTGCGCGACAGCCTGATCTCGCTACAGCGGCTGGCCGGCTTCCTCGCCCATGTCGCGACACAGACCAAGATGAGCAAGGATGTCCGCGCGCGCATCAAGACGATGTCGCGCGACGTGCTGTCGCTCGCTGACCATGCCACGTTCCTGTCGCAGAAAATCTCCTTCCTGCTCGACGCCACGCTCGGCATGATCTCCATCGAGCAGAACGCCATCATCAAGATCTTTTCGGTGGCGGCGGTGATCTTCCTGCCGCCGACCCTGGTCGCCTCGATCTACGGCATGAATTTCGACATCATCCCCGAACTGAAATGGGAGCTCGGCTATCCCTTCGCCATCGGATTGATGATCCTGTCGGCGATCCTGCCCTTCTGGTATTTCCGCCGCCGCGGCTGGCTCTGAGCAGGCTGCTTCGCATCGGCAGCGCCGGACTGGCGCACCAGAAATCGCTTGACCAAACGCCGTCTGGCCGTCATCCGGGAACCCGATCCCCATTGGACTTGAACAAAATCGGGATCGCGGGTTTCCGAACCGGATTGGACCATGACTGCAAAAACCTGGGCCTATGAGGATTTCGTCGAAGGCGTATCGCTCGACCTCGGCACCAAGCTGGTGAGCGCCGCCGAGATCATCGAATTCGCGCAGGAGTTCGATGCCCAGCCGATGCACCTCGACGAGGAAGCCGGCAAGGCCAGCATTCTCGGCGGGCTGGCGGCTTCAGGCTGGCACACCTGCGCCATGTTCATGCGCATGTTGTGCGACGCCTTCCTGCTGGACTCGACCTCGCAAGGCGCGCCAGGCGTCGACTATGTCAAATGGAAGAAGCCGGTTCTGGCCGGCGACACGCTGAGCGGCAACACCACCGTGCTTGCCAGGCGTGTTTCAAAGTCCAAGCCCGGCATCGGCCTCGTCACCATGCGCAGCGAGTTGTTCAACCAGCGCGGTGAGAGCGTCTTCGAATTCGAAAACACCTGCATGTTCCTGACCCGCGAGGCCATGGCGTGACCCTCGACGAATTCTTCCGCATCGGCACCACCGTCTCGCTCGGTTCGCACACATTCGAGCCGGAGGCGATCAAGGCCTTCGCCAGGAAATACGACCCGCAGGTCTTTCATATCGACGAGGGAGCGGCCAAGAACAGCGTGCTCGGCGGGCTCTGCGCCTCAGGCTGGCACACCGCCGCCATCTGGATGAAGCTGAACCTCGAAAACAGCATGGACACCGAAGGCTGGGACGGCCCCGGCCCGGTGCCGGAATTCGGCCCCTCGCCCGGTTTCAAGAACCTCAAATGGCTGAAGCCGGTCTATGCCGGAGAGACAGTGACCTTCACCCGCGCTGCACTCTCGCATCGCCCCATCGCCTCGCGCCCCGGCTGGCGCGTGCTGGCACTGCGCTCGGAAGCTTTTGATTCGACTGGCGACAAGGTGCTGGAGTTCGACAGCGCCGTGCTGGTGAAGGTGGAGTAGCGCCCTTGCCTTCTCCCCTTGTGGGAGAAGGTGGGTTGGCGCGCAGCGCCAAGACGGATGAGGGGTGCCGCAAGGAATGAGGGATTGGTGCTTTCTGGAGCACCCCTCATCCGACCAAGCTTCGCTCGGCCACCTTCTCCCACAAGGGGAGAAGGAAAAAACTCAATGCCCTTCAAACCCGATCAGCGTCCTCACCGGCACGCCAAGCGCCTCCAGCTTGGCGCGTCCGCCGAGATCTGGCAGGTCGATGACGAAGCAGGCGGCGAGAATGT
>JBDSLV010000060.1:0-13878 GCA_039916205.1 Mesorhizobium sp. | reverse complement strand
AGACCGCTGGGCCGGACACTCTGGTGGCGACGGCGCTGCAGACGATCAACACATCGGCGATCACCAGCCTGATGGTGGTGGAGGGCAAGCGCCCGGTGGGACTTGTGCACCTGCACGATTTGCTGCGGATCGGCGCGGCTTAGAGCGGCCGCGTCCAGCCGCTCTTTGATTTTCAGCCCAGTCTCACACTGCCTCGACGGTCAGCTCCAGATCCGTGTCGGCGGCACTGGTCACGCGCACCTGAGTGCCGGCCGGGAGGTCCGGGCCGGAGACACGCCACAGCGTGTCGCCGAGCTTGATGCGCCCGCGTCCATCCCGGATCGGTTCGGCAAGGGTTGCCATGCGGCCGACCATCTGTGCGCCGCGCCGGTTGAGCAGCGGTTGGTCGGTGGGGTCATTACGTCCGCCCACCAGTTTCTTGCCGACATAGGCAGAAACCAACGACAGGACCAGGAAGGCGAGCACCTGGATCTGCCAGGTCCAGAAGCCGGCATCCCAGATCAGCAGCGACACGACGCCGATCAACAGCGCCGCGATGCCGATCCAAAGCATGAAGATGCCCGGCGCGATGACTTCCATCACCAGCAGGACGAAGCCCAGAACCATCCAGTTCCAGGGACCGAGTTCGGAAATGATGCGGTCGATCATGGGTTTTGACCTATTGCAGCCAGATTAGTTGTCGCTCGGCCTGACGACCGGCGGGCGCGCGGCCTGGCGTGCGGCACCAGCCGTGCCTTCGCTGCGGAACACTTCCTTGGCGATCTCGCCGATGCCGCCCAGCGTGCCGATCAGCGAAGAGGCTTCGATCGGCATCAGCACGACCTTGCTGTTGGTGGCCGAGCCGATCTTGGTCAGCGCTTCGGTATATTTCAGCGCGACGAAGTAGTTGAGCGCCTGTACGTCGCCCTTGGAGATCGCTTCCGACACGACCTGCGTGGCGCGCGCCTCGGCTTCAGCAGAGCGCTCGCGCGCTTCGGCGTCGCGGAAGGCGGCTTCCTTGCGGCCCTCGGCCTCGAGGATCTGCGACTGCTTGAGGCCTTCGGCTGCGAGGATCTGTGCGCGCTTGTTGCGTTCGGCCGTCATCTGCCGGCCCATCGATTCGATGAGGTTGGCTGGCGGATTGATGTCCTTGATCTCGACGCGGGTGATCTTGATGCCCCACGGATGCGCCGCCTCGTCGACGACGCGCAGCAGGCGCTCGTTGATGGCGTCGCGGTTCGACAGCAACTCGTCGAGATCCATCGAACCCATGACGGTTCGGATGTTGGTCATCGTCAGGTTGAGGATGGCGTTCTGCAGCCCGGCAACCTGGTAGGCAGCCTGAGCCGCGTTGAGGATCTGGAAGAAGGCGATGCCGTCGACACCGACAATGGCGTTGTCGCGAGTGATGATTTCCTGGCTTGGAACATCAAGCACCTGTTCCATCATGTTCATCTTGGCGCCGATGCGGTCGACGAAAGGCACGATGAGATTGAGGCCGGGGGTCAATGTCTTGGTGTAACGGCCAAAGCGTTCGACGGTATAATTGTAACCTTGCGGGATCGTGCGAATGCCTTTGAACAGCACCAGAACGACAAGGGCGACAAGAACAAGAATCGCGATATCAAAACCACTGAAGTCCATTTGGCTCTCCCTCAGACGCCGACCGCCACAGCACTGCCGCGTGGCCGACTTCACCAAACACTTAAGTGTGTTTCAGCAACGTTACAATCAGGTGATGAGTGATATTTGTGGACTTGCCATCAGCGGTTGAAGGCAAACAAGCCTGCATCCGTGTCATTCATTCCATTGACCGAGGCGGACACGATCTCCGACGCGATTCGCGAGAAAGTGATGCCATTGCCGCCATAACCCATCACCGCATGGATGCGCGGATGCCTGGGGATGGCGCCGATATAGGGCAAGCCGGTGGTGGTGGTGCCGAAGGAACCTGTCCAGGCAAATTCTGGTCTGGTATCGAGATGCGGGAACAACCGGCCGAGCTTCTCGGCAATGCGCTCGCTCTTGTCGGCTATCAATGAATCGCGCCGTGCCTCATCGACAAAATCCTCGTCCTCGCCGCCGCAGACGACCCTGCCGTCGGCTGTCGCCCGCATGTAGAGATAGGGGTCGGATGCTTCCCAGATGAAGGCCGCCCCCGGCCATATCTTTCGCGATTGCGGGCGTGTCTCGATAGCCCAGGTCGAGATGATCTGGTGAGCAGTGGCCGGCACGATGTCGGTCAGTTCGTATCCCGTCGCCAGCACCAGGTGCCTTGCGGTGATGGTGGGTCCGTCCCTGGTGGCGACGGTCACCTCGTCAGTGCCGTCCTCGATCGTGGTGGCTTCGACCGGCGCGTGGAAACGTGTCTTGCGCTCCAGCGCCTTCAACAAAAGGCCTGCGGTCAGCTTGCGCGGGTCGAGCGCGATGTTGCCATGGCTGAGGATGGCGCCGTCGCGCTCGATGCCGAATTTCTCTGCCAGAGGCCGCGGCGTCAGATAGGTGGCGCCAATGCCGGCCTGCCGCCTGGCTTCGGCTTCATCGCGCAATTGCGACGGACCAAGCACTGTGCCGGCCAGATAGAGCGACTGGGTGCGGCTGGGGCCGCAGTTGATGGACAGTTCGTCGATGCGGGCGGCGAGGTTGGAGACCGCAAGCCTGGACCTTCGCCACGCCTGCTCCGCCGAAGCTTTGCCAATCATCCGGCTCAGTTTCGTCAACGGTTGGTCGATCTCGAACTGCACCAGCGCCGTCGTTGCCGATGTCGAACCCTTCAAAGGGCCCCGGCGGTCGATGCAGATCACGGAATGGCCATCCGCCGTCAAGGTCTCGGCCATCATGGCGCCGCTGATGCCCATGCCGACGATCAGCACGTCGGTCTTGGCATCGCGCGTCAGTGGGCTTGTCGGGACGACAGGCGCTCGATAGGCGGACCAGACAGTTCGGCCGCTTCTGAGGTCGAGTTTACGGGGCATCAGATTCTCCGGAGGCGGGCCTCAACGCCTCGGAGTGACTGTTGTTCCGGCGTCAGACCCAGCCCGACAGTTCACGCCGAACCATTGCCTCGACCACCGCCATGCCGTCGGCGCTGTCGTTGAGGCACGGGATGTGGGCGAAGTTCTCGCCGCCGGCGTGATGGAAAGTTTCCGCCACCTCGCGGCCGATCTCGTCCAATGTCTCGATGCAATCGACGGAAAAACCTGGATTGACGATGGCGATCGATTTTACGCCCCTCTTGCCGAGTTCTTCCACGGTCTTGTCGGTATAGGGCTGCAGCCACTCCTGCGCGCCGAAGCGCGACTGGAAGGTGATGATCAGTTTCTTGTCGTCCCAGCCGAGCCGTTCGCGCAACAGGCGCGTCGTCTTCTGGCAGTGGCAATGGTACGGGTCGCCCTTCTCGAAATAGGGCTTCGGGATGCCGTGATAGGAGGTGATGACCACCTCCGGTTCGAAATCGAGCGTCGCCAGATGCTGTTCTATCGAGCGCGCCAGCGCCTCGATATAGACCGGCTCGTCATAATAGGGCGGCACGCTGCGGATGGCGGGGGCGCGGCGCATCTTCATCAGCGCGCGAAACAGCTGGTCGTTGGCGGTGGCTGTCGTCGTTGCCGAATATTGCGGGTAGAGCGGGAACGACAGGATGCGGTCGCAGCCTTGTTCGACCAGGCGCTTGGCGACGCTCTCGGTCGAAGGATTGCCGTAGCGCATCGCCCAGTCGACGACGACATCGGGCAGGTCGCGCAGGGCCTCAGCCAGCTTTTCGCCCTGGGCGCGGGTGTAGGTGCGCAGCGGCGACTCGTTCTTCTCCCGGTTCCAGATGCGGGCGTAGTTGGCGCCGGATTTCTTCGGCCGCGTGGTGAGAACGAGGCCGTAGAGGATCGGATACCAGATCGCCCGGTTGAGCTCGATGACGCGCGGATCGGACAGGAACTCGCGGAGATAACGCCACATCGGCTTGAAGTCGGTGCCGTCGGGCGTGCCGAGATTGACCAGCATGACGCCGATCTTGCCTGCCTTCACCGGCGCGTGTCCGGCCGGCAGCGGGCCGATAGCCTTCGCGGCTTTGCGATCGATAGGGGTGGAAAGCGTCATGGGAGTTCTCCAGGAGACGCGAACCTAACCATCTTGCGCGCGCTTTCAATGCAGCGTCTGGCCGCACCTTAGCTGGGATGCATCAAACCCGCCCGGTTTCCCGGACGGGTTTGGCTGTTCGCCAGGCTCGAGCGAAATTATTTCGCCGGGATGGTCAGTGTCGCGCCAACCGGAAGCCGGCGCGGCTCGTAGCCCTTGTTGGCCTCGGAAATGACTTTCCACTTGGTGCCATCGCCATAGGCCTTCTTTGCCAGATCCCAGTAGGTATCGCCGGCAGCAATGACATGGCTGCCTTCGGCCGGTGCTGCTTCGGCTGGCTTTGCCGGTTCGGCAGGCGCGGACGCCGCCGGGGCAGGCGCAGGCGCCGCCGGGGCAGGCGCGGGCGCCGCCGGGGCAGGCGCGGGCGGGGCTGGCGGCGGTGGTGCTGCGTCTGTCGAGATCGCCGGTGGGGTGTTGGCGATATCGCCTGAATTGGCCGGCAATTCGGGCATTGCGGGCACTGCCTCAACCGGCTTGGCCGGTTCGGCAGGCTTTGCCGGTTCTGCCGCAGGAGCCGCCGCGACGGTGGCCGCGATCTCGGTGATGCGGCCCTCGATCTTTGGCGTATAGGGCCGGTGCGCGCCGAGATAGTCGGCTACGACCTGCTCGAGGCCAGGACCGTAATCATAGGCGTTCTTGGCCTTTTCGGCGAAGATCTTGTAGCCGTCGCCGCCCTGGCGAACGTAGTTGTTGGTGGCGACGAGATAATCCTTGTCGGGATTGATCGGCGCCCAGGTGCCGCCTTCCATGACCTCCACCGATTTGACGCGGCCGGCATTGGGTGCGACCGACTTGTCGAAGGAATATTTCAGCCCGGCAACCTGCGGGAACCGCCCGGCGCCGTCTTCCACCTGGCTGAGGCCGCTTTCGAGGCCGGCAACGAGGTCCTTGCCGGAAATCTGGAACGTCGCCAGCGTGTTCTGGAACGGCAGTACGGTCAGCACCTCGCCCATGGTGACGGTGCCTTTGTCGATCGAGGCACGCAAACCGCCGCCATTGGAGATGACGATCTCGACACCTTGTCCCTTGACGCGGTCAAGAATGGCGTCGGAGACAAGATTGCCCATCGCGCATTCGCGGGTGCGGCAGCTTTCGCGGCTGCCGTCGATGACGTCGGTGGTCTCGGCGACTTCCTTGTTCTTCAGCGCCTCGATCGGTGCGCCGAGTTCCTTGATACGGGCAAGCACGGCCGGATCGGGTGTGATCGACTTGTCGAGATAGATCGGGTCGCCGCTGGCCGACTTGACGACGCCATTGTCGTCGAACACGACCTTGAACTCGCCGAGATATTTCGAATAGGACGCCGCCTGCACCACCGGCACCTTGTAGCCGTCGGGGTTGTCGACCATCGTCGGGTAGGGGCCTTCCGCCTTGGGGTCGGTGTTCGACAGCAGCGAGTGGCTGTGGCCGCCGACGACGATGTCGATGCCCGGGATCTTGGCAATGACATCGCGCTCCCGCTTGTAGCCGATATGGGTCACCGCGATGATCTTGTTGACGCCTTGCGCCTTCAGCTTCTCGACTTCGGCGGTGATCGACTTGACGTCGTCCTCGATGGTGACGTTGGGGCCGGGGGAAGCGAGTTCCGGGGTGTCGTTGGTGATGGCGCCGATGATGCCGATCTTCTGGCCGCCGACCTCAACCACGATCGATGGCTTGACGCGGTCGCCAAGCTTGGACTGTGCGTTGGCCTTCACATTGGCGCCAAGCACGGGAAACTTGATCATGTCGAGGAAGGGCGCAAGCGCGGTCTCACCATCGTCGAATTCGTGATTGCCGAGCGCCATGGCGTCGAATTTCATCTCGTTGAGAAACTCGCCTTCGACCTTGCCCTTGTAGGTCGTGTAAAAGAGCGAACCCTGGAAATTGTCGCCGGCGCTGAGCAGCAGCACGTTCTGGCCTTCCAGCTTCTTGCGCTCCTGGGCGATCGCGGTGATCAGCCGGCCGGCGCCGCCGATGCACTCGCCCTTGGTCTCCTCGTCGGCCGAGCAGGTCGATTCGTATTTGTTGTTGCCTTCGATACGGCTGTGCCAGTCGTTGATGTGCAGGATGTTCAACGTGTAGTCGGCAAAGGATGCGCCGGCCGACAGGCCGAGAGCTGAGGCGGACAGGGCGGCAATGGCGGCGATCTTCTTCATCTTCGTCTCCCGGATGAACTGACCTGAAGCGTTTAACGCTCTTGCTTGACTGGACTATAACAGCCAGCTTTCGAGCATGTTCCCATCGCATTCCCAGGCATGCAAGTGGAATCGGGACGGGCGGAATCAGGGCGCGCTTTGCCGGCGCAAAAAAAACGGCGGCCAGTTGGCCGCCGTCCTTTCTCAAGCCGTTCGATACCGGGTCAGGCGCGCCGCGTCAGCACGAAATTCTGGCCACTGACGCTGGTGCAGTTGAGCTGGCTGGTCGAAACCATCAGGCAGTTGAAGGAGACCGGCGTCTGGCGGATCAGCGATGTGCCGTTGATCTCGACCGACGTGGCGCCGGTCAAGGTGTAGCTGCCATCTGCCAGCTTCTGGCCGGTGTCGGTCGCCACGGTGGTGAATTTTCCGCCCGTGAAGGTCGACAGGCCAGTACCCTTGGCGTCGATCCACGAGCCTTCGACACCTTTCGGCGCCGCTGCCATGGGCGGCTCGTCAGGGCCGCTGGTCGCACAGGCGGCGAGCCCCACAACAGTGGCTGCCGCAACGCTTATCGAAAGAAACTTGCGCGCAATGTTCATTGTGAAAATCCTCTCCTGCCGCATCCAAAGTGCAAGAGCGTAGTTTGTGCGCCCAATTGGACGCACGTCGCTCCAGTCCGCAACCCTTCAATCGCCCGATTTCCGGGCGATTGCAAGGCAGTGGGGCATGGTCCGCAAGGTGCTATCGAACGAGGATGTTGCGGAATTGCCACGGGTCGGTTCGGTCGAGGTCTTCAGGGAAAAGACCCGGGCGGCTGTCGAGCGGCGTCCAGTCGGTATAGTAGCCCTTGACCGGGCCGAGATAGGCCGACTGCACTTCGAGGCAACGCTTGTAGTCCATCTCGTCGGCCTCGACGATGCCGGCCTCCGGGTTCTCAAGCGCCCAGACCATGCCGGCGAGCACCGCCGACGTGACCTGCATGCCGGTGGCGTTCTGATAGGGCGCCAGCTTGCGCGCCTCGGCGAGCGACAGCTGCGAACCATACCAATAGGCATTCTTGTCGTGGCCATAGAGCAGCACGCCCAACTCGTCGACGCCGTCGACCAGCTCGTTCTCGTCGAGCACATGGTGAACCGGCTGCGGCTTGCCGGCAGCGCCAAACATCTCGTCCAGCGACAGCATCGCGTCGTTGCACGGGTGGTAGGCGTAGTGGCAGGTCGGGCGGTAATGAACCTTGCCCTTCTTGCCGCGCACGGTGAAGAAGTCGGCGATCGAGATCGCTTCGTTGTGGGTCACCAGGAAGCCGTATTGCGGCCCAGGCGTCGGGCACCAGGAGCGCACGCGCGTGTTGGCGCCCGGCTGTTCCAGATAGATCGCCGCCTTGGAGCCATGCTTGTGCTTCTTGGCGTTCTTCGGCATCCAGGTTTCATGCGTGCCCCAGCCGAGTTCGGCGGGCTGCAGGCCTTCCGAAATGAAGCCTTCGACCGACCAAGTGTTCCAGAACACGTCCATGGGCTTGGGCTTCTTGGTGCGCTGCGTGTCGCGCTCGGCGATGTGGATGCCCTTGACACCGGCCTTCTTCATCAGCTTGGCCCAGCCGTCGCGGTCCTCCTGCGCCGGCTCGGAAAATTCCAGTCCGAGGTCGGTGGCGAGGTTGAGCAGCGCCTGCTTGACGAACCACGAGACCATGCCGGGATTTGCACCGCAGGTGGAGATCGCGGTCGCGCCGCCGGGCCTCTCGTGCTTTTCCTTGATCAGAGACTCGCGCAGCGCGTAGTTGGTGCGGCTCGCATTGTCGGCCTTGGCATCGAAATAGAAGCCGAGCCATGGCTCGACGACGGTGTCGATGTAGAGCACGCCGAGTTTGCGGCAGAGCCGCATGAGATCCACTGAGCCGGTGTCGACCGACAGATTGACGCAAAAGCCCTGGCCGCCGCCATTGGTCAGCAGCGGTGTCAGCAGCTTCTTGTAGTTCTTCTCGGTCACTGCTTCCTGGACGAAAGCGATGCCGCGCTCGTCGAGCAATTTGCGGTCGGTGTCGCGCGGGTCGATGACCGTCATGCGCGACTTGTCGAACTTGAAATGGCGTTCGATGAGCGGCAGCGTTCCCCGGCCGATCGAGCCGAAGCCGATCATCACCACGGGGCCGCTGATTTCACCGTAAACAGGCCAGTTTTCATTCGCCATTTTTTAGAGCACTCCTTCAAGGCCCGGATGGCCGGGCAAACACGCAAAAAGACCGGGCTTTTGCCCGGCGACCCTGCGCTACATCACAGATCATTGTCACAAACCAGCGAAAAGCGCCAACCAGCGGCCACCTTGCATTGGCCATGTGGTTAAGGGCGGCGACCGCCGGTCACGGTCAGGCTTCCATCAGCATACCGCTTTTCACACCGTGCCTACTGGTCGAGCAACCGTGCGAATTCCGGCTTGAACAGGGCACGGGCATCGGATGCCGGCATTTCCAGAACGTCGTCGCCACAGGCCTGGATCACGTTCGGAAGGCCCTGCAGCCCGAACACCAGGCGCTGTGTGTTGCCGTCGCGTTTGAAGCTGGCGGCGAGGTATTCGGTGATCAGGTCTTCGGTGCCGCATTCGGCCTCGAAATCGACTTCGGTCTGTTCCGTCGGCTTCTTGCGCCGCTCATTGACGAAGGCGATGAGCGAAGGCCCGGGCTTGCCGTCGACGGTGTCGGAAAACATGTCCTTAAGGCCAAGCAGAACGCCGCGGCGGACATCCATCGTATAGGCATCCGAATAGTTGTCCGGATGCGCGCCGCCGCAAAAGAGGCTGCCGGATTCCCGCCAGCTCATCAGCTTCGGCGTCAGCGAGGTGACCTCGGACGAACTCTCCTCATAGCCGCCAAGCGAGCCGTCATCCATGGTGCTGATCGGGCCGTTCTCGTGAAAGCCGGCATAGCGGAGGGCGGCACAATTCAATGCGCTCAGACTATCGTGCCAGTGACGGTTCTGGAGCAAGGCATTCGCCGTGTCGAACGTCACGTTGCCCGACAGTTCGACGATGCGCGGCCTGGCGAATTTGGTGCGGGGATCGGTGACGTAGCTGTAGGAGGCGTCGGGCCAGCCCGCCTTCTCGCCGACCTTGGGAGCAAAATCCAGACGCAGATAGTCGTAGGGGGATGCATCCATGGTGATCGGCCCATCCTCACCGGAGAATTTGCTGTCGGTGAAATCATGCAGCTCAAACGGGCTCGCCGCCGGCGTCTCAGTCTGCTCGCGGGCCGCGATCCGGGTCAGTTTCAGCGCTCGCGTCTTCTTGCCGTTCCAGGTGCCTTCCAGCGTCTTGCCCTTGTCGGCGGTGGTGAGACGCCAGGTCGCGGCCACGGGTGCCGCCTGGCCTTCGCCGCATTTCTCGGCGCCGCAGGCTTTCTCCTCCGCCAGTTCGAACCACCGCCCCTTGCGCGGTCTTGACTGCAGCGGAATGTCGATCCCTTGCGAGCGGTAGAAGTAGCGTCCGGCGAGTGCCCCCTCTGACGCGGAGGGATCGCCGGTGAATTCGACGACGATGTCGGTTGCTCCAACCTTGCCGGCATAGGTCACCGGCTCGGCTTGCGCGGCTGCGGCGACGAGCAGAAAAGCGGCCAGTAGCGGCAGCCGGTTGCGAATTGACATTGTTAGCCCCGAGCCATGGCGTCCAGGTATTCCGCCAGCCTGTCACGGTCTGATGTCAGGCCCTTGTAGTCAAGCTGCGCCTGGTCCAGCGCATGGAGCTGGCTAGCAAAGGATGCCGCAAGCGTTGCCCGGTCGGGATGGCGCGCGAGGACGGCAAGCGGGTCGAGATGGATGCGGATGGTGAACAGGATGTCGCGTGAGGCAGGGAGTTTGCGCAGCGTTTGCCGCTCGACGCGAATGAAGGCATGGGCGTTGATATCGCCATCGGGAAACCGGGACGGCCGGTTGGTGGCGCGGTCGATGCGCTGCAGGTCCGAGAGCGGATGGTAAAGCGCATTGTCCGACTGGATCGACCAGTTGTAACGCTCGACCGCCTGACCCTGGAGACCGTCGAACATGCGGTTGATCAGATCGGCTGGTCTTGTACCAGGTCCGAAACCCGGCACTGGTGCATGGATCTCCTGCAGCGGCCTGCCGAATTTCTCGATCAGCGACCATGACGAGGGAAAGCACAGCGAGCCTGCGACAAGCCGCCAGCCGTTGTCGTCGCGGCGCATCAGGATCAGGTCTTCCTGGACAAGCAGCGAAGCGGCCACGAGCGGGGCGTCGCTGAACGCGCCGGCCGTGTCCGTGACACCAGCCACATCGACCTGTGCGCCGCTGAGTCGGTAGATATCGGGAAACTCCGCGGCCAGATGCGCCTTGAGCAATTCGAGCACCTCGCGCTGGGCGTCGCGCGTGCCGTCTTCCTCGACAAAGACCTTGTCTGGAACATCGGCATAGAGGCGACGCTTTTCGGCGAGGTAAGGCAGGAGGTATTCGTCGACCTCGATCCACTTTTCGGGGTCAAGCGGCTTCAAGCCGATGCTGAACAGCTTCGACGAGCCGTCGTAGGGCGTGTGAGCAGGAAGTGCCTGAGATGAATTCATGATTCCCTGATCGGGTCCAGCGCGGCGGTGGTCATCCTCGCCGTGAATTCGGTGACATCATAGTCGGCGGCGCCGGCCTTTGCGAAGGGATCCGCGGCCAGCCTGGCATCGAGCATGTCGCGGCTGCATTGCGCGATGATGATGCCGCCGACGCGGGGACGTTTCGGCCCTGATACGACGAAGATGCCTTCCGCGTAACAAGCCTTCAGCCATTCGACATGGGCTGCTTGCAGCCGGTCGATTTCCGTCAGTGGAACCTTGTAATTGAGCGACACGACGAACATTGCATTCTCCGGTTCGGGTCAAGCCAGTCTCGCGGGTATGAGCCCGCGCAGCGAATTGCCGACGAACAGCGCCTTGGCGGATTTCAGGTCGTCGAAGCTGTAGATGGCTTCGGCGGCGCGGCCTTCATCCAGAAGCGCGGCGCGTAATACGCCAGGCAGCAGGCCGCAATCGAGCCGGGGCGTCGCCAGCACACCGTCACCGAAATCGGCGAAGAGATTGGTGATCGTGCCCTCGCAGATTTCGCCGCGTTCATTGGCCAGCAGCACTTCGTCGGCCTGGGTGATGAGATACTCGGCGCGGGCGTGGCTATAGACCGCCCGCCGGCTGGTCTTGTGGCGCAGCAGCGTGTCGGTCGAATCGAGCCTGGTCCGTGCCAGCCGCAAGGCCCAGACCTTGCCGGTGGCGAGCGGCTCATAGGGTTGCGCGGATGCTGCCACCGCGCCATCGCTGGACAAGACCAGGCGCGTGCGCAAGGCCGTGCCGGAGCGGCCGACGGCATCTGTCAGCGCCTCGCCAATCTTGCCAGGATCGTATTGGAAGCCCAGTTCCGCCGCTGATCCGTAGAGACGGGCAAGATGACGGTCGAAGCGCAGGAAACCAGAATCCGGCTCCCAGCGCATGGTCTCGATCAGGTCGAAGCCGGCGGCGTTCCCGTCGCGAAGCGCGCTTTCAGCAGACACTCCTGATACTCCTCCTCAGCCGTCGAATCGAAGACGACGCCGCCGCCGACATTGTAGACGGCCTCGCCGCCGGAAAAGAGCGAGATGGTGCGGATCGCCACGGAAAAGCGCATCGTGCCGTCCGGCGCGATCCAGCCGATGGAGCCGCAATAGGCATCGCGCGGCGCGCCTTCGAGATCATGCAGGATTTCCATGGCCCGGATCTTTGGCGCGCCGGTGATCGAGCCGCACGGAAACAGCGCCGCGAAGATCTGGCGGATGCTCAAACCGGGCAGGAGTTTTGCCCTGACGTCGCTGACCAGTTGATGAACGGTCGGGTAGGTCTCGATGCGGAACAACGCCGGGACATCCAGCGTGCCGACCTCGCTGATCAGCGAAATATCGTTGCGCAGGAGGTCGACGATCATCCGGTTCTCGGCCTGGTTCTTCTCGTCGTTGCGCAGGAACATCTTCTGCCGCTCGTCTTCGGCCTTGGTGGCGCCGCGCGGTGCGGTGCCCTTCATCGGATGCGTTTCGATCATGCCGCCGGCGTCGATCTCGAAGAACAGTTCAGGCGAACGCGACAAGATGATGGGATCGCCAAACGAGACCAGCGCGCCGTATTTTACCGGCTGGCGTTCGGTCAGCGCGTCGAAGGCGGCAAGCGGGTCGCCCGACCATTGCGCGTGGATCGGAAAGGTAAGGTTGCCCTGATAGCAATCGCCCTGCCTGATGTGCTGGTGCAGCCGCGAGAAGCGCTTTGCATAGTCCTCGATCGACCAGGTGGCGCGGGCGTCGAAGATCGGGCCGTTGCTCGCCGCCGCGATGCGGGGCGGCACCGCCTCTTCGACCGGCGCGTCGAACACGCCGAGGCAGATCAGCGGCGCGCGACGTCCGCCGGGCAAAAGCGGCACGAGCTTCGGTTCGAGCAGATAGCCTGCCTCATAGGAAAAATAGCCGGCCAGCCACTTGCCGGCGTCGTGAGCCGCTTGCGCAGCCGCCAGCGCCGGTTCGAAATCCTTTGCCGCATGCGCCACGATGAGGTCGGCCGGCCGGTCGAAAACGAGCTGACGCGCGCTCTCGTCGTTGCGAAAAATTGCGGCGGGCAGGGACATGGGAACCGGTTGCTGCAGTCGAGTAAGCCACTGACCGCTCTATATGGGGGGCCGGCCGCGCGCAATCGAGGGAACGGCACCTTGCTACTCAATGACGACCTTGGGCCAACCTTTTGAGCTGACCTTGACGCCGGCCTGCCCGCAAAACAAATCGGCGGCGCCCAAAAGGCGCCGCCGATCGCAATCGTGCGAGACGGTCGATCAGGTGTTGCTGGCGGTTCCAGCCGTCGGGAACTGCTTGACGAATTCCTTCTCGTTGCCGGCGGCCAGCAGTTTCGCCTGCTCAATCCAGTGCTCGCGTGCGATGCGGCCGTCGAAGTTCATGACGTCCTCGATGCGCTTGATGTCGGCGGCGGTCCAGGCTGCGATCTGGGCAAAGCTGGTCACGCCTTGCGCCTTGAGCAGTTTCTCGTTGACCGGACCAATGCCGATCAGGCGGCGCAAGTTGTCGGGCTTCGCCGAAGCCGGTGCCGCCGACTTGGTTGCTGGCGCGGCTTTCTTCGCGGCGGGTGCCGCCTTGGCCGGTGCAGTGGCGGCCTTCGGTTTCGCCGCGGCCGGTGCGGCTGCCTTTGGGGCGGCGGAAGCCTTGCTGGCGGAAGCCTTGGCTGCTGCTGGCTTGGTAGCTGCGGGTTTGGGGGCCGTGGACTTGGCTGGAGCAGCCGTGACCGCCTTGGCAGCGGCGGGTTTCGCGGCTGCCGGCTTTGGCGCTGCCTTTGCCGGAGCTGCTTTCGCGGTCGCGGGTGCGGGAACAGGTTTTACCGGCGCGGATCTGGCGGTCTCGGCTGTCGACATCAAGGCAGCGGGTTTTGCCGTGCCGCTTGTGGAGGCTGGTGCCGCCTGTGCTTCGCGCAGCCGGCGTTCGAGATCAGCGCGGGTCTTGCCGCATGCGTCCAGTTCGCCTGTCAGCCGGTTGGAATCGGTGCGCAGTTTGTCGCGTTCGCCGCGGGTGCGGTCGAGGTCGCCGCGCAAGCTGTCAAGCTCGCCACGCAGGCGCCCCCAGATGAACCAGCCGACCAACACGCCAATCA
>JBDSLV010000059.1:0-8102 GCA_039916205.1 Mesorhizobium sp. | reverse complement strand
GGTTTCGAGGATGCGAAGAAAGCCGAGGCGCGCGACTTCGTCGAGCAGGAACAGCGTCCTTCCTTTGACGCCGCCGTTGCGGTTGTAGATCGCGTTCATCAGCGCGCCAATGATGACGCGCGCCAGCCCGGGATGGGTCTCCAGCACCTTCAGGTCGAGCGCGATGAAGATGTCTGTCTCGCCCGCCGCCAGTTCGTCGGTGGTGAAACTATCGCCAGAAACCAGAGCGGCATAATTCGGATAGGAGAGCCAATGGGTTTCCTTGACAGCATTGGCATAGACACCGGAGAACGTCTCCGGCGTCATGGCGATGAATGGCGCGACGTTCTCCTTCACGAAGGCCGAATCGGACTGATCGTGAACTCTGGTGAGACGTTCGCGCAGCTTCGGCTCTGGCTCGGACAGGTTCGAGCGGACGCGCCGCAGCGTCTGGTCCTTTTCCTGGGTATGACCAGACAGGCAGACATCGGCGATCAGCACAGTCAGTAACTGGAGCGCCGAGGCGCGGAAGAAGTCGTCGCGCGCCGAGCCTTGGCGCGCATTGTCGGTGATGATCCAGGTGGCGACGGCGACAATGTCCTCCTCCTTCGTGCTGCCGAACCGGCCGATCCAGTCGAGTGCGTTGAATCCGATTGCCGCGTTGCCGGGATCGAGAAGGAAAACATTACGCCCGGCCCGCTGGCGATGATCGACGACCATCGGCGCGACCTCGTTCGACGGATCGAGCACCACCAAGCTGCCGCCCCATTTGAGCGCCGTCGGCACTGTGACCGATGTTGTCTTGAAACCGCCCGAGCCCGCGAAGACGATGCCGTGCGAGGAGCCGAACGAGCCGTCGAAGCAGAGCATCGGGGATCGCCCGCCCGCGCCCCAGGTGTCGCGGTCATCGGCGCGGAATGCGACGCCGGCCACATGATCGCGATCCACGCGATAGCGCTCGCCGATGACGATCCCGCCGTTCTCCGGAAACAGCTGCGCTGCCGCCGGCAAGGCCATCCAGTCGGCCTCGCCATGCACGGCACGCTTTCCGCCGATCCGGCGCGGCGCCGCTGCCGCGAAGGCGGCGTTCCCCCGCAGCGCGACGCGAAGCGCAAAGACGCCACAGACCGCCACAATCATCGCCCCGACCATCGTCGCGGGATCGGCATACGACAGTTTCGAACTGCCGGCCGGCACACGGTCGGCCAGTGCCGACAGCCGCGCCGCCTCGCGTGCGACCGCTATCGCGATGACCCCCGCAGCGCCGCCGGCCACGCTCCAGCCAGCGGCGCGGATTGCGCTGGCGCCGGCGGCAGCGAAGAGGAAGATCACGCCCATGATGGCCGCCGCCGCATAGGGCAGGGCGATGCCCGTACGCCCAAGCATCAGCCGCACCGGCTCCGACTTTCCGAACGCTGCGAGCCACGTCTCGATACCGGACAGACCGATACAGACGGCGAGCATCAGCGCCACCGGAGCGGCGGCGAGCAGAATCCTATTCGCCGTCACGCCCGAACGCCTCCGCGCCGAGTGCGGTCAATCGCGATCGCTCGGCATCATCATTCTGACAGCGGCGGTAGCCGTCGATCAGCAGGCCGAGCAGCAGGGCGCGCTTTTCATAGCGCAGCCCCGCTTTCACGATCAGGCCGCCGAGCTCGATCTTCTCGCGCGTGTCCTTCCTCCGGGCTTCCGATGATGTCGACCGGTGCATGCGCTCAAGCCTCGCTATCGCCGCTCGAAGCCGTGCCAGCCGCGATCGTTGCGGTCCCCGCCGCCTCGCTCTTCCTGGCGATATTCCCCTTCCTTCCGGTTGCCTTTTCAGCGCTCTCGCGAAACCGCCCGGCCAGTTCCTCGAACGCCGCCAGCAGCGACGTTTCCTCGATCTCCATCTCTCCCAGACCGGCCTTCAGAGCGACGCGTCCGATCCGCTCGGCCTCGCGCGTCTCGGCCTGTCGCAGCTGATCCTGCAGGCGGGCGATCTCTTCCTTGATCTTCGAGGATGGCTTCTTCATTCCGGTCGAGCCTTTCGCATTAGGTGTTCCTGGGTTCGTCGAGAATCCTCCCGATGCATGCCATGGGCGACTAGTAAAAAAGCTAGTCGGCGGAGCCGACGCCGCTTGAGATGATCCCTGCCGTTCCGAAGGAATGGCTGCAAGGGCGCAGTAATACGTCGCTAATGCGACGTCCTGCTTCCGCCCGCCTGGGGCCAGCCACTCCCGACGATCATGCTGTTCGTTTCTCGCTGGGAGCCCTCTTCGCCGTGGCCATCACGCATTTCACGCCCCAACTCATCGGACGCAGCTCAGGCCGCAGCGCCGTGCTATCGGCCGCGTATCGCCATTGCGCGAAGATGACCTATGAAATGGAGGCGCGCACGGTCGACTATTCGAACAAGCGCAACCTCGCCCATGAGGAATTCCTCCTGCCACCAGACGCGCCGGACTGGGTTCGCAATCTGATCGCGGACCGCTCGGTCGCTGGCGCGGCCGAAGCCTTCTGGAACAGGGTCGAGGCCTTCGAGAAGCGCCAGGATGCGCAGTTCGCCAAGGAATTCATCGTCGCGCTGCCGGTCGAGCTCTCCAAGGAGCAGAACATCGCGCTGATGCGGCAGTTCGTGTTCGAGCAGGTCCTGGCGCGCGGGCAGGTCGCGGACTGGGTCTATCACGACGAGCCGGGCAATCCGCATGTCCACCTGATGACCACGCTGCGCCCGCTCACCGAGACCGGTTTCGGCGCGAAGAAGGTCGCCGTTGTCGGCGAAGAAGGCGAGGTCCTGCGCAACGAGGCCGGCAAGATCGTCTACCGTCCATGGTCCGGCGACAAGCAAGAGTTCCTCGAACAGCGCAATGGCTGGCTCGACCTGCAGAACCAGCATCTCGCGCTCGGCGGCCTGGAGATGAGCGTTGACGGCCGCTCCTACGCGGAGCGCGGCATCGGTCTCGTCGCGACCGTCCATATCGGCGTGGGCGCCAAGGCTATCCAGCGAAAGGGTGAGCGCCAGGGTTGGACGCCGGCGCTCGATCGCATCGACCTGTTCGAGGCGCGGCGCGAGGACAATGCAAACCGGATTTTGAGGCGGCCCGAGATCGTGCTCGACGTGATATCCTCGCAGATGAGCGTGTTCGACGAGCGCGACATCGCCAAAATCCTGCATCGCTATGTCGACGAAGCCGGCACCTTCCAGCACCTGATGGCCCGTATTCTCCAAAGCCCCGAGGCGCTGCGCATCGAGCGCCACAGTGTCGATCTCGCCACCGGAGAGAGGATCCGCGCGCGCTACACGACGCGCGCGCTGATCCGTGTCGAAGCGGAGATGGCGAAGCGGGCGATCTGGCTCAGTGAGCGCGCGACCCACGGCATCCAGGACAAGGTGCTTGATAGCGTCCTTGCCCGCCATTCGGGGCTTTCGCAGGAGCAGCGCGTCGCCATTGAGCATGTGGTGGGCGGAGCGCGGATCGCAGCTGTCGTGGGCCGAGCGGGCGCCGGCAAGACCACCATGATGAAGGCGGCGCGTGAGGCGTGGGAACTCGCCGGCTACCGCGTCGTCGGCGGAGCACTTGCTGGCAAGGCGGCCGAGGGACTTTCGAGAGAAGCTGGCATCCAGAGCCGCACTCTGGCGTCATGGGAATTGCGCTGGAAACAGGCCAGGGACGTGCTCGACAGCAGGACCGTGTTCGTCCTCGACGAGGCCGGCATGGTGGCTTCGAAACAGATGGCGCTGGTCGTTGAAACAGCCACCAGGTCCGGCGCAAAGATTGTGCTGGTCGGCGATCCCGAACAGCTTCAGCCAATCGAGGCCGGCGCGGCATTCCGGGCGATTGTCGAGCGCGTGGGATATGCCGAACTCGAGACGATCTATCGCCAGCGCGAGGACTGGATGCGCAAGGCCTCGCTCGATCTCGCGCGAGGCGGCGTCGATGCCGCGATTTCCGCCTATCGCCAGCGGGGCAGGGTGCTTGGCTCCGAACTGAAGGCGCAGGCGATTGAAAGCCTGATCGCCGACTGGAACAGCGACTACGATCCGGCGAAGACGGCTCTGATCCTCGCCCATCTGCGCCGTGATGTCCGCATGCTGAACGTCATGGCGCGCGAGAAACTGGTCGAACGCGGCATCGTCGGAGAGGGCCATTCCTTCCGGACCGAGGACGGGATGCGCCGCTTCGACGCCGGTGACCAGATCGTCTTCCTGAAGAACGACAGCGCGCTCGGCGTGAAGAACGGTATGATCGGCCGGGTGGTCGAAGCCGGCTCGAACCGGCTCGTCGCCGAGGTCGGAGAGGGCGAGCAGCGTCATCGCGTCTCAGTCGATCAGCGCTTTTACCGCAATGTGGATCACGGCTACGCCACCACCATTCACAAGTCGCAAGGGTCGACCGTCGACCGGGTGAAGGTGTTGGCTTCCTTATCTCTGGATCGCCACCTGACTTATGTCGCCATGACCCGTCACCGCGAGGACATGGCGCTCTATTACGGCCGCCGTTCCTTTGCTTTCAACGGCGGCCTCATCAAGATCCTGTCGAAGCGCAACGCCAAGGAAACGACGCTCGACTATGAACGCGGCACGCTCTACCGCCAAGCGCTCCGCTTTGCCGAAAACCGTGGCCTTCATGTGGTGCGTGTCGCCCGCACGCTGATGCGCGATCGGGTCGAATGGACGCTCCGGCAGAAGGAACGGCTTGCCGGCCTCGTGCTGCGCCTGCGGGGTATCGGTGAGCGCATCGGCGTTCTCGACACCCGCCAGACCCAAACGCTGAAGGAGGCCGCACCGATGGTGAAGGGCGTCACCCTGTTTGCGAGATCCATTTCCGACACCGTCGAGGAAAAGCTCCCTGCCGATCCGGCGGTGAAGAAACAGTGGGAAGAGGTTTCCACCCGCTTCCGCTACGTCTTCACCGATCCAGAAACCGCTTTCAGGGCGATGAAGTTCGATGCGGTCATGTCGGATCCCTCGATGGCCAAGACGATGCTCGAACGCCTGGCCAATGAACCGGCGACGATCGGTCCCCTCAAGGGCAAGGTCGGCCTTCTCGCCGGCAAGTCGGATCGCGAGGACAGGCGCATCGCCGAGGTCAATGCGCCGGCTCTGAAGCGCGACATCGAGCGCTACTTGCGGCTTCGCGAAGCCGCGGTCCAGAAGATCGAGGCGGAAGAACACGTGCTGAGGCACCGTGTCTCGATCGACATCCCGGCATTGTCGCCGGCAGCTCATTGCGTGCTGGAACGCGTGCGAGATGCGATCGACCGAAACGACCTGCCGGCTGCACTCGGCTACGCCTTGGCAGATAGGATGACCAAGGCCGAGATCGATGGCTTCAACAAGGCGGTAACCGAGCGGTTCGGCGAGCGCACATTGCTCATCAATGCCGCGCGCGAGCCGTCCGGCAAAATGTTTGACAAGGCGGCCGAAGGCTTGGCGCCTGGGGAGCGCCAGAAGCTCGCGGAAGCCTGGCCGGTCATGCGCACGGCGCAGCAACTCGCCGCGCATGAGCGCACGACAGAGACGCTGAAGCAGACCGAGAACCTGCGGCTTTCGCAACGCCAGAACCCGGTGCTGAAACAATGAGGCGACGTCGCGCCATCGCCTTGATCGCCATTGCTGGATCGGGCATCGCAGCACTGGCGGCGGCCGGCTGGGTTGGGGGCCTTCGCGTGAATCTCACGCCGAGCGAACCGCTCGGGCTCTGGCGCATTGCGACGATGGATCGGCCGGTCGCCCCCGGCGATCTGGTGTTCATCTGCCCGCCGGACACGCCGACAATCCGGCTTGGCCGGGAACGTGGATATCTCCATCGCGGTCTCTGCCCCGGCTGGTTCAGCCCTCTCATCAAGACCGTCGCGGCGATCGAGGGACAGCGCTTCGAGATCGGCGCCGGTGTCTCGATTGATGGCACGCCGCTCGCCCATTCGCAGCTGCGTGCCGCCGATGCCAAGGGCAGGGCGCTGGCTCCCTTTGCCGGCGGCATCGTCCCGACGGCGCACCTGTTTCTTCACTCCGATTTCGAGGGCTCCTATGACTCCAGATATTTCGGGCCGATCCCCGGCGCCGGCCTCCTCGGCCTTGCCCGTCCTGTCCTCACCTTCGACCCTTGACGCATTGCGTGGCGCCATGCTTACGGCAACCGCCGCGTTCGTTGGTGGCATCGCCTGGAGCGGCAGTCCGCTCACCCTGCCGTTTGCCTTTGCATTCCCGGCGCTATGGGCGCTGTCTCGGTCACGCCTAATCGCGGCTCTGGTGTCTGCGGGGTACTTCCTGGCCGCGTCTCGTGGCCTGCCTCAGGGTGTCGCCAATTTCTACGCCTCCGATCTCTGGCCGGGTCTGCTGTTGTGGATTGCCGCATCGCTGTCCTTCGTCGCCGTTCACGCTGCGCTATGGACGATGCAGCCCGGGGCGAAGAAGGTGGCGCGGTACGGACTGGCCGGGCTGCTGATGGCGGTGCCGCCGTTCGGGATAATCGGCTGGGCGCATCCGCTGACAGCGGCCGGCGTGCTGTTTCCCGGGTGGGGCTGGGTCGGCCTGGCGGCCGCCACAGGCGGCCTTCTCATCATGACGACAAGAGCGTGGCCCGCTGCGGCCATAGCCCTGGGAGGCTTGTGGCTCTGGTCTACCGCGACGTGGACTGATCCGCCTGTACCGGAAGGCTGGAAGGGCGTCGACCTCGAACTGGGGCAAAGCCTTGGCCGGAATGTCGGACTGGAAGAGCACCGTGACCTGATCGCAACGGTGAAGGCGGCGGACGAGGGCGCCCGCGTGGTCATCCTTCCCGAAAGCACTCTCGGCTTCTGGACGCCGACCGTCGAACGGCTCTGGCGGACAGGGCTGGGAGGCAGCGATCTGACCGTGCTCGCCGGGGCGGCGATCGTCGATACGCAGGGCTACGACAATATCATGGTCGAGATTTCTGGCGACGGGGCGCGCATCCTCTATCGTGAGCGCATGCCGGTGCCTGTCTCGATGTGGCAGCCTTGGCTTTCCTGGATCGGGCAGCGCGGTGGCGCCCGGGCGCATTTCTTCGCCAATCCGGCTGTCGAACTCGACGGTCAGTGGATCGCGCCGCTGATATGCTACGAGCAGCTCATCATATGGCCTGTCCTGCAGTCGATGCTGCGTTCGCCCGAGATCGTCATCGCCACAGGCAATGGCTGGTGGACCGCCGGCACCTCCATCGTCGCCATCCAGAAAGCCAGCGCCGCGTCCTGGGCCCGGCTGTTCGGCGTGCCGATCGTGACCGCCTTCAACGTCTGAACCAGGAGTTGCCCATGATCGATGCCGCCCTCATCCAGCAATGCGCCGATCCCGGCCTGAAGCCGGCGATCATCGAGAAATTCATCGCTCAGGCAGGATCCAGCGATCCGCTCACTGTGTCCGTCCGCGCCGGCGATCGTGTGGTGCTCGTGCCGAAGCCGAAGACGGCGGACGAGGCGATGGCGCTCATCCGCCATCATATTGGCAGCGCCGTCGTGCGGGTCGGCGTCACGCAATATCCGGCGGGATTAGGCATCGCCGATGCCTCGGAGCTGAAGCCCGACCTGGTCGATGCCTGCGCGAACATTCGTATGGGCACCGCGCTCTTTGGCAAGGTCTATCGCATTGTTACCAAATGGTATGGCAATCCCGTCGACGAGGCGTTCGAGGATGCCATCATCGCATGGCGCAGCGGGTATTTCGAGGGCAATGCCGTGTTCAGCGAACCCGATCCGGGGGGGACAGGGCTCGCGGAGCCGAATCTCGATGTCGCCAGCTCACCCGAACAAAGCCGTTCCTCGGTTGCGGGATCGGCCATGCGTTCCACGGCGGGTAGTGTACAGCCAGCCGATCCGAACGCAGCCGGAATTCGTATCGACCTATCGGGTATCGCGAGCGATCAGTTGGAAAAAGTGCGAATTAGAAACGCACGCTGAGCATCGATCGGGATGCGGAGGGCGATGGCCTTTTGCGGCTGCATCCACGGCCCACGATCAGACTGTTATCCGCGTTTCTGAGGTGGGTGCGGAGCGGTTCGGGTGGGAGCGCCAGGCAACCTCGCTAGTGGCTTTCCATCTTGGGCGACGCGGGACCTTGGTAAGCACCGAGCCCTTGAATGCGTTGCAGCTCGTGTTCGCTCATTAGAACCAGTCCCAACTAA
>JBDSLV010000058.1:0-9143 GCA_039916205.1 Mesorhizobium sp. | reverse complement strand
TGCTGAAGCGATGGGATTCGCCCTATCTCGCCGGCCGGCCGAAAGGCCCATGGTTCAAATGGAAGCGCGATCCGCACACGGTCGACGCGGTGCTGATGTATGCGCAGCGCGGGCACGGCAAACGCTCAAGTTTCTATTCGGACTACACATTCGGCGTCTGGTCAGGCCCGGAAGGGGCGGAAGAACTGGTGCCGGTCGGCAAGGCCTATTTCGGCTTCACCGACGAGGAGCTGAAGCAGATCGACAAATATGTCCGCGACAACACGATCGAGCGTTTCGGCCCGGTCCGCTCAGTGCGGGCGGACCGCAACAATGGCCTGGTGCTGGAAGTGGCATTCGAAGGCCTAAACCGCTCGACCCGGCATAAATCCGGTGTCGCCATGCGCTTCCCGCGCATTTCGCGGCTGCGCTGGGACAAGCCGGCCAACGAAGCCGACCGCATCGAGACGTTGCAGGCGCTGCTCGATCGCTAGTTGCCCTGAGGTTAGGGTGCGACCGAGACGCGGATTTCGTAGATATCGACCGCCTTGCCTTGCTTGTCGAAGTCGGAGTTGATCGCGATGGTGCCAGCCGACCCCGGGTGCTTGTCCGGGAACTGCACGTCGAACAAATACTCGTTGCTTTGCTGGCCAACCGCGTAGCGCTTGCGGCCGCAGTCGCCGAGTTCCCCGAAATTGCAGTCGACCGAAATCTGCGTCTCCTTGCCTTCTTCGGAGCGGGCGACGATGTCGAACACGGCATGCTTGCCGGAAAGCTTTTCCAGCACGCCTTGCCCGACGTCGAAACTGATAGCCGAACCGGAGGCGCCGGAACGGATACGCAGGAACGAGCCGGTGTCGTCCTTCATCACCTCGGCCTTGGCGTCGGCCGGCGCACTGACATGCGACGGATCGGTCGGTGAAAACACGTTGATCCAGTCGCGCGCCTGATCGGCCGCGCCAGGCTTTGCCGGGGCATTGGCGCCGTCAGCCGGCGTGAAATCATCGCCCTCGACCGTCGGCGGCGCCTCTGGCGGCGCGGTGTCGAGTTGCGCCTGTGTCTTGAAAACACCGGTCTGGACGGCGAAGAACAGGCCGATGCCGATGGCGGCAAGCAACGTCACGCCAAAGAAGATCGCCGTCAGCGGCAGGCGACGGCCTCGCACCCGCCTTTCATCACGGTCAGGCGCCACCTCGGTTGCAACGCCCGCCGAACCGGGGGCCGACATGTCTATCGCCGGGACGGTGGCGGCGTCCGGCATGATGTCAGGCACCACCGGCAAGACGCGGGAGCGCGGCGCATCTGAGGTATCGCCGACGGTGACGGATGGCGAAGGCGCGGGTCCAAAATCAGGCGCCGCGCGCGGCGCCAATTCGACAGCAGGCGCCTCGGCACTGCCTTCTACCTGCGCGGCGACATCGGGAACCGCCGGCAAGTATTCGGATTCGATTTCCGCGATTTTAGCCTGCACCGCCTTCCGGCGCTTTATGGCGACTTCGACGGTGACATTTGGATTGGCCTGCAGAGCACGGTCGAGAGCGGCGAAAGCCGACCTGTAGACCCTCTCGCGAAACGCGCGGTCCTCGGCATTGCCTTTTTCCAAGGCGTTCCGGATCGCTTTTTCGATCGCGTCCAAGCGGGATCCCTCTGCACGTTCGCTCACATTCTGATGATCGTTAGCCGCAGGCGACCAATCAATCAACGGGCGAGCGGCTTCATTCTGCCTTGCTGAGGCGTGCAAAGTCCATTCCGGCAAGGAAATCAGCATGTTTTGACGATTTTGCGGGCGCATGACGCCGGCACGGTGCCAGTTGTTGTCTCGGCGCAGTCGGTGAACCGTTCGACGCCTGCTTGTCGCAAGCGAGGCAGTGGCCGACAGAAATGCCAAGTCCCATCTTGAATTAGCGGCGGGTTGAGTCTATCACCCAGCGCATCTTGGAGGCCTCGGCCTCCCGGGCCGCTTTAGCTCAGTTGGTAGAGCACCGCATTCGTAATGCGGGGGTCAGGTGTTCGAGTCACCTAAGCGGCACCATTTTTCTCCTAACACTGTAGATAGGTTGGGTCGCCAGCCATTGATGGGCCGGGCACAGTTCATCGCGACCTCCGCACACGCGAGGGATGGATTTCCACGGCGACCGACGGATTTCTCGGATCGCGGCGTTTAACGGTCGAAGCGTGACCGCGGCTGGAGCCATCGGAAACGCGCCAACCGGAGACGTGAAGCATGATTCGCCGTTCGATACTTGTCGTTGCCTTGAGCCTGCAGGCCACTGCGGCCTTCGCCCAGACGACGACGCCTACCCCTGCCCCATTGCCTGCGCCGGCTCAGACGTCTCCAGCCACAGCACCGGCGCCCAAGGCCACCAAGCCGGGCATCAGCCTGGCCAAATTCCAGAAACGCCGCGAGAAGGCGATCATGGCTGCCGACACCGACGGCGATGGCAAGATCAGCCTGTTGGAATGGACGGCGTTCCAGGCCAGCCGCAATGCCAAGGGCGACCCGACCAAATCCTTTGCCCGCCTGGATTCGAACCATGACGGCTTCATCGACCGCGCCGAACTCGACGCCTTCTTTGCCAAGCGCTTTGCCAAACTCGACAAGAACAGCGACGGCATTTTGACGGATGACGAACGGCCCGACCACAAAACCGCTCCCAATCAGGAGCTATGATTGCGAGGTTATGACGCGCGATGAACATCGGGAGTGCGCCGGTCGATGAGTGGCGATCCGGACGAGGAGCTGGTTCGCCGGGTCGGCGCCGGCGACCCGGTTGCCGTACAAAGCCTGGTCGCGCGCAAGCTGCCACGCATCCTGGCGCTTGCCGCGCGCATGCTTGGCGATGCCACCGAGGCGGAGGATGTCGCACAGGAAACGTTCATACGGATCTGGCGCAACGCCTCGCGCTGGCAACGCGGCAATGCGCGCTTCGACACCTGGGTCCACCGGGTGGCGTTGAACCTCTGCTACGACCGGCTGCGACGGCGGCGCGAATGGGTGACCGACGATTTGCCGGATGTCGTCGATCCGGCCTCGCTTCCCGGCGCGCCGCCTCTGGTGGAGGAGCACCGGGTAGCATGGGCGTTACAGAACATCGCGCCACGCCAACGCGAAGCGATCGTGCTGGTCTACTATCAGGAGATGTCCAACATGGAGGCGGCAGCGACCATGCAGATCAGCGTCGATGCGCTGGAAAGCCTCTTGTCTCGCGGCCGCAGGTCACTGCAGTCGATCCTGACCAGGGATGGCATCGATGAGTGAGAGCATGGACTTGAGCTGGCAGGCGATTGGGAAGGGGCAAACCGATGTCTGATGATCACCTATCCGGGAATCCACCGGCAATGGATGCCGAGCGCTTCGCTGCTCTGGCGGCCGCCTATGGCGGCGACTTGCGCCGCTGGCCGCAGGCCGAGCAAACCGCCGCCGCGATCCTCGGGCGCGGTGAAGAAGCACAGGCCGTCCTGCGGGGTGCCGGCACGCTCGATGCCATGCTTGACCGCCATCACGTCAAAGCTCCTGAACGAGCCCTGCACAGCAGTATCCTGCGGGCAGCCGATGGCCACTTCTCGCGGCGCCGCCGCCAGCGTTTCTGGTGGTTCGGGCTGGGCCTGGCCGGTGTCGGCCTGGCTGGCGCCATCGCCGGATTGGCATTGGTCACGGTCGTGACGCCAGATGCCCAGTCCGATCACCATATCCTGGAGGCCAATGTGACCGCGTTCGGCGATGCCGGCCCCGATGGCGATATGATCGAGGAAGACCTATGAACGCGCGTAGCCTCGTCATCTTATCGGTGGCACTGAATGTCTTTCTGGCTGGAGCGCTTGCCGGCGGCGCCGTCTGGGTGAGAAGCGGCAAGTCCGGTCCGGGGTACTCGTTGGAGTCGGCTGGCGGGCAACTTCCCGCCCAGGATCGCAAGGCCTTCCGCCAGGCATTGCGCGAGGTTCGCCGCGATGCCCGCCAAGTCATCCTCGATGGCCAGCAAGCCCGGCGTGAGGCCGCCGACCTGCTGCAGCAACCGGTTCTCGACACAGCAGCCTTGTCAGCCGCGCTGGAGCGGGCCCGCAATGCCGACGTCACTGTCCGCACACGGCTAGAACAGCGCATCGTCGAATTTGCCGCTACCAGCTCCGCGCAGGCTCGCGGCCTGCTGGCGGAAGGGCTTGTGCGGCGCGCCGACCGGCAATCGGCCAACGCGGCAAAAAAATCGCCATGATGACCGACGGAAAATACTGATGCGCCCGTTTAACGAGAAGAAGGGACAAGCCTGACGGGGTCACGATCCCGACAGGTTCCTCACTCTCGGGACATAGGAGTATCCTCATGAATCGCCTGACAAAATATGCCATCGCCGCCGCTCTAGCCGTTGGCGGAACTGGCACGACGGTCGCGGCATCCTCCGCGATGCCGATCGTCTCTGTCACCCAGCCGGCCGGCTCGGCGCTGGTTGAGCACGTGGCCTGGGGCTGCGGCATCGGCTGGCACCCTAACCACTGGGGGCGCTGCGTTCCCAATCATGTGGTGGTCTATCCCCGTGTCTACGTCGCGCCCAGAGTCTACGTCGTGCCTCGCCCGATCCATGTCTGGCACCGGCACCACTGGCGCCACTGGTAAGAGGCAAGACACATCCTGGCTTGCCGATGGAGTTCGGCAAGCCAGGATCGCTGCCCAATCCCGAACAAAGCACTGAGCCGGGTCAAACGCTGGCGCGTTTGGGCCATGGAAAACGGAGGCCGTCTTGGCAGTTCCGACTGCAGATTCCGCGCTCGATCCCACGCTTATTGCGTTCAACCGGTTTGGGCTTGGCGCCAAGCCGGGCGACCGAGAGAAGCCGGCTGGAGATGCGCGCGGTTACCTCAAGGCGGAACTGCGCCAAACCGACATTGCGATGATTTCGCAGGACGATCCGGCTTATGCGGGTCTGGTCGGCGGAACCGAAGCGATCCAGGCAAGCTTTGCCGCCAGAATGCTGCGGAAGGCCGAGAAGGAGCGCGAAGCGAGCGCGGGCGGGCAGCCGGCGATGGCGAGTGCGGCACGGACGCCACCCGCCGAAACACCCGACAAAACGGCTGGGCCGCCGGCCGCAGCGTCATTCTTCAAGGCCGAGGCGCAGGCGCGCTTCGACAAGGCATACAGCGTGGAATGCGGCTTTGCCGAACGCCTCGTCTATTTCTGGTCGAACCATTTCTGCGTTTCGGTGGCAAAGAACATCGTCGTGCGCGCCAGCGCCGGTGCCTTCGAGCGCGAGGCGATCCGGCCCTTCGTGCTCGGCCGCTTCGCCGACATGCTGCTTGCCGTGGAGCGGCATCCGGCGATGCTGTTCTTTCTCGACAACCAGCAATCGATCGGTCCGGATTCGCGTGCTGGAAAGAGGCGTCAGCGCGGCCTTAATGAAAATCTCGCCCGCGAGATTTTGGAACTGCATACACTGGGCGTCGGCAGCGGCTACAGCCAGGCCGATGTGACCAGCTTCGCCCGCATCCTGACCGGGTGGACGATGGCCGGCCGTGAAGGACGGCTGGGCGAGCCCGGCAGCTTTGTCTTCAACGCCAATGCCCATGAGCCAGGCGATGCGGTGCTGCTCGGCAAGACCTATCCCGCTGGCGGCATGGGGCAAGCCGAGGCCGCGCTCAACGACATTGCCCGGCATCCCGCGACAGCACTTCATATCGCCACCAAGCTGGCCCGTCATTTCATCGCCGACGCGCCACCGCCGGCAGCGGTGGCGCGCCTCGTCAAGGTCTTCACCAAAACGGATGGCGATCTGCGCGCGCTGGCCTTTGCTCTCATCGACATGCCCGAGGCATGGTCGACGCGCCTCACCAAGATGCGTTCACCGGTTGACTATGTCATGGCGATCAGCAGGGCGACCGGCCCGAGAACAGGTCCTGGACAGGCGCTCGGCTGGCTTCGTGCTCTCGGTGAACCGCTCTGGCAACCGCCAGGGCCGAACGGCTTTGCCGACCAGACGGACAGCTGGCTGTCGGCGGAAGGCATGAAGACCCGTCTCGATATCGCCTGGCAGGCCGCCCAGCAGGTGAAGTCGATCGGCAACCCCAGCGATCTGCTCGACGCCCTGATCGGCCCTTCGGCTTCGTCCGACACGAGGCAATCGATCGCCCGGGCAGAATCCGAACAGCAAGGCCTGGCGCTGCTGCTGATGGCGCCCGAATTCCAGCGCAGATAGCGGAGATGATGTCATGAGCCTGCTTTGCGAAGTCCCGACGCCCTCCCGCCGCGCTGTGCTGATGACCGGCGGCGCACTGTTTGCCTGGGCCTACATGCCGCGATTTGCGCGCGCCGCCGACAACCGCGACCCACGCCTGATCGTCATCGTGCTGCGTGGCGCGCTGGACGGCCTTTCGGCGGTCGGACCGGTCGGCGACCCCGACTATGCCGGGCTGCATGGCGATATCGCGTTGTCGCTGACCGGGCCGCATGCGGCGCTGCCACTGGACGGCTTCTTCGTGCTCAACCCGGCGATGCCGGTGTTCGCCCGGCTGTTCAGGGATAACCAGGCGGCAGTCGTGCATGCGGCGGCGACCGGCTATCGTGACCGCTCGCATTTCGACGGCCAGGATGTGCTGGAGAGCGGCTTTTCCGGACCAGGCCACGTCGCCACGGGCTGGCTCAACCGCGCCTTGGAAAGCCTGCCCGCAGGCGATCGTGTGGCAACGCTCGGCGGCCTCGCCGTCGGCCCGTCAACGCCGCTAGTCATGCGCGGTGCGGCTCCCGTGCTTGGCTGGGCGCCACAGTCACTGCCGGCGCCAAGCGACAGCCTCGCGGCGCGCGTTCTCGACCTCTACCACCATCGCGACCCGGTCCTGGCGGTCGCCCTGCAGCAGGGGCTTGATGCCAACCAGATGGCGCTGGACAACAAGATGGGCGCCAACGCGATGAAGCCTAAAGGAGGCCTCGACAGCGCCGCCGGCATGCGGCAGGCCGCCCAGGGCGCCGCCAAGCTGATCGCGGCTGACGATGGGCCACGCGTCGCGGCGCTCGCTTTCGATGGCTGGGATACGCATGTCAACGAAGGCGGTGCGACCGGCCGGCTCGCCACTTTGCTCGGCGGCCTCGACGGCGCTTTCGAAGAATTCGAGAAGGGTTTGGCCGAGCGCTGGAAGGACACGGCGATCGTCGTCATCACCGAGTTCGGACGCACCGTCCAGGTCAACGGCACGGTCGGCACCGATCACGGCACCGGCACGGTGGTGCTGCTGGCGGGTGGCGCGATCAAGGGTGGCCGCGTCATTGCCGATTGGCCCGGACTGAAGCCGGCCAAGCTCTACGAAGGTCGAGACCTGGCACCGACCAGTGACGTCCGGGCGGTGCTGAAGGGTCTGCTTGCCGACCAGTTCGGGCTTTCCGCAGCGGTGCTTGGCGACAAGGTGTTTCCGGACTCCGCTTCGGTGAAGCCGATGACAAACCTTGTCGCCTGAAGCACTCGCGTCCGCCGCGACTTTCAGCGCGGGCGGCCTTATTCAGGCCGCCTCAACCTTGGCGGCCGGCACGTCTTCGCCGCGGACCAACCTGGTTGCGCCGACGAAGTCGATCTTGCCGGAGCCAAGCACCGGCACATGCGCCACGACACGCACTTCGGCTGGCACCATCAGGTCCATCGCACCATTTGCCTTGGCGAAGGCCAGAAACTCGGCGCGCGTTGCCTTCTCGGCCTCGGTGATGAGCACCAGCTTCTCGCCCTTGCGCGGGTCCGGCACGGTCGCGACCGCCGAGAGCGAGCCCTTCCAGAGCTCTCCGGCCAAGGCTTCTACCGCAGCCAGCGAAATCATCTCACCGCCGATCTTGGCGAAGCGCTTGGCGCGGCCACGGATAGTGATGAACCCGCCGTCGTCGATCGAGACGACGTCGCCGGTGTCATGCCAGCCGTCCGGCAGCGGCTCGAGCACGCCCGGCTTCTCGGCACGCAGATAGCCAGCCATGACGTTGGGTCCGCGCACATAAAGCCGCCCGCCATCATCGACGCCTGGCACCGGATCGAGACGATATTCCATGCCGGGCATGATTTTGCCGACACTGCCGGAGCGATTGTACATCGGTGTGTTGATGGAAATCACCGGCGCGGTCTCGGTGACGCCATAGCCTTCGAGGATACGCACGCCGAATTTTTCCATGTAAGTCATGCGCGTCGACGCCTTGACCGGTTCCGCGCCGGCAAAACAGTAGCGTATCGAGCGGAAATCATAGGGATGCGCGGTCCGGGCATAGCCGCTGAGGAACGTATCGGTGCCGAAGATGATCGTCGCGTTCGATGCGTAAATCAGTTCCGGAACGATGCGGTAATGCAGCGGCGACGGGTAGAAATAGACCGGCACACCCGAGATCAATGGCAGCACCGTGCCCGCCGTCAGGCCGAAGGAATGGAAGATCGGCAGGACGTTGAACACCTTGTCACCCGAATGGAAGTCGATGCGTGAGGCCGCCTGGGCGGCATTGGCCAGGATGTTGCGGTGGGTTAGCACGACGCCCTTCGGCGTGCCTTCTGAACCGGACGTGAAAAGGATCACGGCCGGGTCGGTGGCCTTGCGGGCAACCCGTGGCGTGCTCTTGCGCAGCAGGCCAAGCAGCTTGTCCTTGAGGCCGAGGGTGGCGCGCAAATCATCGAGCCAGACGATCTTCACCGAACGGCCGATCTCCTCGACCACGGGACCGAGCTTGGCCTGTTCGACAAAAGCTCGCGAGGTCAGCACCGTGCGCACCTGAGCGGCCTTGCAGGCGGACAGGATGTTGGCGGCACCGGCGGTGAAGTTGATCATCGCCGGCACCTTGCCGGCGGACATGACGCCAAGCAGCGTGGCGCAGGAGCCATTGGCGTTGGGCAGCATGATGCCGAGCGTATCCTGTCCGGCATAGAGATTTTCGAATTTCTCGCCAAGCACGGCGGCCGCCGTCAGGAGCTTGCCGTAGCTCAGCAAGCCAGTGACCGGATCCTGCACGGCAAGTTGCTTCATGCCGCGTTCATTCGCCGTCAGGATGATCTTTTCCAGCACCGTCCTGTCGATGTCCTGGGTGCGGAAGACCAGGTCCGACATGACCTGATAGAGTGCCGCGCCCGCCGCGGCGCGGCGCTGACGGCCTCTCAGCTCCGGCGGCACTTCGAGCTTCACCGGCTCCAGTATGGTCACCTTGACCTTCGGGAACAGGCGGCGGC
>JBDSLV010000057.1:0-5657 GCA_039916205.1 Mesorhizobium sp. | reverse complement strand
GGCTGGCAGATACCATTCGCCCGACCACATGACGCTGAAAGTTCCTGCCGGAAAGTATTCTGCCGAAATCGTGTTCAAGCCTGTCCATTATCATCATCGCCGAGCCCAAGGTGCCCTCCACGCGATATCGCCAAGAGTTCCCCCGGCGTTAAGACGGCACCCAATCTGTCAACTTCGCTACGCACGAGCTTCACTCATCCTTATCTGCAAGACAAACGAAATTTATTGCCGCTTTAACACAAATATTTTGCACCAGAATTTCGATTTCGGCGAGTGGCGCAGCCCTTCCCTTTTCGAATTCGATATGCATTTTTGATTGGGTTAAGCCATCGTACCCCGGAGTGTCTTGGCTTTCAGCAAGCGGCGACTTCGGCCACGAAAGCGGTAGCAGGAGATTTTACGATGATCACTGGTGCTCAATGCCGTGCCGCTCGCGCGCTGGTCGAATGGACCCGTGAAAAGCTCGCCGGCAATTCAGGCGTGGATGCGTTGACAATCGAGGAATTCGAACGCCGGATCAGTCTTCCCGGCCAGGATGTCCGCGATACGCTGCAAACCGCGCTTGAAAACGCCGGCGCCGTTTTCATCGCCGAGAACGGCGGCGGTATCGGCGTTCGCCTGAAACTCAACCGCTCGGAAGTGAAGCGGATCGGCGTTCTGGAGAATGAAGGCGGCATTGTCGGTATGGATGCCGTTCCATAGGCTCAAAGTCTTCCGGCTCAGTGAATTCGCGAGTAGGCCGTCGCCGGGACAATCCGGCCCAGATGCAGGCAGGAGGCCGTCATGACGGTCATGTGGGGTGATCTTACCGAGGAGGAGCAGACAGCGCTTAAGCGCATGAATCGCGGGCCCTACCCGGCTCTATCGAAAGCATTGGCCGAACGCCTTGTCTTCCTCGGGCTTGCGGAAGAGAGACCGCGCGGGACTGGTATAAACAGGACTGGAAGAGAGCTGGTGATAAACACGTTGCTCGGCGCTCGCGCCGAATAGCTCAAGACTGATACCGCCGAGGCGACTGCCTTGACTTCCGGGATTGCTTCCCCAACTATGGCCGTATGAACGCCGCTGTTAAAACTCTTTGCGATTTTCTTTTCCGGGTTTGCCCCATAGCGGGATCGTAACCCCCGGCTCGGCTGCCATGCGCGCCCCGAGCCGAGGGGTGAACATGTAAAATCGACATGTGACATTGGCGCAGGGTCGCATCGGTCCCTGCAGCATCGACGCATTCAGCAATAAATTTCCGTCGCACTGACTACCGTCGACGATCCCTTGGCGGGTCCCGGACGCGAGGCAGAAACATGAGTATTCAAATGCAAGACAACAAGAAAACCCGGCGCAAGCCTAACATCCGTATCTCGCAGTCGGACCATGCGCGTCTGTCGGCGATTGCGAGCACCGTGGCCGCACGCAATCCGGAGGCTTCCGATGACCTGCTCGCCGAACTCGAGCGCGCGCGTATCGTCGCCGATGGTTCGGTTTCTGCCGGCACCATCCAGATGGGTTCGTCGGTGACGTTCAAGCCTGACACGGGCGACGCGAAAACTGTCACGCTGGTTTTCCCTGGCGATGCGGATATCTCCGAAGGCAAGGTTTCAATCCTCACGCCGATCGGCACGGCCCTGATCGGCCTCTCGGCCGGACAGTCGATCATGTGGACCGCGCGCGATGGGCGCCGGCACGAACTGTCGGTGCTTGCCGTGGGCCAACCCGCTCCGGAAGGCGATGCAGCCGATCGGCGCGCACCAGCGTCTTCGGCGATTGCAGCGGACGTCTAGACATGGGCGTTTCCAACCGTCTCCTCAATCACGCGGGCAGCCTGATCGCAGGAATCTGACCCCTGCGCCGGCCTATCCTGGCCCGGCACAGGGGTAGCTTTCCACACCCGATCAATTGCTTGACGCCGGATACCCTTTCACGGGCCCGACTTGGAGACGCACCATGCCCACTATCGATAGCTGCCAACTGACCACCAAGGACTACACGATTCTTGAAGTGATGCAGGAGCGACATCCTGCCCGCGGCGATACCTTCTCGGCTGTCCTTCACCGGAAGATTTCGAGCGCCGTTGTAATGTTTCGGGAAGACATCCCGGCAACCGTCGTGACACTCAGCACCCGCGTGGCTTATCGGGTGAACGATGGCCCTGCCGAAACCCGCATCGTCGCACATGACGAGATGCGCGGTCTGGTCGGCATGCTTTTGCCGATCACCAATCCGCGCGGCCTGGCGCTGCTTGGTCTGGCCGAAGGTCAGTCCATGTCAATTCCGACAGCGGACGGTGGCTTTGAAACGCTGACCGTGCATGAAGTGGTCTATCAACCCGAAGCCGCAAGGCGCGAGAGATTGAAGCTGACTGCGAATGCAGCGGCGGCCTCATGGCGACAGGCCGGACCGGTTCTGCGCGTCGTCCATCGTTCCGATGAGCTGCAAGACAAAGCGAAGAACAAAGTCATGGCGGCTTTCGACACCGGGTTCGACGACCCGGGTCCGTCGGCCGCCTGAGGGCTCGACTATCCCGAAGGCTGTGAAGGCGGGTAGGCAAGCGTTCCATCGGCTCTTGCCCTCACACCGTCGGTGAGTTTCGCCGGCTCGACCTTGTCATGGCCCATCAGATGAAAAACGGACTCGCCGCGGCTAAGGAGATAGTCCGCGACGATTCTTCTGTGACAGCGCCACCAGAGCGTTTCCGAGCACATGATGGCGCATCGCCGCTGCCTGCCGAGGGACACAAGCCGGTTCAAGCCGTCAAGGAACTCCACCGACAACGCGTAGTCGGCGTAGTTGTGAAAACTCTGGTTGATCCAGAATGCCTTGAGCGTCGGTGGAATGTCGTGCGCCTTGCCGCGCAGGCCGCCAAGCTCGGCAATGTATTCATATCCAATCCCGAATGCTGCCAGGCTTTCCGGAAGTGCCTCGTTGTTGAATTGCGGGTTCGCCCGTGATCGCCGGACGGTCCTTATGTCGACCACCAAGGCGATGTCGACGACACGCAGCAGGGCAACGAATTCGGTGATCGACCGCGTCGAGTGACCGATGGTGTGGAACGGATAAGGCATGGTCGGTCAATCCCTGGCGATCCATCCTTCCAGTCACGCGGACCGTGGCTTCGCGCCTGGAGGGACGATCATTTCACAACTTGCTTCAGGCCGCGTAGCGCCTCCTGCACGTCGGCTCGCGTCTCGCTTGCTTCCGGATAGACCGCATAGGCTGGATAGGTGAATTCCGGCGCGCCTGCCACGACCTCCAGCTGCCCCGCCTCGATATGGGGAGCTGCCGCACCCCTGCGGAAGTAACCCATGCCGCCGGCGCGCAGGATGTAGCTCAGCCCAAGCGGGCCAAGGCCGACCATCAGTCCCGGCTCGCCGAAGGCAGACGAACTGGCACCATGCTGGGCCGCAAACAGCGGCCCCCAGTCGACATAGACATAGTCCCTGGAACTGGCAGGCTCTCCCTCTTTGTCCGTGGTCCGGACCAGGACGAGTTGCTCCTCGACGAGAAGTTCTACCCTGAAACCCGGCAGCAGCTTCGGCGCATAGAGCACTGCAATGTCCAGAACGCCGGTCCTGAGTTGCTCGAGGAGTTGGTCAGGTACGCCGACTTGGGCTTGGATGGCGATTTCAGGCTTGGCCTTCTTCATCCAGACCAGCCAATCGAGCAGGAGCGGGTTCCACAGGCTGAGCTCTCCGCCCAAGGCAACGACGCTTGTTCGCCCCGATGGGATGGCGAGCTGGTGGCGGGCGCGCTCCCATATCTGGACGAATGACTGGGCAAACCGTTCGAACTCCCGACCCGCCGGCGTCAATTGCGCGCCATTGCGATTCCGGATGAAAAGCTGACGTCCGAGTTCTTCCTCAAGCGTGCGTATGCGCGCGCTTACCGTGGTCTGGGTGACGTGGAGCCGGTCGGCGGCTCTGAGAAAGCTGCCGGAATGAACGATCTCCAGAAATGTGCGCGCGCGGTCAATGTCCAACAGAGCATCTCCCAACTTCAGTGCAATAATATTGCATTAATACAGCATTTAATTCCATTTGCCTTCCTTTTTCGTACGGCGCAACGTTTCCGGGGAGGTGGGCAGGTGGCCTTACCGCTGCATGTCAACGGCAGAGAACAAGGATGTGCAATGCCTGACAAAGAGACCACTCGCATCGAAACGAGAGAATATGCGTCGTCACCGTGCTGCATGCAGGAAGTCATTCCGAGGTACGGAACGGAACTGATCCAGCCGGACGCTTGGGCCGACGTCGCCCCGTGGCGCAAGGCGGAACGCAAGCGGCTGATAGATGAACGCCTCGCCGTCGATGCCGAAGGGAGGAAGGTCAAGTCGGAACGGATCGCCTCGCGTCTCGACCTCACCATCGGCAAGGTCAGCGGCCGCATCGTCAGCGGCTATTGGCCTTTCCGCAGCGAGCCCGATCTCCGCAACTGGGCAATAAAGGTGATCGAACGTGGCGGACGCATCGCGCTTCCGGTCGTCATCCAGAAAGGCTGGCCTCTGGAGTTCCGCGTCTGGGGACCGGGAGACCCGCTCGAACGCGGCATTTGGAACATCCTGGTCCCGTCACATGGACCCTCGGTCCAGCCGGATGTGGTGATCGCACCCGTGGTCGGCTTCGACGACGCGAATTACCGCCTGGGCTACGGCGGTGGTTTTTTCGACAGGACGCTCGCGGCAATGCCGAAGCGACCGTTCGTCGTTGGTGTCGGTTACGCCGGCAGCAGGATCCAGACCATCTATCCGCAGCCGCACGACATTCCGATGGACGTAATCGTCACCGATGAATGAACACGACGCAGGCAGGGCCTGGCTCTCCGATTCATGACGACAGTTCCTAAGCGTCGTGGGTTGCTGGATCCATCCGGCCACCTGCAATGAAGATCAGGTAGGACGCCATGTCGAATCCGACAGCATCGCTGGATGACCACAAGCCCCGTTTTCTCGTCCGGTGGCTGTTCTCCACCAACCATAAGGATATCGGGACCCTCTATCTGATGTTCTCGATCATGGCGGGTATCTTCGGCACCGCGCTTTCGGTGTCGATGCGGATGGAGTTGCAGGAACCAGGTTTGCAGATTTTCTCCGATCCGGCAGTCTACAACGTCGTCGTCAGCGCCCACGGCCTGGTCATGATCTTCTTCGTGCTCATGCCGGCCCTGATCGGTGGCTTCGGCAACTGGATGGTGCCGATCATGATCGGCGCACCCGACATGGCCTTTCCGCGCATGAACAACATTTCCTACTGGCTGTTGGTGATGTCGTTTATCCTCTTCATCACCTCGATGTTCGTTCCGGGGGCGCCCGGCACGCTCGGCCATGGCGGCGGCTGGACGCTCTATCCGCCGCTATCGACATCCGGCCAGCCCGGCCCCGCTGTCGACCTCGTCATCCTGTCGATCCACCTAGCAGGAGCCTCATCGATCCTCGGTGCGATCAACTTCATCACGACCATCTTTAACATGCGCGCGCCGGGAATGACTCTGCACAAGATGCCCTTGTTCGCCTGGTCGATGCTGGTGACCGCCTTCATGCTGCTGATGTCGCTGCCCGTGCTTGCCGGCGCGATCACAATGCTGCTCACGGACCGCAACTTCGGCACGACCTTCTTCGTCCCCGAAGGCGGCGGCGATCCGATCCTCTACCAGCATCTGTTCTGGTTCTT
>JBDSLV010000056.1:0-3897 GCA_039916205.1 Mesorhizobium sp. | reverse complement strand
CATCGTCAGGATATCGGAGCCGCATGTCCACCACTACTTCAGGAGCAACATCTTTCTTGTTCGCGGGCGCGATGTCGATCTCGTCATCGACGCCGGCATGGGCCTTGTGCCGCTGAGGCCGTCATTGAACCTGCCAGACGCCAAGCCGGTCCTTGCCATTGCGACTCACATCCATGTCGATCACGTCGGCTGCCTGAGCGAGTTCGAGACGAGGGTCGGGCCCCGCCAGGAGGCTGCCTTTTTTACTGAGATGGCGGATGAACACACTTTGGCGCATCTCTTTCGTGAGCTTCCTGAGGCTGTCGAGAGGCTCCCCAACGCGGCATGGTCGCCGCAGCGCTTTCAGGTCCGGCCGGCGCCATTGACCCGGATACTGGACGAAGGCGATCGGATCGAGACCGGCGACAGGTCGCTTCTCGTCCTAGACCTGCCAGGCCATTCCAAGGGGTCGATCGGGCTTCTCGATGAGCGCAGTGGCGAATTTTTCGCCGGCGATGCGATCTATCGCGGAACGCTGATCGACGACCTTCCGGGTTCGGACGTGCAGTCCTACCGAGAGACGATGCGGCGGCTTCTGCGGGTCGAGTTCAGCCGAGCCTATTGCGGACATGGCGAGCCGATCGGCCAGGACGAGTTGCGGTCGATCGCAAGAGCCTACCTGGACAGAACGAACTGAGGCTCACTTGGCCAGGAATGCCTTGATCCGCTCAAGCGCGCGCAGGATGTTTTCCTCTGAATTGGCGTAGGACAGCCTGATGTAGCCTTCGCCGAGGATGCCGAAATCGGGGCCGCCGATCAGCGCCACGCCGGCATCGTCAAGCAGGGCCGAAGCGAGTTTCTTGGCCTTCCAGCCGGTCTTCGACACGTTGGGGAAGGCATAGAACGCGCCCTTCGGCGTGATGCAGGAGACGCCAGGCAAGGCATTCAGGCCCTCGACGACCACTTTCCGGCGCCGGTCGAAGGCGCGCATCATGGTGTCGACATCGTCCTGCGGTCCATCGATGGCGGCAATGCCGGCATACTGGCTTGGCGCGTTGACGCAGGACCAGCAATTGACCGCCAGCTTGCGCACCTTGTCGTAGAGATGGGTGCCCTTGTCGCCATTCGGCCAGATCGACCAGCCCATGCGCCAGCCGGTCATCGCCCAGGTCTTGGACCAGCCGTTGAGCACGATCAGCCGGTCGCGGATCTCGGGAAAGCCGAGCAGCGAACAATGCGTCTCGCCGTCATAGGTCATGACGTCATAAATCTCATCGGACAGGATGGCGACATGCGGGTGCGCCTCCAGTCCCTTGACCAGTTTCTCGATCTCGGCGCGCGGTGTGACGCCACCGGTCGGGTTGGCGGGCGAGTTGAGGATCAGCAGCCTGGTCTTCGAGGTGATCAGCGCCAGCGTCTCCTCGGCCGAGAAGGCAAAACCGTTCTCCTCGCGCATCGGCACCGGGATAGGGGCAGCACCGGTGAACTCGATCATCGAGCGGTAGATCGGGAAGCCGGGATCGGGATAGAGGATCTCGGCGCCCGGCTCGCCAAACATCAGGATCGCGGCGAACATGGTCGGCTTGCCGCCGGGCAGGATCATCACCGCCTCTGGCGAGACTTCGACGCCGGTGGTGGTCAGCGTGCGCCGCACCACCGCCTCACGTGTCGCCTGCAAGCCGTTGGCCGGCGTGTAGCCGTGGTGGCCATCACGCAGCGCCTTGATCGCGGCTTCGACAATGTGCTGCGGCGTCTTGAAGTCCGGCTGGCCGATGCCGAGGTTGACAATATCGCGGCCCTGGCTCGCCAGCGCCGTGGCCCTCGCGAGCACCGCGAAGGCATTTTCCTCGCCGAGACGGTCGAAGGCCGCAATCGTGTGGAGCATTTTTCCCGTCCCTGTGGTTCTTACTGTGCGCGTGCGTTTTTGTGAGCGTCCGATAGAAAATGTCAAATGGATTGGAGTTCCAGGTGTCGGAAAATCTTGAAAACTGGCAGCCGCGCCCGCGGCCCGCGCGCAAGGTGCTGGAGGGGCGCACCGTCAGGCTTGAGCCGCTGAGCGCTGCACAGCATGGCGATGGCCTGTATGAGGCGTCGGCTGTCGCGGATGGCGACACGCGGTTCCGCTGGCTGTTCGACACTGTGCCGGAAAGCCGCGTGGCGCTGCAGCCGTGGCTTGAAAAATCCGCGGCCAGCGAGGATCCGTTGTTCTTCGCGGTCATCGACAAGGCCAGCGGCAAGATCGCCGGCCGCCAGACGCTGATGCGCATCGATCCGGCGTTTGGCGTCATCGAGATCGGCAACATCTATTGGGGGCCGATCATCTCGCGCAAGCCGGCGGCGACGGAAGCGCAATTCCTGTTCATGCGATACATCTTCGACGAACTCGGCTACCGCCGCTACGAATGGAAATGCAACAACCGCAACGAGCCGTCGAAGCGGGCGGCGGAACGCTTCGGCTTCAAGTTCGAAGGCATTTTCCGCCAGCATCTCGTGGTCAAGGGTGAAAACCGCGACACGGCATGGTATTCGATCATCGACAAGGAATGGCCGGCGTTGCGCAAAGCCTACGGGGCGTGGCTCGATCCGGCGAATTTCGATGGCGACGGCCAGCAGAAGCGACGGCTCGAGGATTTTCGCGCGGAGTTTGGCGCCTGACAGGAGTTGGCTATTGGCTCATTCCCACGACCACGCATCGCAAAGGCATGACCACAGTCACGGCGCCGGCCATGTCCATGGCTCGACCGACAAGAAACGCGTGCTCATCGCGGCCTGCCTGACGGCAGGCTTCATGGTGGCGGAAGCGCTGGGCGGCATCCTCACGGGGTCGCTGGCGCTGCTGGCGGATGCCGGCCACATGCTGGCCGACTCCATCGCGCTTGGCCTTGCCTGGTATGCCTTTCACCTCGCCAGCCGGCCCGCGACCGGGCGGCTGACCTATGGCTTTGGCCGGGTCAAGACACTGGTCGCCTATACCAACGGCATCGCCATCTTCGTCATTGCGCTGTGGATCGTCTACGAGGCGTGGGGCCGGCTGCAGAACCCGGCGCCGGTGCTGGGCGGGCCGATGCTGGTCGTTGCGATCCTTGGGCTGATGGTCAATATCGGCTCCTTCTTCGTGCTGCATGGCGGCGACCGCGATAGCCTGAACATGCGCGGCGCCATCCTGCATGTGCTTGGCGATCTGCTCGGCTCAGCGGCCGCCATCGTGGCGGCGCTGGTCATCCTGGCGACAGGCTGGACGCCGATCGACCCGATCCTGTCAGTCCTGGTGTCGCTGCTGATCCTGTCCACGGCATGGTCGCTGATGCGGGAAGCCGCGCATGTCCTGCTGGAAGGCGTGCCGCCCAGCCTCGACCGCGATCTGATCGCCAGGGATATCGAAGCCACGGTGAAGGACGTGCGTGAAGTGCATCACATGCATGTCTGGTCGCTCGACGGCTCAAGCACCATGGCGACGCTGCATGCCTGCCTCAACGAGGGCGTTGATGCGCATCAGGCGGTCAGCACCATCAAGAAGCGGCTTGCCAGCGAGCACGGCATCAGCCATGCCACTGTGGAACCGGAATTCGGGCAATGTGCCGACGAGGGTGACGAACACGATCATGATCACGAGCATGAGCATGAGGCGGCTTCGCATCACGGCCACCATCACTGACGCAGGGAACTCCATGGCATCGAACCAGAACTTGACGGCTCCCGTCCGCGTCGGGACAGAATGATGGACCGCGACACGAAAAACGCCGCCATCGCGGCGCTCTGGATCCTGCTTTTATTCGGCATCGCGGCCTACTTCCTGCCGACCGTGATGCTCGCCGTGGGTAGTGTCTCGACCGTGCTCGCGGGCTTCGTCGGGATCGTCTTCGTGCTGGCGTTCTTCATGGTGTTCTGGCTGCGGGCTCGCAACCAGCGCAAGAACCA
>JBDSLV010000055.1:0-3320 GCA_039916205.1 Mesorhizobium sp. | reverse complement strand
AGGCCGGATTGTCCGATCATCGACGATCTGGCGGGACAAGGCCTGGTTCAGTGAAACGAGCGGCGGCCGTGGCAATCTTTTCCCTTGCCTGCGCATCCGGCATCGCAGCGTCCCCATCGACCTCGCTAGAGGTCGTCACGTCCCGCCAAGCCTCGATGAAGGACATGGCCGCTGCGATCAGAACGATCGCCGGCATGTTCGGCGGCAAACTGGCCTATGATCCCACGACCTTCAAGGCGGCCGCCGATACGATCCGCGCGCGGACGGGAGCGGCCCTTATTGCTGAGTTTCCGAGTGGGACGCTGGGTCCGCCATCTGGAGCCAAGCTCAATATCGACCAGGAGCGCTCGGAATTTGAGGCCCTGGCTCGTCACTTCGGCACGTTAGCGGATGTATTGGCTGTGGACGCTGCACGGGCGCCTCCGACAATTACAAGCGACATGCGAATGGGTCCCGGCATGGTCACGGGCGGGGGCAGCCTTTTGGGCAAACGGCCTGGCGTAGCCGAGATCGCACCCGCCAAGCTTCCCGCCGAACACGTGCTGCACCTGATTTTGCAGGACTGCTCAAGTTGCCATGCGAAGTTCCGGGAGCGGACCCGCTGATCGCGCCGCTCCGTGTTTGTCGACAAGGAACCGCAAACATTTCTCCGATCACGCGGACAGGCACTCGTCAGGCCGCCACCTGGGGCAACTCATCCCAACGCGTTGTAAAACACCGCGATTTCCGGTCGAACTTGGTAGACCAGGACGGTTTCAGCCCCATTGCTGCCGGCACCAGCGTGTTCCGTCCAAAGCGCCGGTTCACCGCGTCCATCGCTATATTCAGCGCAGCTCTCTCGTCACGATCGATAACTGCCAGCAACGACGTCTGCACCATCATGATCGGCACCAGCTCGGTCAACATGATACCTGCCTTGGCGTAGCGGTATCCACTGCGCCACGCGGAGGCGGCCGCCTCCGTCGCAGCGGCGATCAATTCCAGGGTATCGTCGGTCGGCTCCAAGAACGCCAGCGCCTGTCCGGTATGGCTCCATGTGTCGCCATTGAACTTGTTGGTGTGCATGAACACCAAGCCCTGAACGGCACACAGCCCGTGTCGGCGCAGTTTCTCGGCCGCGCGCGTGGCATAGGCCGCCACCGCCTGCTGCATCTCCACGAGCGACGTCACCGGCCGGCCGAAGCTCCGCGTCACGGCAATGCCCTTCCGACCTGCCGGCAGGGATTCCAGCGCCAGACAGGAGATCCCGTTCAGTTCATGAATCATGCGCTCGCCGACTACGGTGAGCAGCTGACGGCCGCGCTTTGGCTCAAGGGCGCGCAGCTGCCCTACTGTCTCGACGCGGATCGCCTTCAGCTTGGCGGCCGCTGCGGCGCCTACACCCATAATGCGCCCACCGGCGTCGCCGGCAGGTATTTCTCCCGTGTCGCCAGGTCGCTGAAATCACAGACCCCGTTGAGCTCCGGATGGTTCTTCGCGGTGCGGTTAGCAAGTTTGGCCAAGCGTCTTGGTCGGTCCGATGCCGACGCAGGTAGGGATGCCGGTCCAGGTCCGGACGGTTTGCCTGAGCTTCTGTCCGTAGGCGACGTAGTCTCCGCCGCCCAAGCCGGTGATGTCGAGGAAGCTCTCGTCGATCGAGTAGACCTCAACTTCGGGAGCAAACTGATGGTAGATCTCGTTCATCCGCCTGCTCATGTCCCCATAGAGCGTGTAATTGCTGCTGAACACCGCCACTTGGTTCTTGCGGCACAGGTCGCGGATCTTGAAGAACGGCGCGCCCATGACGATGCCCAGGGCCTTCGTGTCGGCGCAGTTTCTCGGCCGCGCGCGTGGCATAGGCCGCCACCGCCTGCTGCATCTCGACGAGGGACGTCACCGGCCGGCCAAAGCTCCGCGTCACGCCTCGGGCGTCCTGGCTACCGCGCAGCCGTCATTGTTGGACAGCACGATCACCGGCCGGCCGTTAAGCGCCGGCGCGAAGGCGCGCTCGCAGCTGCAGTAGAAGCTGTTCCCATCGATCAGCACGAAAACCCGCTCTAGGCGCTGGGCTTGTGCAACGTCCACGTCACCACCCCCCAGATTTCGACCTGGGAGACGTCATCCATAGGAAACGTCGGCATGTCTCTGTTCGCAAAGGTCAGGCTCGGCGGGTTGCCGCGCCGGAAGAGTTTGAGGCTGGTTTCGCCATTGATCACGGCTACGACCACCACGCCGTCTTTGGGTTTGACGCTGCGGTCCACCACGACGGCGTCGCCGGCGAAAATGCCCACGTCGCGCATCGAGCTTCCTGCCACCCGCCACAGGAATGTCGCCGGCCTGTTCTTGACCAGGATCCGCGTGAGATCCAGCTCACCGTCGAGGAAGTCATCGGCCGAACTCGGAAACCCAGCGCAGATCCGCGTGCCCATCACGGACAGCACGATCGGCACCTCAGACAAGGTGCCCAAGCATATTAGAGGCAAGTGACCTAAGGGCATCTCAGGAACATAGCAGGAACATATTCTTGCGCCAACGACTTTGATTCTTGTTTCAGAATTCAGGGTGCCCCCGCATCCCTGCCCGTCGCGAGAAAATCTACTCCGATTGCTGGGTGCATTCGCAAGGGGAACGCCTAGAGGTTCGTCCTTCTCAAGCTGTCACTAATAAACCGACCCTAAATAAAACATTCCCAGACCATGTGACGGCAGACCATGCTAAAAGGCTAGGATGATGACTGGCCGCACTCAGGCTCCTTTTGAGGCTTCGCCGCACCCTCTGCCCGAGGACCTTAAACAGGCGCTGGAAATATATTTCCTAGACTACCGAATTAAAGGCAGGCCGGTGTCGGTAGCTAAGGCTGTACGCGGCGTGCGGGGCCATGTCCCCGGCTCCCACTTTTCGGATGACACTTTACGCACCTTGGTGGTCGAATTTGCCATCAGTCGCGGGTTCAATCTGCATTTTGACGGCGAACGGTAGCCAGCTCTTTTTCGTCGGCCTGGTTTCCCCTTGGGACCTGCCTCCCGGCTGTTCGGATCGGAGAGGGTGAGGTAGCAAGGGCAAGAGTTCAGCACGGCGGGCGCTAGCTGGCCGCAAGGAACTCAGCGGCACCGGCGGACTTATCTCAATATGAGCACACCCGCCTCAATTTTCCGCACCAATTGGCACGAACCCGTCGTTCAATCACCTGTCCTGGCCGGGCTTACAGGTGATTGACATGTCGAAAACGCGTGGGTTTAAGCAGGAGTAACGAGGCGTCGCACTGGCTATGGCCGGCGCATTCATCGTGGCGATCGTCGTCTTGGGCTTCGTCGCGTTTGCCGACCGTACAACGGCGGCAA
>JBDSLV010000054.1:0-5892 GCA_039916205.1 Mesorhizobium sp. | reverse complement strand
TGGCGCGTGCCGATGCCGTTGCGCTGGCGGAGTACGGCACACCGCTTGGTTCACCGCCGTTGCGTCACCTCTTGGCACGCCGCATGGCGGAGCACGGCATCGACGCCTCTCCCGAACAGATCATGCTGACGGAATCAGGCACGCAGGCCATCGATCTTCTGTGCCGGTTCCTGCTCGAGCCGGGCGACACGGTGCTGGTGGACGACCCCTGCTATTTCAATTTCCATGCCTTGTTGCGCGCCCACAGGGTCAAGGTGGTGGGCGTTCCCTACACCCCGTCGGGGCCGGATATCGACCTTTTCGCGCAAGCGCTGACTGAGCATCGGCCGCGCCTCTACATCACCAATTCCGCGCTTCACAATCCGACCGGCGCGATCCTGTCGCCGGTGACGGCCCACCGCCTGCTGAAACTCGCCGACCAAGCTGGGCTGACCATTATCGAGGACGACATCTTTGCCGACTTCGAACACACCCCCGCCCCCAGGCTGGCGGCGTTTGACGGCCTCAACCGGGTTATCCACATCGGCAGCTTCTCAAAAACGCTCTCGGCCTCGATACGCTGCGGCTATATCGCCGTGCCCCGCGACTGGATCGAAGGGCTGACCGGCCTGAAGATCGCCACGACCTTCGGCGGAGGGCGACTCGCGGCCGAGCTGGTCTTGACGCTTTTGAAGGACGGCAGCTATCGCAAGCATGTGGAATTGCTGCGTGCGCGGCTTTCAGGCGCCATGGGTGATACGAGCACCCGCCTCAAGGCGCTCGGCATCATACCCTGGATAGAACAGCCGGCCGGCATGTTCCTGTGGTGCCGGCTGCCCGAAAGCGTAGATGCGGCGGAAATGGCTCGCCACGCCTTGTCGGCTGGCATCGTGCTGGCGCCCGGCAATGCGTTCAGCCTGTCGCAGACCGCGAACCGCTACCTGCGTTTCAACGTTGCCCAATGCGCGGACGAGCGCATCTTCGCAACGCTCGAGGCGGCCATGGCGCATTGATTTGACGCCGCCCAGCCCTGTTGCCGCTGTCCGTCGAGCGCGCTCGGGTGGTTGCGGAAACGCCCACCCCCTCCGGATAAGCGGAAAACCCGGGCCGAGGCGCGGGCTTTTCTTCGGCTTCGCATTTCGCGCCGGAAACGCAGCCGCTCAGGTCGGCTGAACATCAAATACCCTAGGCGCCGGCCCGTTTGCGGCGCTCATAGAGCATGACCAGCGTTTCGGCGGTCAGCGCCGGCTTTTGCTCGCCTTCGATCTCAACCGTATTGGCGGCTTTCATCAGGTACTGTCCGGGCCCCCTGTCCTCCATCGACAGCAGCGTGACGCGTAGCCTGATGCGGGCGCCAACTCTGACCGGCGCCAGGAAACGCACCTTGTCGAAGCCATAGTTGAAGGCGGCTTGCGTGTTTTCAGGCACAATGCCCATGCCAAGCGCCAGCGCACCGATGATCGACAATGTCAGATAGCCATGCGCGATCGTGGTGCGGAACGGGCTTTGCCGCTTCGCCCGTTCAGGGTCGACATGGATCCATTGATGATCGCCCGTGCACTCGGCGAACTGGTTGATGCGATTCTGATCGACAGTCGTCCAGTCCGACACGCCAAGCTCCTGCCCGGCCATTGTCCTCAATTCTTCAAAGGTCGGCGGCGTTTTAGGCCGTATTTCAGTCATTCCTAATTTCCCGATCGCTTCACATGCCTCCGGACCACGAACCGACAGCCCCTGTCAATTCGCTCCGCGCAATTCCTTTCCGCCACTTTTCAGCCGGGATGGCATCAACGCTTGCCGTAACGCGGCGGAAACCGCCGCCCCGTGCCAATGAGAAGCAGCCAGCGTGGCCGGCAAACGGATGCAGCGGCTTCGATCAGCCGTGTCGGCTCCAGGGGTTATTTCTTGTCGTATCCGGCGCGGATTTCCTCCATCGCCTCCTTGATGCGGTTGCGCAGGATATCGACGGAGTCGCTGCCGGATTTCTTGACCAGTTCAGCCACTTCGCCGGCATTCTTCAACGCGGCTTCGAAGGATTTGCGGGCGAACTCGGTTTGCTTGGCTATCAGCTCCTGCGGATTTCCGGGCGCCCTGTAGCTCTGCGCAATGTCGGTGACTTCGCGCAAAGTGTCCTGCAGCATCTCGCGCTGCCGCGACAGCAGCGAGGTTGCCCCGGCCGCACCGGCTCGAGCCGACTTTTCCAACGCCTCGAGATTCTTGCGGTGGTGGCTGAGAATAGCCTCCACATCCACATTGGGCATCTTCAGGTCGCGGCCGAACCGGCTGAACATGTCCATGAAGGAATCGGTGTCAGGTTGTTTGGCCATGCTGCTCTTCTCCCTGTTGCCGCGGATGCAGGCACCCAAGTTGAGAATAGCACCGTGGCGCCACCTGTCCATTCGAGCATGACGGAATCAGAGCCAAGGCTAAAAATGCGCGTCAACCGACCAGAAACAGCCGCTCGGCCACATAGAGCACGACGCCGGCAAGGCCGCCGATGACCATGCCGTTGAAACGGATATATTGCAGATCCCTGCCGATGTTCATTTCGATCAACCGCGTCAGCTGGGCGAGGTCCCAGCGCTTGACCTGATCGGCGATGAATTTCGACACGCCACTCTTCTGGCTTTCGACGAACGAGGCCAGCGCGACCACAAAACCCTGGTTCATGTCGGCACGGATCTGCGGGTCTCCGGCAAGATGCCGGCCAACCTCGACGAACATATTGGCGAGATGCGCGCGGATCATCGAGTTCGGCGCTTTGGCGTCCTGCTCGATGAACAGACTGAGGCTTTGCCACATGTCACCGGCCAGTGCCTTCAACTCGGGCCTGGCCAGGAAGTCGCGCTTCATCTTCTCGGCGCGCTTGGCGTATTGTTTGGAGGTCCTGAGCCGCTCGATGAAACTCTGAGCGAAACGGTCGAATTCGGCGCGCATGGGGTGATCGGGATCAGCGCGCACCTCGTCCAGCAACGAGCCGGCGGATGCGACGATCTTTTTCAGGAGATAGGCGTCTGCGCGAAACAGGTTGAACAGCGACGGCAGTTCCTCGCGGATCTTTTCGCGCATCGTCGCCAGTGCCTGCTCGTCGCTCAGAAACCGGCCGATCACCTTGGTGAATTCGTCGAACAGTTTCTGATGGCGGCGGTCGTCGGTGAGTGCTGAGAGGAGCTCGGCGGCCAGCGGCGCCAGCGGCACCTTTTCGATCTGTTCCAGCATGCGGCTGGTGACGAAGCCGCGCAGGCCTGATTGCTCGACGGCGGCCAGCGTCTGCGGCACCAGCCGCACGACAAAGCGCGACAGGCCATCGGCACGCTCGGCATCGGCCAGCCAATCGGCGACAAGTGCTGAAAAATCGACCTCGGCCAGCTTTTCGCGCACCGGCTCCGGCGCCAGGAAATTGACCTCGATGAACCGGCCGAGATTGTCGGCGATCCGGGTCTGGTTTTCGGGGATGATGGCGGTGTGCGGGATCGGCAGGCCCAATGGCCGCTTGAACAAGGCGACCACCGCATACCAGTCGGCCAGCCCGCCGATCGTCGCGGCCTCGGCGAAGGCAGCGACGAAGCCGAGCCATGGATGGACACTTTCGAACACCTTGGCGGCGGCGAAGATGAGGACGCAGAGAGCCAGCGCGGCTGTGGCCGTGAACTTGGTGCGCCGCAACGCCGAAAGCTTGGCATCCGCGTCGCCATCGATTCGCATCGGGGCCGATTGCGCCATGGTTGAGCTGCTCCTCGTCGACATTGCGGGCTAATCTAGTGTCTCGCCCGTCCGAATGCCCGCCCTATCCCGCGCAGCTCACGTTTTCCTTGATCACGCACATAAAGTTGACGAGAATATTCATATATCATGCCTTGCTAGTCTGGAATTATTCCAAGGTATAGGCCATATTCACGCCAGCCTATTGCTTCGCGAGGACAAAATGCGGCTTACGCGCCAGACCAACTATGCCATGCGCATCTTGATGTATTGCGCGGCAAACGACGACCGGTTGAGCCGCATCCCCGAGATCGCGGCTGCCTATTCGGTGTCGGAGCTTTTCCTGTTCAAGATCCTGCAGCCGTTGGTCGAGCACGGTCTCGTCCAGACGGTGCGTGGCAGGAATGGCGGCGTCAAGCTTGGCCGAACCGCAGAATCGATCAGCCTGTTCGATGTCGTGCGCGTGACGGAGGAAAGCTTCGCCATGGCCGAATGCTTCGAGAACGACGCCGCCGAGTGCCCGCTGGTCGACAGCTGTGCGCTGAATTCGGCTCTGCGCGAAGCACTCAACGCCTTCTTCGCCGTTCTGGCCCGCTATACCATCGCCGACCTTGTGGCCGCGCGCCCGAACGTGCGTAATCTGCTCGGCATCGACATGCTGCAGCAGCGCGCGCCGGCTGCCTGACTACTTTGTCAGGCCTCCGCATCTGTGGAGCTTGGCTGGTCAAGCAGCAGACTGCGGCAGCACGAACGGCACATTGCCGGCCGGCAGGACGCCAACCTTGAGCCGGCAATCGAACACCTTTTCGATCAGGTCATCACTCAGCACGTCCCGTGGTGAACCGGCGGCGGCAAGCCGGCCGCGATGCATGACGAAAATCCGGTCGGCGAACATCGCCGTCAGGTTGAGATCGTGCAGGATGGCGACCACGCCACCGCCCCTTCTCGCGAAATCGCGCGCGATGTTCATGATGATCAGCTGGTGCTTGATGTCGAGGCTGGACACAGGCTCGTCCAGGAACAGATAGCGCGGCTTGCCGTCGAGCACTGGCGCCCAGACCTGGCACAGCACGCGAGCCAGTTGGACGCGCTGCTGTTCGCCGCCGGAGAGTTCCTGGTAGAACCGGCCGGCGAAGCCATCGAGATCGACACGGGCCAACGCCCGCTCCGGCAGGTGCGCATCCTCACCCGGCAGCACGCCGGAGCGCCCGCCGACAAGGCCAAGCTTGACGATCTCGCGCACCGTGAAGGGGAACGACAGTGTCGTCGCTTGCGGCAGCACGGCGCGATGGATCGCCGTCTCGACAGGCTTCATCACCGCGAGGTCGCGGCCGTTCACCGTAATGCCGCCCGAATAGGCGAGCTCGCCCGACAGCGCTTTGAGAAAGGTCGTCTTGCCCGAGCCGTTGGGACCAACGATGGCTGCCATTTCGCCGGGCCGCGCCTCGAAATCGATATTGGCGACAATACGCTTGCCGCCAATCGCCACGGAAACATCGCGCGCTTCGATCATGAAAACCTCACAGGTCGATGACGCCGCGCTTGCGCAGCAGAATCCAGAGGAAGAACGGCGCGCCGGCGATTGCGGTGACGATACCGATCGGCAGCTCGGCGGGTGCCACGATAGTCCGCGCGACCGCATCGGCGAGAAGCAACAGCGACGCGCCAAGCAGGGCCGACGCGGGCAACAGGTAGCGATTGTCCGGACCGATCAGCAGGCGCAGCAGGTGCGGAACAACGATGCCGACGAAGCCGATGCCGCCGCTGACGGCGACCGAGGCGCCGACCGCCGCCGAGACACCGATGATGGCCGTGTATTTCAGCCGCTGCACCGGAATGCCGAGATGACCCGCGGTCGCCTCGCCCAGCGCCAGAGCGTTGAGACCCCGCGCCAGGAACGGCATCGTCGCCAGCGCCAGCACGATGATCGGCCCCACCGAAGCGATCTTCGCCCAGGTCGCGCCGCCGAGCGATCCGAGTTGCCAGAAGGTCAGGTCGCGCAACTGGCGGTCGTCGGCCATGAAGATGAGGATGCCGGTCAGCGCCATGGCAAGCGCCGCCAAAGCGATGCCGGCGAGCAGCATAGTGGCGACCGAGGTACGCCCTTGCCGGGTCGCGACCTGATAGAGCACCAGCGTTGTCACCAGCCCGCCGCAGAAGGCCGCAAGCGGGAGCGCCAGCGTACCAAGCAAGGCGGTCACCGGCGCAAGC
>JBDSLV010000053.1:0-2796 GCA_039916205.1 Mesorhizobium sp. | reverse complement strand
TGAATGCGATGCGCTTCAGGAGAAACCCGGTCGAGTCCCCACCCTCCCCGTCCCCAACGACCGGGCTTAAGGAGCCGGCCCCGTCCCCGGGCCGGCTCCACCATTTCTGGCGGAGTTTCAGGCTGTTCTCAGTCCCGCCTTGAACCGCTTGCCGTTGGCGACATAGTGGGCAGCCGAACCGCGCAACCTGGCTACGGCTGCATCGTCCAGCACCCTGATTGCCTTGGCCGGGGAGCCGACGATCAGTGAATTGTCGGGAAATTCCTTGCCTTCCGTGACCAGTGCGCCAGCGCCGACCAGCGAGTTCTTGCCGATCCTGGCGCCGTTCAGCACGATAGAGCCCATGCCGATCAGGCTGTTGTCGCCGATCGTGCAGCCATGCAGCAGCGCGCGGTGGCCGATCGTGCAGCTTTCGCCGATGGTCAGCGGAAAGCCTGGGTCGGTGTGCATGACCGTGTGTTCCTGCACATTGGTGTCGGCACCGATGATGATGGGTTCGTTGTCGCCGCGAATGACGACACCGAACCAGAAGCCGGCGTTACGGCCGATCCGCACATCGCCGATCAGCGTCGCATCCGGCGCGACCCAGTTGCTCTCCGCATCCACGAAGCTGGGCTGTTTTCCGTCGATCGCATAGAGCGGCATTTTGAAGTCTCCGAATCGCCTCAGGCTGGAAAATCGGACCCTAGGAGCCGAGACGCCCATGACGCAATGGCGAGTACGACAACGCCCAGCGCCAGCGACCAGGCGATTGCCGTGCAGCAGCAAGACATCAGCGCCAGTGTCGAAATGCGGCCGGTGCGCCGGGCGTCCAAGGCGTCGTTGAAAAGCATGAAAGGCCCAGCGCAAGCCGTCGCGGCAAGCGAACGCAGGATATGCGACGGCGACACATAGGGCTCGACAAAAGCAATCTTTCGCCCCGAAATCAGTTCCATCGCTGATCCGGCCAGACCGCAGACGGTCAAGCCAACCACAAAAGCGTAGGCAGTGAGTTCAAGCGGGCTCATCTTTACCTTCCGTTTACCATGAAATCGCACAGTCGTTCACAACGCACTGCAAGCATCGTGCCGTGCGATGTGTGCCGCCCAAGGACACCCACGGGGCAGGCCGAGATCGAGGACTGAGATGAAGCAGGCAGCCATCGCCGACGGCCCCGAACTTACCGTGGTCGATTCCAAGCTGATGAAGCGCGTGTTCTACGGGTTCGCGACACTGGCACTGCTGTCGGTGGCAATCAGCCTTGGCGGCAAGTGGTTCGGCCACTCCATCGCCATGGCCGGGTACACCGATGACCCGACATTGCACGAGGTCGTCATCGGCAAGAATGTCATCGCCGTGCCGGCCAACATGATCCGATTCAACCAGGCCCGGCGCGACGGCATCGCCTCGCGGCTCGACCTCTATCTGCGCTACCCTGGGATGGACGGCTACAGCGAGGCGGCCCGCGACGATTTCAACCACACTGGGTCGAGCAAGGACATCATCTTCCTCTCGTTCGAACCGCAGATGATGTCGCGTGATATGAGCGGCCGTTTCGCACCGATCTACAGCGCCTTGATTGCCCAGCCTGGCACGGCGGGGCCTGGCGGCACGACTGTGTACGGCTTCAATGAGAAATCAGGCTACCTGAACGAGGTGCTGGTTGTCGGCAAGCGTCCCGGCAAGGACCCGTTCGTCGCCCGCTGCCTGAGCGGCCCGAGCGCGGATGAATCGCTGGCGCCCTGCGAACGTGACATTCAGGTCGGCGAGGAACTCAGCCTCACCTATCGTTTCCCGAGAGAGTTCCTGGGCGATTGGCAGAGGCTCGACGCGGCGATCGCCACCGAGGCCGCACGCGTCCTGAAAACAGGACGCTAGGGATTATCAAACTAAACGGCTGGCCGGCCGCATTGCGGAGCCGGCCAGCCGCCAGGATTTCTGGTTCAGGCCAGATCGATGTCGAGGATCGCCATCGAGAAATTGTAGTCGCCGTCGTCCTCGTCCTTGAAAACAAGGCCGAGGAATTCGTCGCCGACATAGACCTCGGCTGAGTCTTCCTTGCGCGGCCGCGCCTTGACCTCGAGCTTAGGATTCTGGAAGACGCGCTTGAAATAGGCGTCCAGCTTTCTGATTTCGTCCGGCTTCAACAGTCTTCTCCGATCATCGGTCTTGCTCGTTTGAACGCGCTTCTGGCACGTCGACAATGGCGATGTAAAGGCAAGGCCGCCGATAAGCCGAGGACAACGCCCTACTCCCACAGGCATCCTGAATCCGGCTGGATGTCTCGGCAGTATGAAAAAATCAGATGTCGAAGCTGACGACCTGATCCATCGATTGCGACGGCAAAAGCTGGTCCATCTGGCGCGAGGGCTGGTCGCAGCCGGTCTCGCCAACGACACGGGCCGGCACGCCGGCGACAGTCTTGTTGTGCGGTACCGGCGACAACACCACCGAGCCGGCCGCGATCTTCGAGCAATGGCCGATCTCGATGTTGCCGAGAATCTTGGCACCGGCGCCGATCAGCACGCCATAGCGAATCTTCGGGTGACGGTCGCCGCCGGCCTTGCCGGTGCCGCCCAGCGTCACACCATGCAATATCGAGACGTCGTCCTCGATCACCGCCGTCTCGCCGACGACAAGGCCGGTGGCGTGGTCGATGAAGATGCCCTTGCCGATACGGGCAGCCGGATTGATGTCGGTCTGGAAGACCGAGGATGAACGGCTCTGCAGATAGAGCGCAAAGTCCTTGCGGCCCTGGTTCCACAGCCAATGCGCCAGCCGATGGGTCTGGATGGCGTGAAAACCCTTGAAGTAGAG
>JBDSLV010000052.1:0-5679 GCA_039916205.1 Mesorhizobium sp. | reverse complement strand
AACTCGCGGTTCTCGACATGGGCGTCGACCAGCGCCTTGACCTTGACCTCGTCGATGCTCCTGGCCCTGGCCACCCGGGCGACCTGGAAATAGGCGGCTTCGGGGCTGATCTGCGGGTCAAGCCCGCTGCCCGACGTGGTGACGAGATCCATCGGCACCGGGGCGTTCGGGTTTTCCGCCCTCAGTTTTTCGGCATCGCCCTTGATACGGTCGATCAGCTTCGGGTTGGTCGGACCGAGGTTTGAGCCACCGGAGGAAGCGGCGTTGTAGCCGTCGCCGGCAGCTGACGGGCGGCCATGGAAATAGCGGTCGTTGGCGAAGGCCTGGCCGATCAGGCTGGAGCCGATGACCTTGCCGTCCTTTTCGATCAGGCTGCCATTGGCCTGGTGCGGAAACAGCGCCTGGGCGATACCGGTCATCCCCAAGGGATAGACGAGGCCGGTGAGGACGGTGAAGAAGACGATCATGATGATCGCGGGTCTGATTTGCTTGAGCATGGACGTGATCCCTTATGCAAGGCCGAGGGCCGTGATGGCCATGTCGATTGCCTTGATGCCGACGAACGGCACGATGATGCCGCCGAGGCCGTAGACGAGAAGGTTGCGGCTGAGCAGCGCGCCGGCGCCGACCGCCCGGTATTTGACGCCTTTCAGCGACAGCGGGATGAGCGCGATGATGATCAGCGCGTTGAAGATGATGGCTGACAGGATAGCGCTTTGCGGCGTCGCCAGGTGCATGACGTTGAGTGCCTGCAGCGGGCCGGAGGTCTGCCCCGGCGCGATGTAGAAGGCGGCGAACATCGCCGGGATGATGGCGAAATACTTGGCCACGTCGTTGGCGATGGAGAAGGTGGTCAGCGAGCCGCGCGTCATCAGCAGCGCCTTGCCGATCTCGACGATCTCGATCAGCTTGGTCGGGTCGCTGTCGAGGTCGACCATGTTGCCGGCCTCGCGGGCGGCTACCGTGCCGGTGTTCATGGCGACGCCGACATCGGCCTGGGCGAGGGCCGGCGCGTCATTGGTGCCGTCGCCGCACATGGCGACAAGCTTGCCCTTGGCCTGCTCGTCGCGGATGAGCTTCAGCTTGTCCTCGGGCGTGGCCTGGGCGAGGAAATCGTCGACGCCGGCTTCGGCGGCGATAGCCGCCGCCGTCATCGGGTTGTCGCCGGTGATCATCACCGTGCGGATGCCCATGCGGCGCAATTCGGCGAAGCGCTCGCGGATGCCGCCCTTGACGATGTCCTTGAGATGGACGACGCCCAGCAGGCGTCCATCGCGCTCGACCGCCAGCGGCGTGCCGCCTGATTTGGCGATTTCGTCTGCGATCGCCTGCAGATCGCGCACGACATCGCTGCCGGGGCGCGTGGCGTGGGCGGCGACCGTCGAGCGGCTGACATGGGCAAGCACCGAATCCACCGCGCCCTTGCGCACCGAGGAGCCGTCGATGTCGACGCCGCTCATGCGGGTCTGCGCGGTGAAGGGCACGAAGGTGGCGTGCAAGGTCGCCATGTCGCGGGCGCGGATGGCGTATTTCTCCTTTGCCAAAACGACGATCGAGCGGCCTTCCGGGGTTTCGTCGGCCAGCGAGGCAAGCTGGGCGGCGTCGGCCAGCTCCTGCTCGGTGACGCCCTTGACGGGACGGAATTCCGTCGCCTGGCGATTGCCAAGCGTGATCGTGCCGGTCTTGTCGAGCAGCAGCGTGTCGACGTCGCCGGCGGCTTCGACGGCGCGGCCCGACATGGCCAGCACGTTGAAGCGCACCAGGCGGTCCATGCCGGCGATGCCGATGGCCGAAAGCAGGGCACCGATGGTGGTCGGGATCAAGGTGACGAATAGCGCGACAAGCACGGTCACCGAGATGTAGCCGCCCGAATAGGAAGCAAAGCTCGGGATCGTCGCTGTGGCCAGCACGAAGATCAGCGTCATGCCGACAAGCAGGATGTTGAGCGCGATCTCGTTCGGCGTCTTCTGGCGCTCGGCGCCCTCGACCAGGGAGATCATGCGGTCAAGGAAGGTGTGGCCGGAGGCGGCGGTGATGCGCACGCGGATCCAGTCGGACAGAACCTGCGTGCCGCCGGTGACCGCCGAGCGGTCGCCACCGGATTCGCGGATGACCGGTGCGGATTCGCCTGTGATCGCCGCCTCGTTGACCGAGGCGACGCCTTCGATCACTTCGCCGTCCGAAGGGATGATGTCGCCGGCTTCTACCAGAACGGCGTCGCCGACCTTCAGGCTGGTGCCGGGCACCAGCTTGAATTTTGTCCGGTCCTCGCCGGTCAAAAGCTTGGCCTGGGTTTCGGTGCGGGCCTTGCGCAGCGAATCCGCCTGCGCCTTGCCGCGGCCTTCGGCGACAGCTTCAGCGAAGTTGGCGAACAGCACCGTGAACCAGAGCCAGATGATGATCTGCAGCGAGAAGCTGAGATCGCCGCCGCCAGTGATGAGATCCTTGGCGAACAGGACGGTGGTGAGTGCCGAGACGACGGCAACGACGAACATCACCGGGTTCTTGATCAGGGTGCGCGGGTCAAGCTTGCGGAAGGCGCCGCCGATGGCGGGCCAGAGGATGCGAGCATCCATGATGCTGGCTGATTTTGAGTGGCTCATTTTGAAGATCCAGCTTCGGCGTTGTTGGACGGCACCGACCGATCGGATGCCGAAAGAAGATGCGGGAGGCCGGAGGCCAGCAACCAGAGTGCGAGCATGACGGCGGCAATGCCGAGAAAGGTCGACATGGTCGGAAAAGGAGGAGGCCGCTCATCCTTTCCGCGATTGGCGGGGTGCGGTTCGTTGCGGTGCATGTTTTTCAACCAGGACATGACGGTTCTCAGAATGTCTGCCCATGGATCATCGCCAGATGCTCGATGATCGGGCCGACGGCGAGCGCCGGGAAGAAGGTTAGACCGCCAACGATCAGGATGACGCCGACCAGCAGTCCGACGAACAGCGGGCCGTCGGTCGGGAAGGTGCCGGCGGAGGCAGGAACCGTCTTTTTCGCCACCAGAGAGCCGGCAAGGGCGAGCGCCGGGATGATGACCAGGAAGCGCCCCATCAGCATGCCGATGCCGATGGTGATGTTGTACCAGGGCGTGTTGCCGCCGAGGCCGCCGAAGGCCGATCCGTTGTTCGCCGCCCCCGAGGTGTAGGCGTAGAGAACCTCGGAGAAGCCGTGTGGGCCGGCATTGCCCATCGACGCCACGCCGGTCGGCAGCACAACCGCGATGGCGGTGAAGATCAGCATGGCCAACGGCAGGCACAGGATGGCGAGCATCGCCATCTTGATCTCCTTGGCCTCGACCTTCTTGCCGAGATATTCGGGCGTGCGGCCAACCATCAGGCCGGCGACGAAGACGGCAACGACGATGTACATGAGGATGCCGTAGAGGCCGGCGCCGACACCGCCGACAATGACCTCGCCAAGCTGCATGTTGATGATCGGGATCATGCCGCCGAGCGCGGTGAAGGAACCATGCATGGCGTTGACCGCGCCGCAGGACGCGGTCGTGGTGATGACGGCGAACAGCGCCGACATGGCGATGCCGAAGCGGGTTTCCTTGCCTTCCATGTTGCCGCCGTCGATGCCCAGCGCGTGGACCAGCGGGTTGCCGGCGGCTTCCGCCCAGTAACAGACGACGACGCCGGCGATGAACATAACGCCCATGGCGGAGAGGATCGCCCAACCCTGGCGCTGATTGCCGACCATGCGGCCGAAGACGTTGGTCAAGGCAGCACCAATGGCGAAGATCGACACCATCTGGATCAGGTTGGAGATGGCGTCCGGGTTTTCGAACGGATGGGCGGAATTGGCGTTGAAGAAGCCGCCGCCATTGGTGCCCAGCATCTTGATGGCAAGCTGCGAAGCGACAGGCCCGATGGCCAGCGTCTGCCGCGCGCCTTCCAGTGTAGTGGCGTTGATGTAGGCGCCGAGCGTCTGCGGTACGCCGAGCCAGACATAGGCCAGGGTCAAGACAATGCAGAGCGGCAGGAGCAGATAGAGGGTGGCGCGGGTCATATCGACCCAGAAATTGCCGATCGACTTGCCGGAAGCGCGCGCGAAGCCGCGGATCAGGGCGATGGCGATGGCGATGCCGGTGGCGGCTGAAACGAAGTTCTGTACCGTCAGGCCAGCCATCTGCACGAGGTAGGACATCGTGCTTTCGCCGCCGTAGTTCTGCCAGTTGGTGTTGGTCATGAAACTGGCGGCGGTGTTGAAGGCCAGCCCGGGCTCAACCGCCGTCATGCCGGCTGGATTGTAGGGCAGGCTGCCCTGCAGGCGCTGCAGGAAATACAGGACCAGGAACCCGGCCAGATTGAAGAGCAGCAGGGCCGCCGCGTAGGTGGTCCAGTGCTGTTCCTCGCGTTCGCTGGTTCCGGAAATCCGATAAAGCCCGCGCTCGAGCGGGCCGAAAATGGGCGACAGCAGCGTGCGGTCGCCGTTGAAGACGCGGTGCATGTAGAAGCCGAGCGGCTTCACCAGCAAAATGATGATCCCGCAAAAGACAAGGATCTGTATCCAACCGTTCAGTGTCATGGCTGTGGCTTTCCGTGCCTTCAGAAACGTTCAGGACGAACGAGGGCGTATGTCAGGTAGGCAAGCAGGAACAAGGTCACGCCACCGCCGAGGATGTAATCGACAATCATGATCCGATCCCGCTCAAATTCTGTCGCAGGCTTTGATGTAGGCGAAGGATAGGGCGAAAAATAAAATCCCTATCCCAAGAACAACGATGTCCATTTTGCTTGTTCCTTGTGTCCGCGCTGTATTTCGCGACCTCGATCAAAAGGCCGCAATACCGTGAGGCGGCTCGCCGCTGTTTCACAGGCGACGGTGCCGGGTGCGTTTTCCTCAAGCGGAATATGGACCCGATCGCCATAAAGGTTCGAGACGGGGCGGGCAGGAAAGAAATAGGAATTTTATAAAGATTTTTGGGTCCGAAGCTCGCTCATGTGTCGTCGGAACAAATCCGCCAACACGAGATTGTCGGTGCGAGGGACAGCAAAGGAGACGACCATGGCAAAGCAGAAAATGCTCGACGACCTCTTTCACGACACGTTGAAAGACATCTATTTCGCTGAAAAGAAGATCCTGGCAACGCTGCCCAAAATGGCCAAGGCCGCTCAGGACACCACCCTCAAGGCCGCCTTTGAAAAGCACCGCACCGAGACCGAAGGACACGTCGCGAGACTTGAGAAGGTCTTCAGCGTGATTGGCAAGAAGCCGGTCGGCAAGACCTGCGCGGCCATCATGGGCATTACCGAGGAAGGCGCCGAGATCATCAAGGAGTACAAGGGTTCCCCTGCGCTTGACGCTGGGCTTCTCGCGGCTGCGCAAGCGGTGGAACACTACGAGATTTCTCGCTACGGCACGCTGCGGACCTGGGCAGAAGAGCTCGGCTTGAACGAGGCCGTGATGCTTCTCGAAACGACATTGACGGAAGAAAAGGCGACGGATCAAGCCCTGACGCAGATCGCGGAGTCGGCGGTGAACATTGCCGCGGAAGCAGCATAGATTTCAGAGGAAATGACTATTGGGCCGCGCCAGGAGGTTCCGGCGCGGTTAACATTGGGTGGATCAATCCTTGTCGGAAATGCGAAAGCCCGGCTGGGAGGGCCAAGCCGGGCTTTCTGTGATGGATGTTTGGGATTTAGCCACCACGATGGGAGGTGGCATCAACGATCAGGC
>JBDSLV010000051.1:0-4151 GCA_039916205.1 Mesorhizobium sp. | reverse complement strand
AGAGCATCAGACTATTGATCTGACTGTCGAAGGTTCGATTCCTTCTCCACTGGCCTGATAAGCCAGCACCTTGCCACGGTGTTATCTGAAAAACGGTCCGGGGACTGGAATGCTGAAAGATCTGATGGATGGCCCAAACCTTCGGGTGCGGGCCGGCCAAAGGATCTGACGCCGTCGGCTCGCGGCCAGGTTCGCGGTGACGATCAAGGCGCATCGATGCCGTCAAGGGAGGCTCCGGCTTCCCAAGCCCGCTTCGCTGCCTCGCGATCCGCTCCCGTGGGCCCGCCACAAGCGGATGCCACCAGTCGCCGGATCATTCGTGCCGGGAATTCGACGCAGGAAGCATGTGAAACGAAAAACGAAAGGAACGATCGACGCATGACGTGACGCCTCGCATGGGGCCATGCCCGACAGGAGTGAAGACAATGACAACCATTCTCGACAAGGTTCTTGGACGCCAGCGCGTCCTCGTAAAGGAAAACGAACGTGCCCTCACCCTTTACAAGGGAGAGATCAAGGCTGTCCTGCTGCCGGGCGAGCACTCGCTCGTCAACCGGCGCGGCAACCTTGAAGTGTCCCGGCACGATCTGAGGAACCCGGAATTCGTTTCGGCTTATGAGAAGGCGTTGTTCGACAAGCTCCCGGATGTGGCCGCGCGTCATTTCACCGTCGTTCGCACCAGCCGGACGGACGTCGCCGTCATCGAGCGTGACGGCAACCTCCATGCCGTGCTGGCGCCAGACCGCAAGCTGGTGCTGTGGACGGATGCCGGGCCTTGGACCGTTACGGTCATCGACACCGCGCAGGATCTGGCGATCGAGCCGGCGGTCATGCGCCGGCTTGGCCAGGCCCGGAAGACGGAATTGATGTCCGTCCATCCGGTCGTTGACGGCCAGGCCGGATTGCTGTTCGTCGACGGTGTGCTGGTCCGCACGCTTGCCGCCGGAGTGCACGCGTTCTGGAATGTCGGACGCATGGTGCAGGTCAAGGTCGTTGACCTGAAGCGCCAGTCGCTCGACGTCGCGGGGCAGGAAGTGTTGACCAAGGATCGCGTGACGATCCGCGTCAACATCGCCGCCGAGTACCGTGTCGTTGATCCGGTCAAGGCGGTAAGCATGGTGAAGGACTTCTCCGAAGCCCTCTACCGCGCCCTGCAATACGCCTTCCGCAAGACGCTTGGCGTGCTGACGCTCGACCAAATCCTTGAAAAGAAGGTGACGGTCGATGAAGAGGCCGCCGGCAAGGTTCGCGCCGATATGGCCGAGATCGGGGTTGAGGTCAGCGATATCGCTCTCAAGGACGTGATCCTGCCGGGCGAGATGCGCGAAATCCTCAACCAGGTGGTTTCGGCCGAAAAGCAGGCCGAGGCCAACATCATCCGCCGCCGCGAGGAGACGAACGCCACCCGTTCGCTGCTCAACACGGCCAAGCTGATGGCGGAGAACCCGGTCATGCTGCGGCTGAAGGAGCTTGAAGCTCTGGAAACCATCGCCGGCAAGGTAGAGCGCCTGACCGTTCACAACGGAACGGGCGGGCTCTTGAACGATCTGGTCAAGCTCCGCGACAGCTGAAACCAGCCAGAAATGGGAAGGGCCGCCGGTCAAACGGCGGCCCTTCTTGCGTTTTCGAAACAGCCATCCCATCTGCGCCCGGCGCATCAGGCCTTTTCCTGCCGGGAAAAACCGATTAGACAGCGCCCAAACACATGCGGACAGATTCCGCCCGCAACCGAAGGAAAAGCCCTTGTCCACCACGTTCGACAAAGTCGCCAAGATCATTGCCGACACCAGCGAGATCGATATCGACACGATCACGCCTGAAAGCCACACCATCGACGATCTCGGCATCGACAGCCTGGACTTCCTCGACATCGTCTTTGCCATCGACAAGGAATTCGGCATCAAGGTGCCGCTGGAAAAGTGGACCCAGGAAGTCAACGACGGCAAGGCTTCGACCGACGATTACTTCGTCATGAAGAACCTGTGCGCCAAGATCGACGCGCTTGTTGCCGCCAAGACTGCCTGACCTTGACGCTTCGCATTGCCTGACCGACAACACCCAGCCATGAGCGCACGCGACGTCGTCATCACCGGCATTGGCCTTGTCTCCTCTTTGGGAGAGGGTCCGGATGCGCATTGGCAGAAGCTCTCGCGGCCGGGCCTGGAACCGGTGCTCGAGACCGCGCGCTTCTCGCCCTACACCGTGCATCCGCTGCCGGAGATCGACTGGAACCTGCAGATTGCCAAGCGTGGCGACCAGCGCCAGATGGAAACCTGGCAGAGGCTGGGCACCTATTCCGCTGGCCTGGCTCTGGACGACGCCGGCATCAAGGGCAATGACGAACTCTGCGCGACCATGGACATGGTGGTGGCTGCCGGCGGCGGGGAGCGTGACGAAGCTGTCGATGCCGCCATCCTTGCCGCTTCGGAGAGCCGCAACGACCGCGACGTCCTGCTCAATGAGAAGCTGACAACCGAATTGCGGCCGACGCTGTTCCTGGCCCAGCTTTCCAACCTTCTCGCCGGCAACATCTCCATCGTCCACAAGGTGACCGGCTCGTCGCGCACCTTCATGGGCGAGGAAGGTGCCGGTGTCGCCGCCGTCGAAACCGCCGCCGCGCGCATCCGCTCTGGCCAATCGACGCATATCCTGGTCGGCGGCGCGTTCCAGACAGAACATTCCGACATGCTGCTCGGCTATGAGCTGGCCGGCTACCTGCATCGTGGCCCGTGGAAGCCAGTCTGGCAGAGGCAAGGTGCTGAAGGCGGCGGCGTGGTGACCGGCTCAGGCGGCGCCTTCCTGGTGCTGGAACAGCGTGAGCACGCGACAAGGCGCGGACAAAGAATCTACGCCGAACTCGGCCCGGTCATGTCCGGCCGCGCCAAGAGGCGGCAGGGCGAACTCGATGCCGAGATCGCCGCGTTGCTCAAGCAGGCGGCGCTGCCAAATGGTCAGTTGCTGGCCCTGTCGGGCGCATCGGGCGCCCATGCGGCGACCATCGCCGAGCAGGCGGCGCTCGAAGCCAATTCGGCAATCGCGGCGCGCGGCTTCTCGACGTTCACCGGCCACATGAAGGAGGCGCAGTTCCCCTTCGCCGTGGCACTGGCGGCACTGGCTGTCGACCGCAAGGCCGCCTACCCTGTTTTTGATGCCGCGTCCGAGAAGCCATTCGAGGGCATTCCAAAAACCGTGCTTGCAACGGCAATCGGCTATCACCAATTCGAGGGCATGGCTTTGGTCAACGCCGCGTAAGGCGCCGTTGAGGATCCATGCCGAAGAGACAACCGGTCGAGGGCACATGGCCAATCTGAACGATCACATGGGCAGGCCAATCGTCGCTGTCACCGGCATCGGCGTGGTAACCTCGCTTGGCGTCGGCAAGACCGAGAACTGGGCGGCGCTGACCGCGGGTAAGTCAGGCATCCACCCGATCACCCGTTTCCCAGTCGATCATCTGAACACCCGCATCTCCGGCACGGTCGATTTTCTGGCATCAAGCTCGCAGGGCGCGAGCCGCCTCACCTATGAACTGGCGGAGACCGCCGCGCATGAGGCCGTTGCCGAGGCGGGCTTTAACGCTGGCAATTTCGGCGGCCCCCTCTTTCTCGCCTCACCGCCGGTCGAACTCGACTGGCGCGAGCGGTTTTCGCTCTACAACTCCGACAAGGACGACACCGGCGCCGAAAGGCTGTTGCGCGTGGCACGCGGGCTGAAGGAACTCGATATCTTCGAGACCACCCAGTTCGGCTCGATCGCCGACCGGCTCGCCGACCGTTTCGGCACGCGCGGACTGCCGATCACGCTCTCGACGGCTTGCGCGTCGGGCGCTACCGCCATCCAGCTCGGCGTCGAGGCGATCCGGCGCGGCGAATGCGACCGGGCGCTGTCGATCGGCGCCGACGGCTCGGCGACCGCCGAAGCACTGATCCGGTTTTCGCTGCTGTCGGCGCTTTCGACGCACAACGACATTCCGCAAAAGGCCTCCAAGCCCTTCTCCAAGGACCGCGACGGCTTTGTTTTGGCCGAGGGGTCCGGCGCACTTGTGCTGGAATCGCTGGAGGCGGCGCTGGCGCGCGGCGCCACCGTTCTCGGCATCCTGCGCGGCTGCGGTGAAAAGGCCGATGATTTCCATCGCACCCGTTCCAAGCCGG
>JBDSLV010000050.1:0-7313 GCA_039916205.1 Mesorhizobium sp. | reverse complement strand
CTGAACCACGTTTTTATCACACCATTCGAAGGAGATGGATCATGCTCTACTGGGCGCTCGTATTTCTCGTCGTGGCGATTATCGCCGGCGCGCTTGGTTTTGGCGGCATCGCCGGTACATCGGCCGGCATAGCGCAGATATTGTTCTTCATCTTCCTTGCCTTCCTCGTCATTTCGCTTCTTGCCGGCCTGTTCAAACGGGCGTGAGGACCTAGCGAACACTGGAAGCCGCACCCCTCAAACGGTTTCCAGCCACCGCCGGGCGGTGTCCCTTAACAGGACGCCGCTCGGCGGACCGCTTTTGGGACCAGCCTTGGCAACCTCTTTGGGAACCCAAAACACTTTGAGCCGTTCAGCCTGTGTAGGGCGGACAGATTGACAGATGCGTTCCAGGGCGAGTGATACAAGCGACGGCGGACAGGGCGATGAAGTCATCGCCCTACACCCTGCCGAAAGCGGAATGCAGCTCGGCCGGGCTCTCCTTCATGCTTTGCACAATGCCGGTATCTCTGTTCTCTATCAGGATCGTGAGATGAAGACCGTGTGGGCGCGCAACATGCGTGCTCCCTGGGCCTCGGACTCGGCGGACAGCAACGGTATTTTGCCAGCGGACCAGGCGGACCGCATCGGCGCGGCCAAACGCAGCGTCATTGCCTCCGGCAACCCGGAAAGGCTTGAACTCAGCGTTCCGACCGAAGACGGCATTCGCTGGTTTCAGGTTTGGATTGATGCCGATCACGGTGACGCCGGGGAAGTCCAAGGCGTCGTCACCACGATGGTCGAAACCACCGAGCAGAAACGCCGCGAGCAAACCCTGACCACATTGCTGCGCGAGGTCAGCCATCGCTCGAAAAACCTTCTGGCTATCATCCAGAGTATTGCCACCCAGACAGGCCGCTACTCCGACGGTATTAGCGATTTCCTGACACGGTTTCGCGGCCGGCTGCAGTCGCTGGCTTCATCCCAGGACCTCGTGACATCGTCCAACTGGCGCGGTGCCGCCCTTCGTGAACTCGTGTCGGGTCAGGTTGGACGCTATGGCGCGGATCCGGTGCGCAGCCTGCGTTTTCAGGGCGCGAATCCCTATCTCAATCCTAATGCCGCGCTGCATATCGGCCTGGCCATGCATGAACTGGCCGTCAACTCGGTCAGTTACGGCGCGCTGTCGCGGCCCGATGGTTTCGTCGAGGTAAGCGCCAATCTGACCGCGTCCGACGCCGGCACCTCCCTGTCGCTGATATGGGCCGAGACGATTGGAGCCAATGACAACCAGCCCAACGAAAAGCGTTTCGGCAGTGTCGCCCTCGAGCGGGTCGTACCGGCTTCGCTGAACGGCACGGCGACACTTGAAATCACGGCTGGCCGCCTCGAATACCGGCTTATTGTTCCCCACGGCAATTTCGAGACCGACTGATCGGCGATAGCGGACAGTTCGCTGTCCCTTAACCGGCTATTCACCATAAAGGCGGATGCTGTATTTCCCAGATGCCGCTGGAACCTGCCGATACGCTTGGGCGTTTCGGCCGAGGCTAAGGCCCAGCATGGGAGGAATGACTTTGACGGTTGCCGACATGAACAGACTGGAAGAAGCCGCCCGGGTTTCGATGGGGGGATTTCAGGAGCTCGAAGCATCCGCACCGCCACCTCCCCGTCTGTTGCGCCCGTCGCTTCGCCTGGTTGCCTTTGCCCTGCTCGCGATAGTCGTGGTGATCGTTGTCCTGCAACTGATCTGACCGCCAGCCGGCAAGAAATCGAGCCGGGTACATCCGCCGGCCCTTCAGCCTTTCGGCCACTGGTAGCGCGACACGCCAGGACTCTGCCAGCCGCACCCGCGAGCGTTTACCAATTATTCACTTGCAGCCCCGGGGTGACAGGAACTTTGGCGCGGCTGGCCCGTTCTTATCGCGAGAGGATGTCCGTCATGGAACACATCGCCGCGCTATTGCTGGTCATTGGTTGCTCGAACAATCTGGCGGATTGCCGCGAGTTGTCGGTTCCTGTCAGCGTCTTCGCCAGTGCCGGCGAGTGCACCGCGGAGCGCCCCTTTGCCTTGGGCGATGTGCAAGGTCAGGCGCCGCGTATCGTCGCGAAATGCCTCGCTGTCGATCCGGCTCTCGAAGACGATTACGATCAGGTGGTTTGGAAGGTGCTGCCCAATGGCACGCTTGACGCATCACTTGAGATTTCCAATCTGATGGTTGCGTCAAACACGGTACGCCCCGAAAAAGACTATCTTAGCCAACAATAAATTCGAGCGGGCAACGGCTTCCATTTCGTGCTAAGTGGTGGTTGGAGCTTATTAAAGTGTGGACACAAAGTGAGGAGTTATTCTATGCGGAAGATGATTATTGCCATGGTTGCGGTGGTCGCGCTCAGTGGTTGCAGCACCACTGAGCAGGACGTTGGTGTCGGCGCCGGTGTTGGTGCTTTGGCCGGCGGCCTTATCGGCGGCGGCAAGGGCGCGCTGATCGGCGCGGCCGTCGGTGCCGGTTCCGGCCTGCTGGTGCGCAACCTGCGCAATGGCTATTGCCAGTATCGCGACAACCGCGGCCGTATCTACACGGCCCGCTGCTGATCCGTTTTCAGACGGAATTTCGCAATCAGCGGAGGCCGGCTGGTCCGGTCTCCGTTTGTTGTGATGCTAACTAAGATTTTCAAGTCGCAGCGGTAGTTCAGGCCGAAATCGGAATCCTGATTTCGACGCTTAATCCATCATCGCGATAGTCACGATGGATCGTCCCACGCAATTCGCGGGTGACGTTCAGGTCGATCAGTTTTGTGCCAAAGCCGGTCTTGACCGGCGCCTCCAGCTTCTTCTGCCCAGCCTCGCGCCAGTTGAGCGCCAGCGTCCGCTCATGACCGCGTCCCTCCAGCGACCAGTCGACCTTAAGCGCCCCAACGGAATTGCCAGCTTCGCCATATTTCAGCGCATTCGTCGCCAGTTCGTGGAACGTCAAGCCGAGCGCCTGTGTCGTCGTCTCGTCAAGCAGAACCTCCGGGCCTGACAACAGCCCTTCCGGCAGCTCCTTGCCGAATACCTGGCCAAGTTCGATACGCAGCAACTCGCCGAGATCGGCCTTCTGCCAGCGCGACCGTGTCAGCATGTCTTGTGAAGCTGCCATGGCCTGCAGGCGGGCAGAGAACGACGCCGAGAACTCGTTGACATCGGTGGCGCGTGACGCTGTCTGGCGGGCGATGGCCAGCACCCGCGTGATCGAATTCTTGATGCGATGCTTCATCTCCTGCAGCATCATATCCTTTTCAAGCAGGCTCTTTTCCGTCGTTTCATGCAGCAGCGACACCGCATCATAGGCGCGCTCCTGATAGCGCGCGACCAGGGCTATTGCACCGGCCAGCAGCAGCCCGAACAGCCCGAGCATCACCGGAATGGCGCGTGACGAGGGTTGCGAGAAAGCGCTGGTCGGCCTGAACAGGACGGTCCACGGCTGGCCCGCGACGGTGATCTTGCGCGTCACCAGCAGCCTGTCGCCGAAGGTTGAAACCGGCGGCGCCTCCGAGCGGAACAGAAGGTGGTCCGCGTCTACCGCACCATCATAGATTTCGGTGTTGACCGGCAGCAGCGGTGCCCGGCTGAGCGCGGTCCGAAACAGGTCACCGGCACGAAACGCAGCGTAGAGGAAGCCCCTGGTCGAAGACCTCTGCGCATTGATCACATCCGGCGCGGTCTCGACATTGAGCCGCACGAAGACGAGAAAGCCGGTGAAGGTCTGCGCCGCGCCCGTGCTCTGGCCGAGTTGAACCAGTCCGCTCGCGTGCTGCTGGTCATCGGCCATCGCCTTCTCGATTGCTTCGCGACGCACCGGCTCGGTGAACATGTCATAGCCGATGCTGGCCTTGTTCGACGGATCCAACGGCTCGAACAGGACGATCGGCGTGCGCCATGGCAACGTCGTGTCTGGGTAGACCGCGTGGCTGGTGCCCTGGTCCCGCAGGATATCCCGCTCTACCGCTGCCTCGTCGTCAGTCTTCACTAACCTGAGAAAGCCTATGCCGCGCAGGCCGGCGAAATTGTTGTCGACATCCAGCGCGTTGAAAAAGGCCTTGAACTCGTTCTGGGAAATATCGCCGTTGCGGGCATCGAAAAGTGCCTGCGTCGAACGCAGCAGCGACAGATGCAGGTCGATGCGGCTCTCGACCCTATTGAGGGCATCATCGGCCGTCGCCTCGAACTTGATGCGTGTGGCTTCCTGCGTCGCGAAATACGCGAACCCCGCCATCATCATGCTGATCAGCGCGACGGCAATGAAAGCGACGATCGGGAAAAGCTTCTTCAACTGACAATGCGGCCCAGGAGCGAATTGCGACCTTTATGGGCAAGTCCTTGCGTCAAGACAATGGCGGAGCCAACCCATCATGACAGCCTGCCCATCACATGACCGGCAATCAGCCTCAGTGCCCACCCTGTGGCTTCAATGGCCGTCAGGCAGCGATCTTGAGCGCCCCCGGTCCGGGAATGGCACCAGGCGGGCATTTGCCAAGAATGATCATGCCAAGCACTTCGTCCTGGGTGACGTCGGTCGTGCGTGCCGTGCCGACGACCTGACCGTTCTTCATCACGCAGACACGGTCGGCAAGCTCGAACACATCATGGATGTCATGGCTGATCAGGAAGATGCCGATACCGTCGGCCTTGAGTTGCTTGACCAGCTCGCCGACCTGCGCCGTTTCCTGTGGCCCCAGCGCCGCCGTCGGTTCGTCCATGATCAGGATGCGGGCATTGAACAGGATGGCGCGCGCGATCGCCACCGACTGCCGTTGACCGCCGGAGAGCTTGATCACCGGCTCCTTGAAGCGCTGGAAGCGCGGATTGAGCCTGCCCATGACCTTGCGGGCCTCGGCCTCCATGGCGACGTCATCAAGCGTGCCATAGGCCGTCATCAGCTCACGGCCGAGGAAAAGATTGGCGGCGGCATCGACATTGTCGGCCAAGGCCAGCGTCTGGTAGATCGTCTCGATGCCGTATTTCTTGGCGTCGCGCGGGTTGGAGATCGAGGCCTCCTGGCCGTTGACGAAGATCTGGCCGGCATCGCGCTTATAGGCGCCGGAAAGAATCTTGATCAGTGTCGACTTGCCGGCGCCGTTGTGGCCAAGCAGCGCCACGACCTCGCCCGGGAACAGATCGATGGACGCATCGTCGACAGCACGGATGCCGCCGAAGGCGATCGAGATGTTGCGCATGTCGATCAGTGGCGTGCCCGCGGGAGCGGTTTTGTCAGCCATGGTTGTCTCCTCCCTAAACGCGCTTGCGATAGACGGTGTCGAGCCAGACAGCGATGACCAGCACCGCGCCGACGACGATGCTCTGCAGCGGCGAGTCGATGCCAAGCAGCACCATGCCGGATTGCAGCGACTGCATCAGCAGCGCGCCGAGCATGGCGCCCATCACCGTGCCGGCGCCGCCGGCGAGCGACGTGCCGCCGATGACGGCGGCGGCGATGACCAGCAGTTCGTCCAGCGTGCCCAGGGCGTTGGTCGAGGCGTTGAGGCGGGCCGAAGAGATCGCGGCGCTGATTGTAGCCAGCACGCCCATGATCATGAACACCTTCATGGTCACCCAGCGCGTGTTGATGCCGGCGAGTTCCGCTGCCTCCGGATTTCCGCCAATGGCGAAGACATAGCGGCCAAAACGCGTGCGCTTGGTGATGAAGGTCATGACGATGCCCACCGCCACCGCCATCAGCACCGGTATGGCGATGCCATGCGCGATGAACAGGCCGCCTTCCGGAATGGTGATGCCGTTCTGCTGTGCGTATTGGCGCACGATGCCGATCGGCCATGGATAGGAATTGGCGATCCAGACGGCGCCAAGGATGGCCGCGCAAGCGACCACGCCAAGCAAGGTCTCGGCCCAGACGGGGCGCAGCGGAAAGCTGAACCGCTTGCGTTGCGACCGGCCGTTGAGCAGCATGAAGGCAACCGCCGCACAGGCGACGACACCGACGATCCAGCTGGCGGTGGCGCCGATCGAACCCCGTGGTCCGCCGCCCATCAACTGGAAGGTGGCGTCGAGCGGCGCGACCGTGCGCCCGCTGGTGATCAGCCACGCCATGCCGCGCCAGACCAGCAGGCCGCCCAGCGTCACAATGAAAGCCGGAACCTCCATATAGGCGATGATGAAGCCCTGGAACGCACCGATCAGGAGACCAAGCACTACGCCGGCGGCCAGCGCGATGATCCATAGCCAGGGATTTCCAAGCTGGAAGCCGATGACGCGAATGAGGAATTCGGCCTGCGCCACGCCCATGATCATGCCGATCACGCCTTCGACGGAACCGACCGAAAGGTCGATGTTGCGCATGACGATGACCAGCACCATGCCGGTCGCCATGATCGCGACCGACGAGGTCTGCACCGACAGGTTCCACAGATTGCGCGGCGTCAGGAAAAGCCCGCCCGACAGGATGTGTATGCCGACCCAGATGACCAGCAGCGCGCCGACCATGCCGAGCATGCGCGTGTCGAGTTCGGTAGCCTTGAGGAACCGCCCGACGGCGCTGAGTTCGGATGCACGCGCCCGGTCCGCGGCAGTGCTGGCGACCGGTTGATTAGAGGTCGTGTCGGTCATGCTATCCTCCCACCGGTTTGCCGTCTGGCGCGGATGCCGGAACATGGATGCTATTTGCTTTCCGCGGTCATTTGAAGCGGGAAGCCTCTTGAGAAACGCCGCGGCTTTTGGGCCGCGGCGCCGAGATTTCGAACCGATATCGGTCCGGTTTTAGTTGCAGGCCGCAACACTGCCGGCGGTGACGCCGGCGCAGACTTCGTCCTTCTTGATCCAGCCGGCGTCGATGACGACGTTGAGATTGTCCTTGGTGATCGCGACCGGGGTCAGGAACAGCGACTTGACGGTGTTGCCGCCAGGCGTGGTGAAGTCCTTGGCGCCGGCCACATCGGCCATCTTCTTGCCGTCGGCGAGCTGCGAGGCGATCTCGGCTGCGTTCTTGCCGAGTTCGCGTGCATCCTTCCAGACCGAAACGGTCTGCGTGCCGAGCGCGATGCGGTTCAGGGCGGCGTGGTCGCCGTCCTGGCCCGAAACCGGCACGGTACCTGCCAGACCTTGCGCCGTCAGCGCCGCGACAACGCCACCAGCGGTGCCGTCGTTGGCCGCGACCACCGCATCGACCTTGTTGTCATTGGCGGTCAGGAACTGTTCCATGTTCTTCTGAGCGTTGGCGGGAAGCCAGCCGTCCGTGTAGGCCTCGCCGACATTCTTGATCTTGCCGCTGTCGATGGCCGCCTTGAGCACTTCCATTGAGCCGGCGAACAGGAAATCGGCGTTCGGATCGGCACCCG
>JBDSLV010000049.1:0-11238 GCA_039916205.1 Mesorhizobium sp. | reverse complement strand
GTCGGGATCTGATTGATGTCGACCATTATTCTGCACCCCCTTCAAAACCTTCGCGCGGACGGCGCGGACCACGATCGGCACCGCCATCGCGGTCGCCACCGAAGCTGCGCGGCGGACGATCGCCACGCTCGCGGTCGCCGAACGAGCGCGGACCACGATCGCCACGGTCACGGTCGCCGAAGCCACCGCGTTCCGAGCGCTCTTCGCGCTTCTGCATCATGGCCGAGGGGCCTTCCTCATGCGCTTCGACCTTGATGGTCAGGAAACGCAGCACGTCCTCGGACAGACCCATCTGGCGCTCCATTTCGTTGAGCGCTGCCGGCGGGCAGTCCAGGTCCATCAGCGTGTAGTATGCCTTCCGGTTCTTGTTGACCCGGTAGGTGAGGGACTTCAGTCCCCAGTTCTCGATCCGGCCGACGGACCCGCCATTCGCGGAGATGACACCCTTGTACTGTTCGACAAGCGCATCGACCTGCTGCTGCGAGAGGTCCTGCCGGGCAAGAAACACATGTTCGTAAAGAGCCATTATGGTTCAGTGCCTTTCTTCGTTTCTCTCCCGGTTCCCGGCGGCAAAAGCCTCTGCAACTTCTCTGACCCGCTGATCCCAAAAAGGGCACGGGGAAGAAAGAGCATGACGAGACGGTCGAGAGCGGAGACACGGGAGGCGGAAGCGCTTCTGGCTTCACACAAAGGTTTTCGAAAAAACCTCCGGCCCTCCGTTCAGCCCCCAGCTGGGACCGGCAGATTGCGGGCGTCTATACAGCAATCGGGAGGGAAGGCAAGGGCAGGAACCCGAATTGCCGTAACAGGCGAGGAACCGCAAGCCGCTTCCAAACGAAATTTTTGCGATTTTCCCGCAACTGGCTCTTAACCACAATTTCAGGTTGTGTACGGTTGAACCTCTCCATCAACGCTCGGTTCACCATCGCGGGCGCAGAAGCCGGGATAGCCCGCGCATGGAGCGGCAAGCGTTTCCCGGGGGTAAGGATGCTTCTCAAGAAATTCTGGCACTCGAAAAGTGGCAACTTCGCCCTCATGTTGGGACTGGGGCTGCCGGCTATCCTGACAGCCGCCGCCTTCGCGATCGACGTCTCGACGATTATGCGGGCCAAGGGCAATCTGCAAAATGCGCTCGATGCCGCAAGCCTGGCTTCCTCACATCTCGGCGATCTGGACATCACCCGCAACGATGCATTCGACCGGTATTTCCAGGCCAATATCGCTGGGCATGGCGAACTCGGCAATGCGCAGGCAACGCTGACGGTCGACAAAGGCATCAACTATATCAACACAAGGGCGGTCGCCTCGGCGGATGTCAATTTGAATTTTGCCTTCCTGTTCGGCAACGACAAGCACATCACGGTCGACACCGCGGCCGTCGAATCAAACGATCAGCTCGAAGTCGTCTTGGTTCTGGACAACACCGGCTCGATGGCCGGCGCGCGCATGACGGCGCTGCGGACAGCGACAGATTCGCTGCTGAATTCCCTTGAGGGCATGAAATCGCCGACGCGCAAGATTCGCGCCTCCCTGGTGCCCTTCGTCACCGCCGTCAATGTTGACGGCGACGAGTTCGACCCGTCATGGATCGACATGGACGGGAAATCGTCCACCAACGGCGTCAATTTCCCGGCGATCAACGGCAAGCGCCCCAATCACATGGCGCTGTTCAAGCAGCTTCAACAGGATGTCCCGGTCGCCAAACGCACAGGCTGGAACGGCACCGGATGGAAAGGCTGCGTCGAGGCCAGGCCGGGCGCATACAACATCTCCGATGCATCGCCGGACCCATCCAGGCCCGACACCCTGTTCGTGCCTTATTTCGCGCCCGATGATCCCGCGAACGCCACGAAGCCGTCAGGCTCTTATGGAAATTCGTCCACCGGCTATAACAATTCCTATATCGACGACATCAGCGACAAGAACAAGCTTGCCCAATCGGGCGTCAATATTCTCGGTATCGATCTGAGCGGTCTCCTTGGCTCCGTCGTCAACTTGCTGCTCGGCGCGGACCTCGAGAAAGTGGCGAAATATGTCGCGCCTGCCAACAAGCTCATCACCGAGACGAGCACCGTGATCACGGTCGGTCCAAACCGTGCCTGTCCGACGCCTGTCGTCCCCTTGACCGACGACTTCAACAAGTTGCGCAAGGCAGCCAGCCAGATGACGGAATGGAACGGTTCGGGCACCAATGTCTCGGAGGGGCTCTCCTGGGGCATGCGGGTGCTGTCGCCTGCCGCGCCTTACACCGATGGTGCGGCATGGAAGACCACTGGCGTCAGCAAGATCGTGATGTTGCTGACGGACGGCGAGAATGTCGTTTACGGTGCCAGCAACGAGGCGACCAAATCCGACTACACATCCTATGGCTATCTTGCGGGGGGGCGTTTCGGCTCGGACAACCAGGCAATAGCGGCGCGCAACGTCGACGGCTGGACGAAAAGCGTCTGCACGCAGCTGAAGAACCAGGGCGTTCAAATCTACACGATGGTGCTGCAATCCGACACTGCCGCCAATCGGACACTCTACAGCGCCTGCGCCTCCGATCCGAGCGACTATTACGCGGTCAATGATCCGGCCAAGCTGCCCAACGTCTTCCTGCAGATCGCCAACAAGTTTTCGAAGCTGCAATTGACGAACTGAGAAATAGTGTCAAGCGAGACCCAAGCGGTCCCGCTCGGCGTCGTTCAGCTGGTATGGGCGACCAGCTTGTCCACCGTTTCGGGGAAGAAGTCAGGCGCTCCGAGGCGTTTGCCGAACATCATGTCATACTGCAGCAGCCGGAAATCGCGGATCGCCGGGTCGACCTCCTTCTGTCGGGCCCAGTCCGGGGTTGCCTCGCCCGCCGGCGTCAACAGGAGATTGCGGTCGACGACACTGTAACGCTCGCGCATTTCGCCAAGAAAGCCCGTGTAATAAGGGTGCGTGATGCCGGCGGTCTTGAGGATGTGATAGGGCAGGAAGGCAGGGCTGACGGCGCCCACGTCCTCAGCCGGTCCGGTCTTGTTTGACCAGACGATCAGCGGGGTCTCATGGTGCAGCAGTGCCGCCTCGGTCGATGGTTCCTTGCGCGGCGCGACATTGTCGGACATGAAGCCGGTTTCCACATAGACCGGCCCAAGCGGCGGCAGATGGTCACCGAAAAAGGCGATCACGGTGGGCCGCGAGCGGTTCTTCGCCCACTCGACCAGACGCTGAAGTCCCTTGTCGGCGTCGGACGCGCCCTCCGCGTAGGAGAGCAGCGAGTCCCGCGCCCACTGGCTGGTCAGCGCGTGAACCTTGTGGGTCGGGTTGTCATAGCGATAGGGCTCGTAAGGGCCGTGGTTTTGCAGGCTGACGGCGAAGAAGAAGAACGGATCGTCGGTGGCGTCGGCTTCGCGAATGATCTCGTCGGTCATCGCCGCATCCGATGCCAGCGGCCCGCGCTTCTCCAGCGGCGGCAGATTTTCCTCCGACTTGAAATCATCGAAGCCGAAATCCGCATAGACCGGCGTGCGATTCCAGAACCAGCTGGTGCCTGGGTGAATGGCGCGCGTCTCGTAACCCTGGCTCTTCAGGAATGTCGCCATCGATGGCACCGGGGCGCGGACATACTGCTGGTAGGGAATGCTGCCCGCCGGCAGGAAGGCGTTGGAAAATCCGGTCAGCGCCTCGAATTCGACATTGGCGGTCATGCCGCCGAACTCGGGTGAAAACATGGAGCCTGACCGAAGCGAGCGCACATTGGGGATCGGGTCGGGGGTAATGACGACACCGGGCAGCTTGGTCGGATCCCAGAAGGACTCGCTCATGACGATGATGATGTCGGGCTTTTGATCGGGCACCGAGGCCGTCACGTCAGTCCTGTCGATGGCCGCTATCGCCTTGTCGGAATAGCCTGCCGGCGCCGAGACATGAGCCATCGGAACGTTGAGGGCGAAGGCCAGCGCAAAGCCGTTGGAGGCGTAGTTTTCCTTCTGGTCCCACATAATAGGAATGATCTGCAGCCGGTCCCGGGTCCACGAGAATGTGGCGTAGTCCATGATCGTGACGAAGAAGGCGAGCAGCGGCACGGCCAGGGTCAATCGCGCAAGGCGGCCTTTTCGGCTGAGTGCGGGAACCTTGCGGCGCCAGACCCGCCAGCCATAGATCAGCAGCGACAATCCGCCGACGATGCCGATGGCCATGGCCATGGCGGTCATTGGCCGGTCGCGAACCAGCAGCGGCAACAGCGCAACGATCTGCCGGGCATAGAGAAAGTCCGTTGGATAGAGCGGATCGCCGAGATAGAGCGACTTCTGGTGGCCGACAAAGGCCAGCGACAGCGTCAGCGGCGCCACGATCATCAGGCCTTGGTGGCTGCGGCCGAGTACGGCATCAAGGCCGATCAGGATCAGGGCAAACACCACGATTGTGGTCCAGCCCGGCTTGAAGGGCTGGAAGAAGAACGACACGGTGCCGAGAAGATCACCACGCACGATCCACTCGATGGCAAACACCAGGATGGCGGAAGCGAGCAGGCTCACCAGCCCATAACGCACGATTGGCCAGGTCTTGCCCGGCAAATAACCGGTGGACGGATCGTCCTCCAGGAACTGCGGCGCACCCTTGCGGGCACCTTTTAAACTCTTAGCCACCTTGCAGATTCCCCGGCCCGCAACAAAAACGTCACGCGATTGTCATTGAACTGTCACGAAAAGCTAGCGCCTGTGGCGAAAATGAGAAGAGCCAGCAAACGAATCGTGTTCGATTTTCATCATGAGTGATCGCGAAAAAGCCTGTAGGAACAGATACTCGGCGGGTAATCGCGACCTGAAGTGAGCTCACACCGGGCTTGACTTGGTTGCCCGCCTTGCGTCACAGGCAGGAAAAACCAGCCGTTGGAGCCGAACATGGCCATCGCATTCACCTTTCCGGGACAGGGCAGCCAGGCTGTCGGAATGGGCAAGGACCTCGCCGACGCCTTTCCGGAATCGCGCCTCATCTTTCAGGAAGTCGACGATGCTCTCGGCGAAAACCTGTCGAAACTGATCTGGGAAGGGCCCGAGGAGACACTGACGCTGACCGCCAACGCGCAGCCTGCATTGATGGCGGTGTCGATGGCCGCTGTCCGGGCGTTGGAAGCGCGCGGCTTTGCGCTGAAGGACAAGGTCGCCTTTGTCGCCGGCCATTCGCTGGGCGAATATTCGGCGCTGGCCGCCGCTGGTTTTGTCTCGGTCGCCGATGCTGCCCGGCTGCTGCGCATTCGCGGCAATGCCATGCAGGCAGCGGTTCCGGCGGGCGAGGGCGCCATGGCGGCGATCATCGGGCTGGAGCATGCCGATGTCGAAGCCGCCTGCGCCGAAGCCGCCAAGGGTTCGGTCTGCCAGGTTGCCAACGACAATGGCGGTGGCCAGCTGGTCATCTCGGGCGCCAAGGCAGCGGTCGAACTGGCGGCGAAACTATGCACTGAAAAAGGCGCCAAGCGTGCCTTGATGCTGCAGGTGTCGGCGCCTTTCCATTCCGCGCTGATGGCGCCGGCCGCGAACGTGATGCGTGAAGCCCTGGCGGGTGTGACAAAGAACGCGCCGGTCGTTCCCGTCGTTTCCAATGTTTCCGTGACGCCGTCGACCGATCCCGATGAGATCGCCCGCCGCCTTGTCGAGCAGGTCACCGGGCGGGTACGCTGGCGCGAGACCGTGGAATGGTTTGGTGCGAATGGCGTCACCTCGCTTTACGAGGTCGGTGCCGGCAAGGTGCTTTCCGGGTTGGCGCGCCGCATCAACCGCGACATCGCCACCAGCGCGCTCGGCACCGCTGCCGAGGTCGAGGCCGCATTGGCAACACTTGCATAAAGCGCCATTTGATCCCATCCCTGTAAAGGGTGCTCTCTTCTCAATCAGGAGACGGAAATGTTCGAATTGACCGGCCGCAAGGCGCTTGTCACCGGCGCATCAGGCGGCATTGGCGAAGCGATCGCACGGGTTCTGCATGCGCAGGGCGCCATCGTCGGCCTGCACGGCACGCGCATCGAGAAACTGGAGACGCTGGCGGCTGAACTCGGTGACCGGGTCAAGCTGTTCCCGGCCAACCTGTCGAACCGCGACGAGGTCAAGGCGCTCGGCCAGAAGGCTGAGGCTGATCTCGAAGGCGTCGACATTCTGGTCAACAATGCCGGCATCACCAAGGACGGGCTGTTCGTACGCATGTCGGATGCGGACTGGGATACCGTGCTTGAGGTCAATCTGACCGCCGTGTTCCGGCTGACCCGCGAGCTCACCCACCCGATGATGCGCCGCCGCCATGGCCGTATCATCAACATCACTTCGGTTGTCGGCGTTACCGGCAACCCCGGCCAGACCAACTACTGCGCCTCCAAGGCCGGCATGATCGGCTTTTCCAAGTCGCTGGCGCAAGAGATCGCCACACGCAACATCACTGTCAACTGCGTTGCTCCGGGCTTCATCGAATCGGCAATGACCGACAAGCTCAACGACAAGCAGAAAGAGGCGATCATGGCAGCGATCCCGACCCGCCGCATGGGCACCACCGCCGAAGTGTCATCCGCGGTCGCCTATCTCGCCTCTAACGAAGCCGCCTATGTCACCGGCCAGACAATTCATGTGAATGGCGGCATGGCGATGATCTGAACAAGGGTCTGGCGCGTCACGCATGCCTTGTGAAAAGAGACCATTTCATCTTGGACCTCGGCTGATTTTCGTGTAATGCGGCCCGCAACCCGGCGGTTCGGGCAAAAACCGGTCTGTTGCCGTTGCGTTTCAGGCAGGACCATCTTTCAGCTTGATTAGCGGCATTCTGCCCGCTAACGAAGACAGACAAACAAAAGACGAGGATGCCCAAAATGAGTGACACCGCAGAGCGCGTCAAGAAGATCGTCATCGAGCATCTTGGCGTTGATGCCGACAAGGTGACCGAACAGGCAAGCTTCATCGATGATCTGGGCGCGGACAGCCTCGACACGGTTGAACTCGTCATGGCCTTCGAAGAAGAATTCGGCGTCGAGATTCCTGACGACGCGGCAGAGACCATCCTCACCGTCGGCGATGCCGTGAAGTACATCGACAAGGCTTCGGCCTGACACTTTCCGCAGTCATCACCGGGGAGAACCTGCGATGAGGCGTGTCGTCGTCACGGGCCTTGGGTTGCTGTCACCATTCGGCATGGGCTTTGAGCACAGCTGGAAGGAACTTCTGACCGGCCGCAGCGCTGCCAAGCGCGTCACCGAGTTCGAGGTGGAGGATCTTGCCTGCAAGATCGCCCACGTCATCCCGCGTGGTGACGGCAGCAACGCAACCTTCAATCCAGAGGCCGTGCTCGAGCCGAAGGAACTGCGCAAGATCGGCGACTTCATCCTTTACGGGATCGCGGCCGCCGATGAAGCGCTGAAGGATTCCGGCTGGGAACCGAAGACCCACGAGGAACAGTGCGCCACCGGCGTGCTCATCGGTTCCGGCATTGGCGGCATCGAGGGCATCGCCGAGAACGCGATGATCCTCAAGGAGCGCGGTCCGCGCCGCATCAGCCCCTTCTTCATCCCCGGCCAGATCATCAACCTGGTCTCAGGGCAGGTCTCGATCCGGCACGGGCTGAAGGGCCCGAACCATGCCGTCGTTACCGCTTGTTCGACCGGCGCGCACGCTATTGGCGACGCTGCCCGGCTGATCATGTGGGGCGATGCCGACGTGATGGTCGCGGGCGGCGCCGAAGCGCCGGTGACGCGGCTGTCGATCGCCGGCTTCGCCGCATGCCGGGCGCTGTCGACGGAGCGCAATGATTCGCCTCAGACCGCATCACGCCCTTACGACCGCGATCGCGACGGCTTCGTCATGGGCGAGGGCGCCGGCGTCGTCGTGCTCGAGGAACTCGAACACGCCAAGGCACGCGGCGCCAAGATCTACGCCGAGGTGACGGGCTATGGCCTCACCGGCGATGCCCACCACATCACGGCGCCAGCCGAAGACGGCGATGGCGCTTTCCGTTGCATGACAGCCGCGCTGAACCGCGCCAAGCTGACGCCCGCCGATATCGACTACATCAACGCCCACGGCACCTCGACCATGGCCGATACGATCGAACTCGGCGCTGTCGAGCGGTTGGTCGGCAACGCCGCGTCCAAAATCTCTATGTCGTCGACCAAGTCGTCCATTGGGCATCTGCTGGGTGCCGCGGGGGCTGCCGAGGCGATCTTTTCGATCCTCGCCATCCGCGACAACATCGCGCCGGCGACCATCAACCTCGACAATCCCGAGCGCGAGACCGCAATCGATCTGGTCCCGAACAAGCCGCGTGCCCGTCAGATCGACGTTGCGCTGTCCAATTCCTTCGGCTTTGGCGGCACCAACGCTTCGCTGGTCTTCCAGCGTTACAATGGTTAGCTGGCCTGCCGACCGGCGCAGCCCCGCCGTGTCGTCAATTTTGCCATATTCACCCCTACTCTGCCGCAGGGGATTCGTTGAGAGATCGAACGGTAGGGCGCAATGAACACAAATCCGGCGGGCAACGGAGAATTCGGGCAACGGCCGACGTCAGGCCCGATCGTGCCGAAGACGGCCAACGAGGCACTGCGTCCCGAAGCCGGAACGCCGCCGCCGAAGCGCTCGCGTGCTTCGCGCAGCCAGGTCGTCGTGTTCATGAACTTTGTCATCTCCTCGGTGATGCTGATGGTTCTGGCTGCCGGCGTCGCGCTCTATTTCGGCAAGCAGGAATTCACCGAAGCTGGCCCATCGGCCAATGGCGACACCTTCCTGGTCAAGCCTAACACCGGCGTCCAGGACATCGCCGACCAACTCGAACGGCGTGGCTTGATCAGCGACGCCCGGGTATTCCGCCTTGGCGTGCGTGCGTTTGGCAACGACTCCGCGCTGAAGGCCGGCGAGTATGAGATCAAGCCGAAAGCGTCCATGCGCGACATCATGGAATTGCTGAAGAGCGGTAAATCGGTGATGTATTCGCTGACCATTCCCGAGGGTCTGACCGTCGAGCAGGCGCTGCAGCGCATCGCCGAGGAGGGCGCGTTGAGCGGCGACATGCCGGCTGCGGTTCCCGCCGAGGGCAGCCTTGCCACCGATACGCTGCGCTTTACCCGTGGCGCGACTCGCCAGCAGATGGTCGACAAGTTGCTGGCGGATCAGAAGAGACTGGTCGACGACGTCTGGCAGCGGCGTGCGCCGGACCTGCCATTGGCCAACATTGAAGAATTCGTCACGCTGGCATCGATCGTCGAGAAGGAAACCGGCAAGGGCGACGAGCGTTCGCGCGTTGCTGCCGTTTTCATCAACCGATTGGCCAAGGGCATGCGCCTGCAGTCGGATCCGACCATCATCTATGGTCTGTTCGGCGGCAAGGGTAAGCCTGCTGACCGGCCGATCTACCAGTCGGACATCCAGAAGCCGACACCTTATAACACCTACGTCATCAACGGCTTGCCACCGACGCCGATTGCCAATCCGGGCCGTGCGGCGCTTGAGGCTGTCGCCAATCCATCGAAGACCGATGATCTCTATTTCGTCGCCGATGGCACAGGTGGGCATGTCTTCGCGGCGACGCTTGACGAGCACAATGAGAACGTCGCGCGCTATCGCGCCCTGCAGAAAAAGCAGGCTGATGACGCCGCCAAGGCGGAGGCTGCCAAGGCCGCCACCGACAAGGCGGGCGCGGATAAGGCCGGCGCCGCTGCCAACAAGCCGGATGATGGCACTGGCGATGACGGCGGCGATGGCGACGCTGGGACGACCACTGCCCAGTGACGCCGAACCGCGGCGTGATATAAGGCACTTTGATTTTTCACACCGCGTGTGGTCCTTTCCGCAAATCGGTTTGGTTTGCTGCGATCGCGCGCAGGGGGCATTTGAGCAGTATGAATTTGCAGAGCATGACCGGTTTTGCGCGTGCCGTGGCCGAGCATGACGGCACGTCGATCGCCTGGGAAGTGAAGTCCGTCAACGGCAAGAGCGTCGAGATAAGGCTGCGTCTGCCGCAGGGGTTTGAACGGCTCGAGCCGGCGGTCCGGCAGACGATCCAGAAGCGGTTCGCCCGTGGCAATTTCCAGGCGACACTGACCATTGGCCGTGCCGCTGGCGCGCAGGCGCAACCGGTAGTCAACGAAGCCTTCCTGAAGGATCTGGCCGGGCTCGCCAAGCGGCTGCAGGAGCAGTTCGGCGCCGCCCCGGCGACGGCTGACGGGCTGCTTTCCCTGCGTGGCGTTCTCGACATTCCCGAAACCATCGAAACGGAAGAGGCGCGGATGGCGCTCGACGCAGCGATCACCGCATCGCTCGACATCGCGCTGAGTGGGCTCGAACAGGCACGGCTGGGCGAAGGCGCGGCATTGGCGGCGTTGCTGTCGGGCCATATCGATGCCATCGAGGTGCTGACATTGCGCGCCGAGGCGGATCCATCGCGCGAGCCGACGGCAATCCGTGAGCGTATCGCCGAACAGGTTCGGTTGTTGATGGACGCGTCCGCCAATCTGGACGCCAGCCGGCTGCACATGGAAGCAGCTTTCCTGGCCACCAAAGCCGACATTCGCGAGGAGATCGACCGGTTGAAGACGCATGTTGCGTCCGGCCGGGCACTGCTCAAGGGTGGCGGCGCCATCGGCCGCAAGCTCGATTTTCTGGCACAGGAATTTAACCGCGAATCGAATACGCTGTGTTCGAAGTCGAACGCTGCCGCGGTCACCGCCATCGGGCTGGACCTGAAGGCGGTGGTCGACCAGTTTCGTGAACAAGTCCAGAATCTGGAGTAGCCAATGGTTGCCAAGGATTTGGGGTCCCGCATTCGTCGCCGGGGCCTGATGCTCGTATTGTCGTCGCCATCCGGCGCCGGCAAGTCGACGATCGCGCGCAATCTGCTGGAAAGCGACTCCAGTCTCGAACTGTCGGTTTCGGTCACCACGAGACCGCGCCGGGGCAGCGAGATCGAAGGCGTCCACTACCATTTCCGCACCATGCGCGAGTTTGAGCGGCTGCGTGATTCCGATGCCCTGCTTGAATGGGCCGAAGTTCACGGAAATTGCTACGCGACACCGCGCGAGCCGGCCGAACTGGCGCTGGCGCAAGGCCGCGACATGCTGTTCGACATCGATTGGCAGGGCGCCCAGCAGCTCAAGGAAAAGATGCGCGCCGACATCGTCTCGATCTTCATCCTGCCGCCATCGATGAAGGAATTGAAGGCACGGCTGAAACGCCGCGCCGAGGACCAGGAAGCGGTGATCGAGACGCGGCTGAAGAACGCCCGCAACGAGATCGAGCACTGGAA
>JBDSLV010000048.1:0-8536 GCA_039916205.1 Mesorhizobium sp. | reverse complement strand
GCGGCGGCATCACGCGGCGCCTGCTGCGCCACTTCATAGATGGCGTCATCCTTCAGCACGCGGCCACGCGGTACATCGCGTTCGCGCGCCTCACGTTCGCGCCATGCCGCCACGGCCTGCACGATCGCCAGTTCCTGTGGCTTGCGCAGCCGCATCTTCAGTCGCTTCCAGGCGTCCTCGGGATGCGGATCGTAGGTCTCGCGGGAGGTCAGCACCTCCATTTCCTCGTTCAGCCAGTGGGCGCGGTCTTCCCGCACCAGCTCGGCATTGAGGTGTTGATAGACCTCGATCAGATGGGTCACGTCGGCCAGCGCATAGTCGAGCTGCTTCTCGGAAAGCGGCCGATGGCGCCAGTCGGTGAAGCGCGAGGACTTGTCGAGCCGCGCGCCGGTGATCCGCTGCACCAGCTGGTCGTAGGACACGCTGTCGCCGAAGCCGCAAACCATCGCCGCGACCTGGGTGTCGAACACCGGGTGCGGCACGAGATCACCGAGATGAACGATGATTTCGATGTCCTGCCGTGCCGCATGGAAAACTTTGACGACGGCTTCATTGGCCATCAGCTTGAAGAACGGTTTTAGATCGATGTCAGGCGACAGCGGATCGATCAGCGCCGTCACGCCGGGCGCGGCCATTTGGATCAGGCACAGAATCGGCCAGAAGGTCGTTTCACGAATGAATTCGGTATCGACGGTGACGAATTCCGACTTTTCGAACGCGGCAAGAACTGTTTCGAGTTCTTTCTGGGTGGTGATGACGTGCATCAAATCGCTTTTGGCAAAGAGTAAGGTCTTCTTCAATTTCAGCCGGCAGGGCTTTCGTCAAGCGCGGGTACCCCGATCATTGGTCAACCGACCCATCGGAGTCGCCATTTCTCCTGGCCAACCGCGCGAAAACCGTCGATGTTCGCAAAAGTGCGATAAAGCGGCCACGTTTGCCTGCCGGCACGCCGGATCGCGCCTGCATCCGATAGAGGATGACAGCGATGAAGATCGCATAAACCGTGGCGCTGAAAACAAACAGCGCGCTTGGCCCGAAATACTGCATTGCCGTCGAGGCCGCGAATGGTCCGCCAATGGCGCCGAAGGAATAGAACAGCATCAGTGCCGCGTTGATCAGCACGAACTCGCCCTTGTCGGCGCGATCGTTTGAATGCGCCGCCGACAGCGAATAGAGCGGCATGGCAAAGCAGCCGAAGATGAAGATGATGATGAAGTTGAGGAATGGATTGCTGCCGGCGATGAACACCAGCGCCAGCGCCGAGATCATCGCGCAGCAAGTGGTTATCAAAAGCACCGAGCGTCGGTCCCAGCGGTCGGAGAGGTAGCCGAGCGGATACTGGATGATGGCGCCGCCAAAGATGCCGACGCTGACGAAGGTGACGACATCGGCCACCGACATGCCGATCTGTTCGGCATAGACCGGTGACAGCGTGCGGAAGGCGCTGTTGGTGACGCCGACGGCGATGCAGCCGAAACAGCCGAGTGGCGAGATCCGCCAGACACGCGCCAGGTCGAGCTTGACGTCTTCCGGTGGCGTGGGGTTGGAACGGTCGCCGAGCGACACCGGCACCAGCGACAGCGTGATCATGATCGACATGATGGCGAAGGTGGTGAAGCCGCCGGCGCCGAACACCGGGATCAGGAACTGCGCTGAGGTCACCGAACCGGTGTCGACCATGCGGTAGATCGCCAGCACCCGCGCGCGGTCATGGTTGCTGACGCCGGAATTCAGCCAGCTTTCCACGATGGTGAACAGGCCGGCAAAGCAGAAGCCGCCGGCAAAACGCACCGCGCACCACATCACCGGGTCGATGACCAGAACCAGCAGCAAGGTGCCAACCGAGGCGATTGCCGCCAGCGCGGAAAAAGCCCTGATGTGGCCGACGGCCTTCATGATGCGGGTGATGGCAAGACAGCCAAGCAGGAAGCCGGCGAAGTAAAAAGTGCCCATCAGGCCGATGATCGCCGGCGAAAAACCTTCCTGGGCGCCGCGCAAGGCAATAAGCGTGCTCTGCAGGCCGTTGCCGCCTAGCAGGATGCCGGCGGCAATCAGGAGCGGAATCAGCGGGCGGATCGAAGACATGAAGGAAAGCAATCGCTTGAGCGTTGATTCCTTTTTGAACCATCGTTCCCGTCAATGCCAGCGGCAATTCCCTCAATGCACGGGCAACAGGGCGATAGACCTGGCTAAATGATCTGGAAACGGCCAGTTCGCTCGAATTCGGCGAGCGCATCAATGCTGCGTCTCATGTTCGGCAGCAGTGAAGGCAAGTTCCCAGGATCGAACCATTCGACAGCGTGGGACTCATCATCCGCCGCTCGTGCCTCGCCTGAAAATTCGCGCGTGTGGAACATCAGTGCAAAGAACTGGCATTTGTCGCCATTGGGAAATTCGATGGTCTCAAATTCGGGGTCGTTTGCAAAACCGAAAGGCTGCAAGGCCCCGACCACGATACCGGTTTCTTCCAGCACTTCACGGCGAACGACGTCTTCCAGGTCTTCGCCTTCCTCCGCATTTCCACCGGGTAACCCCCATATGTCGAAGTCCGTACGATGTTGCAGGAGAATGCGCCCCGGCTGATCCCTGACCACAACGCGCGCGCCCGGCACCAATAGGCACCGATTGCCGACAATCGCCCTGAGACGCCCGAGGTAACTTTCAGAGAATCCAGCCATGACTGCCCCCATGCCCGATCTTGCCGATAAAGTTTAAGGGCAGCAACGGGTCGAAGGCCGAAGTGAGAACCGAGGCGCCGTCAAGGCCGTTTGCCTTGACAAATCCAACCTCCCATGCGCTTTTCGCGCAAATTTCGAGCCGGGCAGATGCTTCGGCTCGCAACCCAGCATCCGGACTTTACCAATGACAATGCATCGTTACCGCAGCCACACCTGTGCCCAGTTGAGAAAGAGCGATGTCGGCTCATCCGTTCGCTTGTCGGGCTGGGTCCATCGCGTGCGCGACCATGGCGGCCTGCTGTTCATCGACCTGCGCGATCACTACGGCCTGACCCAGATCGTCGCCGATCCGGATTCGCCAGCCTTCAAGATCGCCGAGACCGTGCGCGGCGAATGGGTCATCCGCGTCGATGGCGAGGTCAAGGCGCGCTTGCCTGATACCATGAACGCCAACCTGCCGACTGGCGAAATCGAGATTTTCGCGCGCGAAATCGAGGTGCTGTCGGCGGCCAAGGAACTGCCGCTGCCGGTGTTCGGCGAGCCGGACTATCCCGAGGACATCCGCCTCAAGTACCGCTTCCTCGACCTGCGCCGCGACACGCTGCACAAGAACATCGTGGCGCGTACCAAGATCATCGCCGAAATGCGCAAGCGCATGGATGAGGTCGGCTTCACCGAATTCTCGACGCCGATCCTGACGGCGTCGTCACCGGAAGGCGCGCGCGACTTCCTGGTGCCGTCCCGCATTCATCCCGGCACCTTCTACGCGCTGCCGCAGGCGCCGCAGCAGTACAAGCAGCTGATCATGGTGTCGGGCTTTGATCGCTATTTCCAGATCGCGCCGTGTTTCCGCGACGAGGACCCGCGCGCCGACCGTCTGCCCGGCGAATTCTACCAGCTCGACCTCGAGATGAGCTTCGTCGAGCAGGACGATGTGCTGTCGACCATGGAACCCGTGATGCGCGGCGTCTTCGAGACGTTCGCCAACGGCAAGCCGGTGACGCAGAACTTCCAGCGCATTCCCTATGATGTCGCGATGCGCAAATACGGTTCCGACAAGCCGGATCTGCGCAACCCGATCGAGATGCAGGCTGTCTCGGACCATTTTCGCGACTCCGGCTTCAAGGTGTTCGCCAACATCCTGGCCAACGACCCGAAGGCCGAGGTCTGGGGCATCCCGGCCAAGACCGGCGGTTCGCGTGCTTTCTGCGATCGCATGAATTCCTGGGCGCAAGGCGAGGGGCAGCCGGGTCTTGGCTACATCTTCTGGCGCAAGGAAGGCGAAAAGATCGAAGGCGCTGGCCCGCTGGCCAAGAACATTGGTGAAGAGCGTACCGAGGCGATCCGTCAGCAGCTTGGCCTGTCCGATGGCGATGCCGCTTTCTTCGTCGCCGGCGATCCGAAGAAATTCGTCTCCTTCGCAGGCGCTGCGCGTACCCGTGCGGGCGAAGAACTGAACCTCGTCGACCGCGAGCGTTTTGAGCTGTGCTGGATCGTCGATTTCCCGTTCTTCGAATGGAACGAGGACGAGAAGAAGATCGACTTCGCCCACAACCCGTTCTCGATGCCGCAAGGTGGCATCGATGCCTTGAACGGCGGCGAGCCGCTTGGCATCAAGGCGTTCCAGTACGATATGGTTTGCAACGGTTTCGAGATCGCCTCGGGCGGTATCCGCAACCATCTGCCGGAAACCATGGTCAAGGCTTTCGAGATGGTCGGACTGGATCGTCAGACGGTCGAGGATCGCTTCGGCGGCCTCTACCGCGCCTTCCAGTATGGCGCGCCGCCGCATGGCGGCATGGCCGCGGGCGTTGACCGTGTCGTCATGCTGCTGGTCGGTGCCAAGAACCTGCGCGAAATCACCATGTTCCCGATGAACCAGCAGGCCTACGATCTGTTGATGAGCGCGCCCTCCGAGGCAAGCCCGCAGCAGCTTCGCGAATTGTCGCTGCGCGTTGCGCCGACCAAGAAGGATGCCTGACCCGCTTCTGGCAGTGCTTTAAAAAACTGCCAGAACTGATTCTTTCGATTCGCTAATCCCATGAAAAAGCCCGGCATCGCTGCCGGGCTTTTTCGTATCTTGAAGTCGCTTCGATCAGTCTTCGTTGGCCTTGACCGTGACGCCGAGTGTCTTCGGCAGGTCGAGCGGGTTGGACATGGCTCCAGCCATGATCAGCGCGAACGGCACCGCTGCCGGCGGTTCGGCCGAGACTTCGAGGCTCTTGGGATCGTCGAGGAACTTGCTGACAGCAGCTGTCACTTGTGCCGTCAGTTCCGGATTGTTGAGCTGCGCCATGCCGAACGGCACGATTGCCTTGGCCTGGTTGGCAATGTCCTTGCCGGACATGCCTTGCTGCTTGCCGACATACTCCAGCACCTTGTTGGTCAGCGAATCGTCATCGAAGCGGATCGAGGCGCTGTTGAACGAGAGCTGCTGCAGCAGGCCGAGCATGGCCATGCCTTCCGCTGACTTGTCCGCGCCTTCCGGCTGCGCCGCCATCTTCTTCTGCATTTCCTGCAGCGACTTGATGAAGTCCATCGTGTAGCCGCCGAGATCGAAGGTCATGCCGAGCGTGCCGGCATTCTCGACCGAGATGTCGTATTTCGACAGTTCCATCTTGCCGTCGGCGGGCTGCCAGGTGCCGGCCATCTCGAAATTGCCCTTGATGTTCTGGTAGCCGAGCGCGTCGATGACTTCCTTGGACTTCGCGTCGTCAACCAGCGTCAGGTCGGCGGTGAACTTTTCCGTGGTGCCGGTGAATTCCATCGCCTTGCCGTCAGCCGGCGGTGTGATCTCGATGGCAAGCCCGTCCATCGAGAAGGCGGTCTTGTCGGCGACCTTGACCGTCATGTTCTCGAGTTCGGCTGATTTGTACATCATCAGCGAACCGAGCGGGCCCGTTGCGCCTTCAGCCGGAACCGTCATGTCATGAATGACGAATGGGGTGAGGTCGAGGGTGACGCCATCCTTGCTGTGCGTGAACGCCGAGGTCGACACGGTTGCGATATCAAAGCCGCCGTTTGCAGCGGTGACACCTTCAAGCTTGACGTCGCCGATGGTGAGGGCTTCCTTTTCCGACGCCGGTTTCACGGAGACACCCTGCAACACCATGCTTGAGTCGTCGCCGGTCACGCCGGTCCAGGATATCTCGATGCCCTGGGCTGCAAGTGTTGCCTTCAGCCGGTCAGCGACAGCCGTGTCCTGCGCCAGCGCCGCATTCAGCGGGAGCGTCAGCAGGAAGGTCGAAAAGGCCAGTTTCTGGAGAGTTGAGCGTTTGATTGTCATCGCAAGTTCCCTGAGAGAGTGTCCTGAGAAGTGTTTTTCAATTCTTTGCGCCATCACCATTCCGTGACGAACTGGACGGGAAAAAGGCGTATCCCGCCACATTGGTCAAAAATCCCGATGAAAGGCAAACCGATCTCGCCGTCTTTGCGCAAACCGGTGAATTTGTCATGAAGATCAGTTTGCCTGCTATCATCGTGCTTGCCCATAGAGGCCGCATGTAACAGGCTTATGTTGGCTGGCAACCCTCGTGTTCGATTTCATGTTGCAGAAGCCGTGGCGTATCCGCCGGCCCCTTGCCGCGAATCACCCGCTCGGCTAGTCCCACCCCATGGCAAAAAGGCTTTTGCCGCCTGAAGATGGCGGCGGCGATCATATTGAACCGGTCGATTTGAAGAAGGCGCTGGAAGAGCGCTATCTTGCCTATGCGCTGTCGACCATCATGCATCGGGCATTGCCCGACGTGCGCGATGGGCTGAAGCCAGTTCATCGCCGCATCATGCATGCCATGCGCCTGTTGCGCCTCAATCCCGAGCAGGGCTTTGCCAAATGCGCCCGCATCGTCGGCGAGGTGATGGGCAAATTCCACCCGCATGGCGACCAGTCGATCTATGACGCCCTGGTGCGGCTCGCGCAGAGCTTCTCGATGCGCTACCCGCTGGTCGACGGGCAGGGCAATTTCGGCAACATCGACGGCGATAACGCCGCCGCGATGCGTTACACCGAAGCGCGCATGACCGAAGTGTCGACGCTGCTTCTTGAAGGCATCACCGAGGACGCGGTCGACTTCCGCCCCACCTACAACGAAGAAGACGAAGAGCCGGTCGTGCTGCCCGGCGCTTTCCCCAACCTGCTTGCCAATGGCTCGTCCGGCATCGCAGTCGGCATGGCCACCTCGATCCCGCCGCACAATGCCGCCGAACTTTGCGATGCCGCACTGCATCTGATCGAGAATCCGGACGCGCCGGTGGCGAAGTTGATGGACTTCGTGCAGGGCCCCGATTTCCCGACCGGCGGCATCATCGTCGACAGTCGCGCCTCCATACTCGAAGCCTACGAGACCGGCCGCGGCGGCTTTCGTGTTCGGGCCAAATGGGGCCAGGAGGATCAGGGCAGGGGCACCTGGAACATAGTCGTCACCGAAATTCCCTATGGCGTCCAGAAGGCCCGGCTGATCGAGAAGATCGCCGAGTTGCTGATCGCCCGCAAGCTGCCGTTGCTGGAGGACATCCGCGACGAGAGCGCCGAGGACGTCCGCGTCGTGCTGGTGCCGAAAAGCCGTTCGGTCGATCCCGGTATCCTCATGGAATCGCTGTTCAAGCTCACCGAGCTTGAAAGCCGCTTCCCGCTCAACATGAACGTGCTGTCGCGCGGCAAGGTGCCCAACGTCCTGTCGCTGAGGGGCGTGCTCAAGGAATGGCTGGAGCATCGCCGCGATGTGCTCGTCCGCCGCTCCAAACATCGCCTCGGTGAAATCGAGCGGCGCCTGGAAATCCTCGCCGGCTACCTGATCGCCTACCTCAACATCGACGAGGTCATCCGCATCATCCGCGAGGAGGATGAGCCCAAGCAAGTGATGATGGCCCGCTGGTCATTGACCGACACCCAGGCCGAAGCCATCCTCAACATGCGGTTGCGTGCCTTGCGCAAGCTCGAGGAATTCGAGATCCGCACCGAGTTCGACGGTTTGAGCGCGGAAAAGAAGCAGATCGAGGCGCTGCTCGCGTCGAACGAAAAGCAGTGGGCGACCATCAAGTGGGAGGTCGCCAACGTTCGTGACAAATACGGGCCGGAGACCGAAATCGGCAAGCGCCGCACCCAGTTCGCCGATGCACCCGAGCATGACCTGACCGACATCGCGCACGCTATGATCGAGCGCGAGCCGGTCACCGTGGTGGTTTCGGAAAAGGGTTGGCTCAGGGCCATGAAGGGTCATCTGGCCGACTATTCGACCTTGACCTTCAAGGAGGGCGACAGCCTCAAGCTGGCCTTCCATGCGCAGACCACCGACAAGGTGCTGGTCTTCACCACCGGCGGCAAGTTTTACACCATCGGCGCCGACCGCTTGCCGGGCGGGCGCGGCCATGGCGAGCCGATCCGCATCATCGTCGACATGGACAATGACCAGGATATCGTCACCGCCTTCATTCATGATCCGAAGCGCAAGCTGCTGCTGGTGTCTCATGACGCCAATGGCTTCATCGTGCCGGAAGAGGAAGTCGTCGCCAACACCCGCAAGGGCAAGCAGGTAATGAACGTCAAGGCGCCTGACGAGGCCAAGCGCTGCATTCCGGTCAGTGGCGATCATCTCGCCATCGTCGGAGAAAACCGCAAGATGCTGGTGTTCGCGCTGGCCGAGATTCCGGAGATGGGTCGCGGCAAGGGCGTGCGGTTGCAGAAATACAAGGATGGCGGCCTTCTCGACCTCAAGCCGTTCACGCTTGAAAGCGGTCTCTCGTGGCAGGATTCGGCCGACCGGACCTTCACCCGGTCGCGTGAGGAACTGGCCGAATGGATCGGCGCCCGCGCTTCGGCCGGACGCATGGTGCCAAAGGGATTCCCAAGGACGGGTAAA
>JBDSLV010000047.1:0-16581 GCA_039916205.1 Mesorhizobium sp. | reverse complement strand
TCCAGCGGGCCGATGGCCGCGAACTCGCCAGTGGCGATTTCAATGGCGCGGCGCTTGCCGTCGACGTCCTCGAACTTCACCTCGGTCGGCGCCAGCCAGCGGCCGTTTGACGCAGTGCCGATCCGGTAGGTCTCGTGCACGACCATGCCTTGCGTGAACAAGCCCTTGAACGGCTCCGCTAGGTCGACATGGCCGGTCTCGCGCATGGCCCGGGTGAAGAAGCGCGAATAGAGCAGATGCAGGATCGCATGCTCGATGCCGCCAATATACTGATCGACCGGCAACCATTCATTGGCCGCCTTGGGGTCGGTCGGCTCATGCGCCCAGGGCGCGGTGAAGCGGGCGAAATACCAGGACGAATCCACGAACGTGTCCATCGTATCGGTTTCGCGGCGCGCATCCTTGCCGCATTGCGGGCATGTGACGTGACGCCAGGTCGGATGACGGTCGAGCGGATTGCCCGGCCGGTCGAACTCGACATCGTCCGGCAACTTGACCGGCAGGTCGGCCTTCGGCACCGGCACCACGCCGCAATCCTCGCAATGGATCATCGGGATCGGGCAACCCCAATAACGTTGCCGCGAAATACCCCAGTCGCGCAGGCGGAAATTCACCTTGCGCTCGGCCATCGGACGGTTGCCTATGGTCTTCTGCTCCAGCAGTCTTGCGACTTCATTGAACGCATCATCCGGCGTCATGCCGTCGAGGAAGCGCGAATTGATCATCGCGCCGTCGTCGACAAAGGCTTCGTCGATGACCTGGAAGGTCGAGACGTTCTCGCCCGCCGGCATCACCACCGGAACCACCGGCAGGCCATATTTGTTGGCGAAGTCGAGATCGCGCTGGTCATGCGCCGGGCAGCCGAAGATGGCGCCGGTGCCATATTCCATCAGCACGAAATTGGCGACGTAGACAGGCAGCGTCCAGCTGTCGTCGAACGGATGGACGACGCGGATGCCGGTGTCAAAACCCTTCTTCTCGGCTGTTTCCAGCGCCGCCACCGAGGTGCCCATGTGGCGGACCTCTTCGATGAACTTCGCCAGCGCCGGATTGTCCTCCGCCGCCTTCCTGGCCAACGGATGATCGGCGGCGATTGCCATGAAGGAAGCGCCGAAAATGGTATCGGGCCGGGTCGTGTAGACTTCCAGTTCATGTTCGCCGGCGGCCGGCGTCGCCAGCGGCCAGCGGACCAGCAGGCCTTCGGAACGGCCGATCCAGTTCTGCTGCATCAGCTTCACTTTTTCCGGCCACTCGTCGAGGCCTTCGAGCGACTCCAGCAGGTCCTGCGCGAAGTCGGTGATCTTGAAGAACCACTGCGTCAGTTCGCGCTGCTCGACCAGTGCGCCTGAGCGCCAGCCGCGCCCGTCGATCACCTGCTCATTGGCGAGCACGGTCATGTCCTCCGGGTCCCAGTTAACCTTGGAGGATTTGCGCGTCACCAAGCCCTTGGCGACAAAATCAAGGAACAGCATCTGCTGGCGATGGTAGTAATCGACATCGCAGGTGGCGAATTCGCGCGCCCAGTCCAGCGACAGGCCCATGACCTTAAGCTGCTCGCGCATGGTGGCGATGTTCTGATAGGTCCACTCCTTGGGATGGACCTTGTTCTGCATCGCCGCGTTCTCGGCCGGCATGCCGAAAGCATCCCAGCCCATCGGATGCAGCACGTTGAAGCCCTTGGCCCGCTTGTAGCGCGCCACCACGTCGCCCATCGTATAGTTGCGGGTATGGCCGATATGAATCTTCCCCGAGGGATAGGGAAACATCTCCAGCACGTAATATTTCGGACGCGGATCGTCGTTTTGTGCCTCGAACAGCTTCCTGGAGTCCCAGGCCTTCTGCCATTTGGGCTCTGATGCGCGCGGATTGTATCGTTCGGTTGCCATGGGATGTTTTTCACTTAAAAGCATGCACGGACTGCGGGCGACAGCTCGGCAGTTCAGGAATGTGGTCCGGGTGTTCACCATGGTTTGGCAAACCCGTCAACCATATGGCTATCGCGTCTGACAAAAACGCGGGTCAAAACAGCAGGATTTAGACATGGGCGACGCCGTTCAGCAGTTTCTCGCGGTCAAGGCGAAGATCGCAGCCGCCGAGCAGGAGGCGCGGCGCGAGGCCGGTGCCGTGACGCTGGTGGCGGTCTCCAAGACCTTCGACGCCGCCGATATCAGCCTGGTGATCGAGGCCGGCCAGCGCGTCTTCGGCGAGAACCGCGTTCAGGAAGCGCAGGGAAAATGGCCTGACCTGAAGCAGGCGTTCGCGGGCATCGAACTGCACCTGATCGGCCCGCTGCAGTCGAACAAGGCAAAGGAAGCCGTGGCGCTGTTCGACGTCATCGAGACGGTCGACCGTGAGAAGATCGCTGCCGAACTCGCCAGGGAGATTTCCCGCCAGGGCCGCGCGCCAAAACTCTATGTCCAGGTCAACACCGGTTCGGAACCGCAGAAGGCCGGCATCGAGCCTCGCGACGCCGTCGCTTTCGTGACGCGCTGCCGCGATGTCCATGGCCTCGCCATCCAGGGCCTGATGTGCATCCCGCCGGCCGATGAGAACCCCGGCCCGCATTTCGCCTTGCTGGAAAAACTGGCGCGGGAGGCTGGCATCGAAAAACTGTCGATGGGCATGTCCGGCGACTATGAGACGGCAATAGCCTTCGGTGCCACCAGCGTCAGGGTCGGCTCGGCGATCTTCGGCAGTCGGTAAACGCTGGCAGTTTGGCCAGGCCGCGGCCATCATTCATTGATTATCCATACGCCAGTGCTATATCTAGCCAAGCTAGCTAGGATGCATTCCCATGAACTGGCATCTCCAAGACGCCAAGAACAATTTTTCCAAGTTGGTTCAGCGCGCGCGCAGTGAAGGACCGCAAACGGTAACCTTGCGAGGCGAGCGCGCGGCCGTGGTGCTTTCCGCCGAAGACTATGACCGCCTGTCGGGAAAGAAAAAGTCGCTCGCCGAATATCTTCTGACCGGCCCCGTTTGGGATGATGACTTCGCCGAAGAGGTCAACGATCGCTCGCAGACAATGATCCGGGACGTCGATTTCTGATGTACCTGCTCGACACGAACGTGGTCTCGGACGTTCAGAGACGCTTGCCCAAGCCGACTGCCTGGTTGGCTTCAATAGATCCGACATCGCTGAATCTCAGTGTTATCACCATCGGCGAAATTGAACGCGGGATCGTCAAGCAGCGCAAAGTCGATCCTGAGAGAGCCACGCGGCTCGATCTTTGGCTGCGTGAGCTTCGCCGCGACAACGCCGACCGCATTCTTGCCATTACCGAAGAGGTCGCGCTGGCTTGGGGCCGCATTTCAGCTGGCCGCACACGAGGCAGCGCGGATGCGCTCATTGCCGCCACCGCACTTGTGCACGATCTCATTCTGGTCACGCGCAATGTTGCCGACTTCGACGATACCGGCGTAACGGTTCTCAACCCTTGGGAAATCTAACCCTTCGCATCGCGAAGATATCCCGGCACCGGTATACGGCGATGACTATTGGGCCAGTCTGCGAGGCTCATTGCGCCAAGACTTGAAACGAAACGTACCGTTCTTATTTGCCTGGCGTCATCACAATTCCTCTGGAGCCTTCACCATGCGCTACAATCAGCTTGGAAACACGGGGATGTTTGTCTCCGAACTCTGCCTCGGCACCATGACCTTCGGCGCCGCCGGGCAAAACGCCCAATGGGGCCTGATCGCCAGCCTCGATCAGAAGGGCGTCGACGAGATCGTCGGCCACTCGATCGCCGCCGGCGTCAATTTCTTCGACACGGCGGATGTCTATTCCTTCGGCGAGTCGGAACGGCTGCTCGGCCAATCGTTGAGGAATCTCGGCGTCAACAGGCAGAACGTGGTCATTGCCACCAAGGTTCACGGCGCCATGGGCGAAGGCCCGAACCAGCGCGGCTCCTCGCGCGGCCACATCATGGACTCGGTCGACGCCAGCCTGGAACGGCTGCAGCTCGACCATATCGACCTCTACCAGTTGCACGGCACCGACACTGTGACGCCGATCGATGAAACGCTGCGGGCGCTCGACGATCTCGTCGCCAGTGGCAAGGTGCGTTACGTCGGCGTCTCGAACTGGGCGGCATGGCGGATCGCCAAGGCACTCGGCATCGCCGACCGCAAGGGCTTTGCCCGTTTCGAGACCGTCCAATCCTATTATTCGATCGCCGGCCGCGACCTCGAGCGTGAGATCGTGCCGCTGCTCAACGAGGAAAAGCTCGGGCTGATGGTCTGGTCGCCGATGGCCGGCGGCCTGCTTTCGGGCAAATACGGCCCCGGCGCGCCCGGCAATGGCGAAGGCCGCCGCGCCAGCTTCAACTTCCCGCCGGTCAACGAGGACCGCGCCTGGGCGGCCGTTGCCGTCATGCGCGAGATCTCCAGGAAGCGCGATGTCAGCGTCGCCACCGTGGCGCTCGGCTATGTCCTGGCAAAACCCTTCGTGATGAGCGTCATCATCGGCGCCAGCCGCATGGAACAACTCGAACAGAACCTTGCCGCAACCCAGCTGAAACTCGACACTGACGATCTCGTCCGTCTCGATGAGGTCAGCGCCTTGCCGGCGGAATATCCCGGCTGGATGCTTGAGCGCCTGGCGGCGGGCCGCCGCCCGGCTCCGTTCACGCCAAAGGCATAGCGGACTGTCAGACACAGATATCTCGGGAGCCGGTCAGTTCTCGAGATACCCGCCTCAGTTCAGCCGCGCGTTTTCAGCCAGAAAATCGAGAAAGGCGCGCACTCGCGCCGGCAAATGCCGGCCCTGCCCGACATAGACGGCGTGGGTCACCTCCTCATCGCCGGGATTGAAAGCCTCTAGCAGCGGCACCAGCCGCCCGGCGGCAATGTCGGGCGCGACGTGCCAGCGCGCCAGCCTTGAGATGCCTGCCCCGGCCAGCGTCATCAGCCGCATCGCTTCACCGTCGCTGACCAGCGTATTGCCGGTGATCGGCACCATGATGGTTTTGCCGGCTTCATCCAGAAACGGCCAGCCATCGACATGCCGCACGAAACCGAAGCCCATGCGGTTATGATGTTCGAGATCGGCGGGGATGCGGGGCACGCCGTGCGCCTCGAGATAGGACGGCGCGGCAACGACCACGACTGGGCTTTGCCCGAGCTTGCGCGCCACCAGCCGCGATTCGCCGAGCGGCCCGGCGCGGATGGCTATGTCGGCGCGCTCCTGCATCAGGTCGATGACGCTGTCGGTCAGCACTAGGTCGACCGAGATTTCCGCATAGCGTTCAAGGAAGCGCGGCATCAGCGGGATCAGCCGATGCACCCCGAAAGGGACATAGGTGTTGACCCGCAACCGCCCGCGAGGCGCGGCACCCGCCGCCGCCTCACGCTCGGCCGCCGCCATGTCGGCCAGGATGCGCAGGCCGCTGTCGTAGAATGCCGTCCCTTCCGGCGTGAGCTGCAGCCGTCGCGTCGAGCGGCTGACCAGCCGGGCGCCGAGCCTCGCCTCCAGCCGCGCGATCAGCTTGCTGACCGCCGATGGCGTCATGCGCAGTTCGCGCGCCGCTGCCGAAAAGCTGCCCGCCGCGACGACGCGGGTAAACACTTCGATCTCGCCGGAGCGGTTGATGTCGGGTCTGGCCATCTGTGAATCTATTTCACAGAAAATATGCCTAGATCAAGTCTGGTTCACAGTGCGTGGCAGCACGATCTTCCGGGTCGGGGCGCGGACGGCGCTCGTCGTCGAAGTGGAAACCGCCATGCCTCTTGCTCTTTACGCCCTCGCCGCCGGTGCCTTCGGCATTGGCGTTACCGAATTCGTCATCATGGGCCTGCTCATCGATGTCAGCAAAGACCTCGGCGTCTCGATCTCCGCCGCCGGCCAGCTGATTTCAGGCTATGCGCTCGGCGTCGTCATCGGTGCGCCCTTGCTGACCATCGCCACCGGCAACTGGCCACGCAAGACCGTGCTGCTTGCGCTGATGGCGATCTTCACGCTTGGCAATCTCGCCTGTGCGCTGGCGCCCGACTACTGGACGCTGATGGGCGCCCGCATCATCACTGCCTTTGCCCATGGCACCTTCTTCGGCGTCGGCTCTGTCGTCGCCACCGGGCTGGTCGCGCCCAACAAGAAGGCCTCGGCGATCGCGCTGATGTTCACCGGCCTGACCATCGCCAACATCCTCGGCGTCCCCTTCGGCACCTGGCTCGGTCAGGCTTTCGGCTGGCGTGCGACCTTCTGGGCGGTAACCCTTGTCGGCCTGGCGGCCTTCGCCGTCATCCTGCTTCTGGTCCCGCGCAGCAGGACGGCGCCTGAAAAGAGCGACCTGCGTGCCGATCTCGCCGTGCTGCGCCGCACACCCGTTCTGCTCGGCCTCGCCACCACGGTGCTTGGCTATGCCGGCGTCTTTGCGGTCTTCACCTACATCGCACCCGTGCTCACAGAGATCAGCGGCTTCAGCGAAGCAGCCGTATCGCCGATCCTGCTCGTCTTCGGCGGTGGCCTCATCGCCGGCAATTTGCTCGGTGGCAAGGTTGCCGACCGCTGGCTGGTGCCAGCCGTTCTCGGCAGCCTCGTGGCGCTGGCGCTGGTGCTCGGCACCATGACCTTCGCTGTCCACAACCAGGTGATGGCCGTCATTTATGTCGGGCTGCTTGGCGCCGCCGCCTTTGCCACCGTGGCGCCGTTGCAGATGTGGGTGCTGGAAAAGGCCCAAGGCGCCGGCCAGAGCCTCGCCTCGTCCTTCAACATCGCCGCCTTCAACCTCGGCAATGCCGCCGGCGCCTGGCTTGGCGGCGCGGTCATCGCCCATGGCCTCGGCCTCGGCGCACTCACCTGGGTCGCTGCCTTGCTGCCGCTCGCGGCACTCGCCGTGGCGGGACTGGCGCTGCGCCTCGACAGGCGTGAAGAGCGCTTGATCCCAGCAGCTGCCGGACCCGCCTCGATAGAGTAACGGCCGGCCAGATCCACCCTCGAAAACCCCGAACGCAGACCCCGAGAGGAGAGAACGTCATGATAAAATCTGTTCGCCATACCCTTGCGGCCAAACACCTGACCCTCATTGCCCTCGCCTTGGTGGCCTCGTTGGCCGCCGGCCCGGCCTCATCAGGCGAGAACCCGGCCTGGGTGGGCACCTGGCTCGCCAGCTCCCAGCCGACATGGGGACCCGACTTCGCCTTGCCGGTGAAGATCGCACCACAACTCAAGAACCAGACCATTCGCCAGACAGCCAGGATCAGTGTTGGCGGCAAGCGGTTCCGCGTCGTTCTTTCAAACGAATATGCGAATGCGCCGGTAGAGATCGGCGAAGCTCATGCGGCGATCGCCGGCGAGGGTGCGAAAATCATCGCCGACACGGATCGCATACTGACCTTCGGCGGTGAGACGAAAGCATCCATTCCGGCGGGCGCGCCTTTGATCAGCGACCCGGTGGATCTGCCTCTCGACGCCTTGAGCCGCCTCTCCGTATCCATATATCTGCCACAGGCAACGCCGATCTCCACTTTCCATTGGGACGGCAAGCAGACCGCCTATATCGGCGACGGCAATCAGACGGCCTCGGAAACCGTGACATCCGCGCAGACCACCGACGCGCGTATCCTGCTCAACGAAATCCTCGTCGACGCCCCGGCGAACGATGGCGCCGTCATCGCCATCGGCGATTCAATCACCGACGGCAATGGCGCCACCCCTGATGCTGACAACCGATGGCCAGACCTGCTGGCCGAGCGCCTCGTGCCAACGCGCACAGCAGTGCTGAACGGAGGCATTTCAGGCGCGAGGCTGCTGAGTGATGCCATGGGTGTAAAGGCATCGGCGCGCTTTGGCCGCGACGTGCTGGCTCAGCCCGGCGCCAAGGCGGTGGTCCTGCTGATCGGCATCAACGACATCAGCTGGCCCGGCACGCCCTTCGTGTCGGAAAAAACACTTCCCACGCTTTCTGAGCTCACCAACGGGTATCTGCAGCTCGCCGCCCAGGCGCATGCCCACAACCTCATCATCATCGGCGGCACATTGACACCCTTCGAGGGAGCGCTGAGCGGCACCCCGCTCGACCGCTACTACACGCCTGAAAAGGAAGCCCTGCGTCAGAAGGTCAATGCCTGGATCAGGACCAGCGGCGCCTTCGATGCCGTCGTCGATTTCGATCTGCTGCTTCGCGATCCCGCGCATCCGACACGCCTGCTGCCGGAATTCGATTCCGGTGACCACCTGCATCCCGGCGACAAGGGCAACCGGGCCATGGCTGAAGCCGTCAGCCTCTCGATCAAGAACTGAGTGGCCCATCGCCACCTGATTTCACCATTCGCAATTGCCCGATTTCACCATCTGACTTGGAAGGACAAGACCATGGACTATCGACGTCTCGGCGCATCGGGCCTGAAGGTGCCGGCGCTCTCATTCGGTGCCGGAACCTTCGGCGGCTCCGGCCCGCTGTTCGGCGCCTGGGGCAACAGTGACGCGCGAGAAGCGCGGCGGCTGATCGACATCTGTCTCGAGGCCGGCGTCAACCTGTTCGACACCGCCGACGTTTACTCGAATGGTGCTTCCGAACAGGTGCTTGGCGAAGCCATCAAGGGCCGCCGCGACGCTGTGCTGATCTCGACCAAGACCTCCTTGCCGATGGGCGACGGGCCGAACGACTACGGCTCCTCGCGTTCGCGTCTGATCAGGGCTGTCGAAGACGCGCTCAAGCGGCTAGGCACAGATTACATCGACCTGTTGCAGTTGCATGCCTTCGATGCCTCAACCCCGATCGAGGAAGTGCTGTCGGCTCTCGACGATCTCGTGCGCACCGGCAAGCTGCGCTATGTCGGCGTCTCCAACTTCTCCGGCTGGCAAGTGATGAAGTCGCTGGCGGAAGCCGACAAGCACGGTTATCCGCGCTATGTCGCGCACCAGGTCTACTATTCGCTGGTCGGACGCGACTATGAGTGGGAGCTGATGCCGCTCGGCCTCGACCAGGGCGTCGGCGCGTTGGTGTGGAGCCCGCTCGGCTGGGGCCGGCTGACCGGCAAGATCCGCCGCGGTCAGCCAGTGCCGGACAAGAGCCGGCTGCATGACACGGCAAGCTTCGGGCCGCCTGTCGAGGACGAGCACCTATACCGGGTTGTCGACGCGCTCGACGCGGTGGCGCAGGAGACCGGCAAGACCGTGCCGCAGATCGCCATCAACTGGCTGCTGCAGCGCCCGACGGTCTCGTCCGTCATCATCGGCGCTCGCAACGAGGAGCAGTTGCGCCAGAACCTCGGCGCCGTTGGCTGGGCACTGACATCGGATCAGATCGCCAGGCTTGACGCGGCAAGCAAGGTGACCGCGCCCTACCCCTATTTCCCCTATCACCGGCAAGAAGGCTTTGCCCGCCTGAACCCGCCGGCGGTCTGAACCTGGCAATTACACTGTGCGGCGGCAAGCCGCCGCCGCTCAGTGTAAGACGAACTCGCCGTCCACCTTGCGCCACTCATTGGGCGCGATCAGCTTCTGGTGCGTGTAGCACACCGAATGCAGCGGGCCCTCGAGCTTGGTTTTCCAGAACTCGATGAACTTGATCAGCACCGGAAATTTCGGTGCGAGGTCGTAGTCCTGCCAGATGAAGCTCTGCAGCAGATGCGGATGATCGGGATAATGATAAAGGATCTTGGCCGTGGTCAGGCCATATCCCCTGAGCATCAGTTCCATTTCGGAATGGTCGCGCATTGCGATCCCCTCGCGTTGAGTCTCCTTTCCTCCCAGGGACAGAGTGTGCGCGCCGTTGCTTAACCGTCTATTGATTTTTTCTGCATCAAGGACAGGTTTAAGACGCGAAAACATGACGTTAGCAGCGGCTCTGGCCGAGTGCTGACAGCGACTGGGGGCCGCGTGTGCGGCATCGCGCCGCGCAAGGCGGATCGAACCCAATGTCTAATATTGCCGTCGCGGCTGAACTGTTAATAATGCGCGCGAATTCGCGGCCGCTTCGCCGCGATGCCGCCGGCGGTCAAGCCGGCCGCGTGGTTCGGGAGGAAAGTGCAGAAATGTCCGAGGTTCATGTCCACCGCGTCCAGCCGGCGTGGAAGAAAAACGCGCTGATCGACAACGACACCTACCTGAAATGGTATGCCGACAGCGTCAAGAATCCGGACAAGTTCTGGGCCAAGCACGGCAAGCGGATCGACTGGTTCAAGCCCTACAGCAAGGTCAAGAACACCTCCTTCGACGGCAAGGTCTCGATCAAATGGTTCGAGGACGGCCAGACCAACGTCTCCTACAATTGCATCGACCGGCACCTGAAGAAGCGCGGCAACCAGACCGCCATCATCTGGGAAGGCGACAATCCCTACGACGACAAGAAGGTCACCTATAACGAGCTCTACGAGCACGTCTGTCGGCTTGCCAATGTGATGAAGAAGCACGGCGTCAAGAAGGGCGACCGCGTCACCATCTACATGCCGATGATCCCGGAGGCCGCCTATGCCATGCTGGCCTGCACGCGTATCGGCGCCATCCATTCGATAGTCTTCGGCGGCTTTTCTCCGGATGCGCTCGCAGGACGCATCGTCGACTGCGAGTCGACCTTTGTCATCACCGCCGACGAGGGCCTGCGCGGCGGCAAGCCGATCCCGCTGAAGGAGAACACCGACAAGGCGATCGACATCGCCGCCAAGAACCATGTGACGGTCAAGAGCGTCGTCGTCGTGCGCCGCACCGGCGGCAAGATCGGCTGGGCTCCGGGCCGCGACGTCTGGTATCACGACGAGGTCGCGACGGTTAAAGCCGAGTGCAAGCCGGAGAAGATGAAGGCGGAGGATCCGCTGTTCATCCTCTACACCTCCGGCTCGACCGGCAAGCCGAAGGGCGTGCTCCACACCACCGCCGGCTATCTCGTCTACGCCTCGATGACCCACCAGTATGTCTTCGACTACCATGACGGCGATATCTACTGGTGCACAGCCGATGTCGGCTGGGTCACCGGCCACAGCTACATTGTCTACGGGCCGCTCGCCAACGGCGCCACCACGCTGATGTTCGAGGGTGTGCCCAACTACCCGTCGCAGTCGCGCTTCTGGGAAGTCATCGACAAGCACAAGGTCAACATTTTCTACACCGCGCCGACGGCACTGCGTGCCCTGATGGGCGCCGGCGACGCGCATGTCACCAAGACATCGCGCAAATCGCTGCGGGTGCTGGGGTCGGTCGGCGAGCCGATCAACCCGGAAGCCTGGGAGTGGTATTTCAACGTCATCGGCAATGGCAAGGTGCCGATCGTCGACACCTGGTGGCAAACCGAGACCGGCGGCATCCTGATCACACCGCTGCCCGGCGCGACCGACCTCAAGGCCGGATCTGCGACGCGGCCCTTCTTCGGCATCAAGCCGGAGCTGGTCGATGGCGAAGGCAAGGTGCTGGAAGGAGCCGCCGACGGCAACCTCTGCATCACCGATTCCTGGCCCGGCCAGATGCGCACCGTCTACGGCGACCATGAGCGCTTCATCCAGACCTATTTCTCGACCTACAAGGGCAAGTACTTCACCGGCGACGGCTGCCGCCGCGACGCCGATGGCTACTACTGGATCACCGGCCGCGTCGATGATGTCATCAACGTCTCCGGCCACCGCATGGGCACGGCGGAAGTAGAGTCGGCGCTGGTCAGCCACGACAAGGTTTCGGAAGCCGCCGTCGTCGGCTACCCGCACGATATCAAGGGCCAGGGCATCTATTGCTATGTCACGCTGATGGCCGGCCAGCAGCCGAGCGAGGAGCTTCGCAAGGAGCTCATCGCCCATGTCCGCAAGGAGATCGGCGCCATCGCCTCGCCCGACAAGGTCCAGTTCGCGCCGGGCCTGCCGAAAACCCGCTCCGGCAAGATCATGCGCCGCATCCTGCGCAAGATCGCCGAGGATGACTTCTCGGCACTGGGCGATACGTCGACGCTTGCCGACCCGGCTGTCGTCGACGACCTGATCGCCAACCGGCAGAACAAGAAGGCCTGACGCGGTCTTCCGCGTCGGCAAGCTCCGCCGCCCAACGCAATCGCTACCCGGTGCGTTCAGTCGCTGGGTAGCGCTTCGCTGCCATCGCGGATCGGGCGTATCAACGGCAATCGATTGCTTCGCCTTGCCTGGCTTCCCGAGCACCGAAGCGCTCACCCTCAGCATGGCCCGGGCGGCCTCTGCGGAAATCTCTTCGCGGCTGTAATACGCATGACAGAAAGCGGCGTCATACAATCCCGGCGCGGCCCGCCTCGTCGCTTTCTTTGTCCAGCGATTTCAAATCCAATCAATCAATCGGAGCACCGATGACGTCCCTGCCCATTCTTGGCGCTGCCATGACCCTCGACGATCTCGAAATCCATCGCGGCTGGCTTCTCGAAAAGCAGCGCGACCTCGAGCTGCAGAGCTTCGTCGATGCCGAGGTTCTGAACGGCGACTGGGCGCCACTTGCCGCCCGCACCAGGAAGCTTCTCGACGGCCACGCGGGCCGGCTCGGCATTCACGGGCCTTTCTGGGGCTTCACCATCGCATCGCAGGATCCTGAGATCCGCGACGTGGTCAGCAAACGCCTGGTGCAAGGCATCGACGTCTGCGCCGCCATCGGCGCAACGCATATGGTTGTTCACAGCCCCTATACGACCTGGTCCTACAACAACCTCGACAACAATCGCGGCGAGCGCGAAAAAATCATCGAATATAGCCACATGACTTTGCGCGATGCCGTGCGGCGGGCCGAGGACATCGGCTGCACCATGGTCGTCGAGAACATCGAGGACAAGGACCCGCATATCCGCGTGGCATTGGCCGACAGCTTCAATTCCCCAGCCGTCGCCGTGTCGATTGATACCGGCCATACCTATTACGCGCATGGCTCGACCGGCGCACCGCCGGTCGATTACTACGTGCATGCCGCCGGCAATCAATTGCAGCATATCCACCTGCAGGATGCCGACGGCTATGCCGATCGCCACTGGAGCCTCGGCGAAGGCACAATCCAATGGCACTCCGTGTTTGCAGCGCTGGCCAAACTCGAAAGCAATCCGCGCTTGATCATCGAGATCAAGGACAAGTCGAAGATCCCCGCTTCGGCGGCCTATATCGCCTCACTCGGCCTCGCCGAGTGAGGCGGCTGCGCGCACGTTACCGATAGAGGTCTGCCCGCGTTGGCGGCAGGCCGCTCGGCCCCCGAGCCCGCTTGGTGATGACGGTCTGGAAAATCTGCGCCGAGGCGCGTTCGAAAGCAATTGAACAACCGGTGAGATAGAGCAGCCAGAGCCGTGCCTTGGGCTCCCCCACCTCGGCGATCGCTTCGTCGAACCGCGCATGCAGCCGCTCGGCCCACAGCCGGCAGGTGCGGGCGTAGTGCTCGCGTAGATTCTCGACGTCGTGGACAAGGAAGCCATGCGCTTCGAGATTGCCGAGCGTCATGCCGATCGTGTCGACCTCGCCGCCCGGGAAGATGTATTTGATCAGCGCCTTGTATTCGGCCCCCTTGCGCAAGGTCTTCTTCCTGTCGCCCTTGCCACGCCGTGTGATGGCGTGGTGCAGGTAGATACCGCCCGGCTTGAGCAGGCGGTGGATGGTGGAGAAGTAGGTGGCGTGGTTGGCGAGACCGACCGCTTCGAACATGCCAATTGACGAGATCTTGTCGTAGCTGCCGTCGAGTTCGGTATAGGACCTGATGTCGATGGTGACCCTGTCTTCCAGACCCTCGGAACGGATGCGCTCGCGCGCCAGCCGGGTCTGCTCCTCCGACAGCGACACGCCATGGCCGATGACGCCATGGTGCTTGGCGGCATAGATCAGCATCGCTCCCCAGCCGCAGCCGATGTCGAGCAGCCGGTCGCCCGGCTTCAGCCTGAGCTTGCGGCAGATATGTTCGAGCTTGTCGGTCTGCGCCTGATCGATGTCGTTGGCGAAGTCGGTGAAATAGGCACAGGTGTAGACCATCCGCTCGTCGAGGAAGAGCCGGTAGAACGCGTTCGAAATGTCGTAATGATGCTGGATGGCTTGCTTGTTCGAGCCGCTGACGAAGGGGGTTCGTCCGGCAAGATCCGCCCGCTTTGTCATCTGTCTTCGTGAAAAAAGCACAGCCGGCAGGTCGCGCAGGATCGCCAGTTTTGGCAAGGCCTTGAACCTCAGCTTGCCCTTTGAAGGCAAGGCATGGAGGTCGAAGAGCGAGCCGTCTTCCACGTCGATCGCCTTGGCGATCCACATCTCCAGCAGTGTGGTGAAGGTCGGTCGGCGTGCCACCTGCCAGACAATGTCCTGGTCATTGATGGCCAGTACAGGACCGGTGGCGGGGCCGATCCGCTCGCCGGTCCAGAGCTTGACCGCGAAGCCCGGCTTCAGCGTTTCAACAACGGTTCGAACGATACGCGCGGCTTTGTCTTTGGCGTCCATGCCCCCTCCCAGAAGCCCAGCAGAACAATGTTGTCTGTTTGGAGACTGGACTGCAAGCCGGGATGCCTGGAAAGACACACCATCCGGCTTTTTGAAGCTGACATCTTGCCAACCGCCGGATGAAACCCCATCATCTCTGTGTGTTCAACAAATCGAAAGGAGGTGATCCGATGTCGAGTGATTTCGTTTTCCAGAACGTGGCCTCAGCGGATTGCACTTTCGGGAAGCAGTCTTCCCGTTAAGGCGCGAGATGCGCGGCGGGTGACCCAAGGGTCATCGCCATGGGCCGCGCCACGGACGGAAACACGGAAGGCCGCCGGCTTCGAAAGAAGCGGCGGCCTTTTCCTTTTCCAATGCATGTCGTGCAAAAGTGACCTCGGTTCTGCGACGACGACATGCATCGATCAACAACCTACTTTGTCAGCGCCAGGGTTTCGATGTTTCGGGCAATGGTCTGAAAGGCGTTGTCCAACTCGCCGCCATTGGCCGCCTGATAAAAATGCTTGACCGAGCCAGTGTCCGGATTGGCGCAATCCTGCAGCGTTGTGATTGCATTCGCCTCGTCGAGTTTGAAGCCGATCGTGAATATCTCGATGCCCTTGGCACGCATGGCGGCGCAGAGCTTCTTTGCCGCCGTCCGGGTCGGTTCCTTGCCGGCGCTGTTGTAGACACCGCTCGCGTCAGTGGCGTCGAAATAGGACAGGTTGAACTCGCCATCGGTCATCAGGATCGCGTATTTGGCGACCTTCTTCGGATCCATCTTGGCCGGCCGCTCGGAGGCTTTCATCACGCCACCCCAGTTCTCCGAGAGCATGTACCAGGTCCACTGCACGCCGATATGGCCGGCCGTGCCGCCGGACGCCACAAGGTCCTTGATGACGTTCTTGAGCGCTGCGACGTCGGCCGTCAACGGCACAATGGTCGCGACCGGGCAGGCGGCGGTGCCGGAATCCTTGGCAAATTGCGACAGCCAGAAATCACGATTGACCATGCTGGAGGCAGGGCCTGCGTCGGAATACTGGTCAGCGCCCTTACGTTCGGTGGCGCAGTTGCCGTAGCCCGCGGAGACGGACGCTGGTTGCGCGCTGGCGTTGCCCGGCGCCTGCTTGCGTTGGTTGACGTTTGTTTCGACATAGACGCTGCTGGCAGCAAGCGCACCAGCATTGACCGAGTTGGCGTAAGGCACGATGGACACCCGCACGCGCGGCTTGCTCGGATCCTGGTTGCCTATGAAACTGTCTACCGCATTGTTCGCGGCCGTCCTCAGGTCCTTGATCTTTTGACCCGCCATTGAGCCGGTGACGTCGAGCATCATTGCCACCTCGATCGTCTTATCCGAATAGAGCGCCGTCGTGGAGGCTGTGACACGTTGCTTGTCGCCCACGCCGAAAATCGGGAAATACAAGGCGACGTCGACATGAACGTCCGCCTGGACAGTATTGGCTGTCTTGTCGAGCGTCAGCTCGTCGAGAACGATTTGATTGGCCTGCAGGATGCCAGCCGTGCTGTTGGCGTCGAGAAAATTCTGTACGGATTTGTTGGCGTCGGTTTCCTTGATGACGCCGGTCGTCAGGTCGCGCGCCGTCGAAGTCACCGCCGCATCGACGACCCCCTGCAAGCTCGATCTGGCGTTGTAGAGCTGGGACACATTGACCGAGAAGCCAACCCCCAGCGCCAAGACCGAGGCAGCAAGTCCGAACAGAACCGCGAAATTTCCACCGCTATGTCTGGCGAACCCGCCGACCGTGTGAACAAGACCCCCGTAATTTCGCATTCTTCAGTCTCCGCATGCCTCGGCCTCGTCGCCGTCTAGGTCAAAGCAGGATTCCAGCCGAATACGCCGTCAATCGCGGAAACGTCGGCGCGCTGCCGATACCTCGTTGTTTTATTTGGATTTTACGGTTCTTAAAGGTCAACGAATCGTTAACGGGCTCGTCGCCTTTCAGGGCTGTTTACGAAGCGCTTACCACGATCCCGCCTCTCGTCCCGCAATGCCAGGAGCCACGTCCCGCAGCGGCACAGCCGATTGTCCCAGAGCGGGTCATTGGCAGAGACGTTTGAGGCTTCGAAAATCAAAGGTGGATTGAAGGCCGGCATCGCCGGACTATCAGTACGCCCTAGGTGTGAGCTTTCAGGAGGTTGTCCATTCGGACCGGACCGAGGAGACTGGAGTTACCAGGCTTCAGCACTCACCGGAGGGTCCGAATGAACATCCACAAGAATGCCCGTCTCACGCCGTTGCGT
>JBDSLV010000046.1:0-4312 GCA_039916205.1 Mesorhizobium sp. | reverse complement strand
TCGCGCTGGATGGTGAAACGCGACACAGCACCGGCGCCGAGCGCCACGATGACGCCGGCGATCAGCCCGCCAATGGTCATCGGCAGGATTTCCAGGCCGTAGAGCAGGAAGCCGGCTGCTGCGCCGGGCAAGATGGCATGGGCCATGGCGTCGCCGGAAAGGCTCATGCGCCGCAGCATGAGGAAGACACCCACCGGGCAGGCGCCGAGCGACAGCATCAACGAGCCGATCAGGGCGCGCTGCATGAAACCGAAATCGGCGAATGGCGCGATGAAGAGTGCGTAACGCGTGTTCATCAAGCGACTCTCGGCCCGGAACCGTGGTGGTGATCATGGTCATGATCGTGCGAATGCCCGTGACCATGGTCGTGATCATGCGCATGACCGTGTTCTTCTGGTGCGCACCAGGGCGCGTTCTCTTCCCAGGCTTCGTGGAAGCGGCGGGCGCGCAGCAGGTTTTCCGGTCGCAGTGTTTCCCTCGTTTCACCCCAGGCGATCGGCTGGCGGGCGAGCAGCAATGTCTCAGGAAAATTCTCGCGCACCAGCTCCATGTCGTGGACCACGACCATGATCGTGCGCTCCTCGCCATGCCAGCGCTTGATCAAGGCAATGAGGTCGCCGACTGTCTTTGAATCCACGGCATTGAAAGGCTCGTCGAGAAGGATGAGGTCGGCATCCTGTAGCAGCACGCGGGCAAACAGCGTGCGTTGCAACTGGCCGCCTGACAATGTGTCGATCGGGCGCTTTTCGAAGCCGCCGAGGCCGACCGCCATCAGCGCCTTGCCGACGGCGTCGCGGTCCTGCGCCGTGTGGCGGCCAAGCAGTCCGCGCTTGGGCCACAGGCCGAGCGAAACCAGATCGACGACCCGGGCAGGAAAGGAGCGGTCGAGTTCCGATTGCTGCGGCAGATAGGCGGCGCGTACACCGGGTGCCCGCGTTACCGCGCCGGCCATCGGCTTCAGAACGCCGACAATCCCCTTCATCAGGGTCGACTTGCCGGAGCCGTTGGCGCCAACGACGGCGGTGAGTGAGCCCTTGCGGATCGTGCCGTCGAGATGATGGATCGCCGGGTGGCTGTTGTAGCCCAGCGTCAGGTCCCGGAATGTCAGGCAGGTTTGGGTCATTCGACGATTCTGTAAGGGCGGTGTCCTGGACGGAGACAGCGCCGATTGGATATGTGATGTTATTACATTAGTCAACAAGCCAATCGGGCGGAATTGCGGCGAGGCCTCCAGGTGACGGATGTGTGACTGGCCCAATGTCGTGTCGGGGAATTCGCTCCGCCGACCTTGCTCGAAGCCAGCCGCGACTCTAAAGAGGCGCGACCGACAAAAGAAGGAAATATCCAATGAGCATTCGTCGCATCGATGTGGGCCCGCGCATGAGCCAGATCGTCATCCACGGCAACACCGTCTATCTGGCCGGGCAGGTCGGAACGCCCGGCGCGAGCGTTGGCGAGCAGACCAAGTCGATCCTGGCGGCCGTCGACGAATTGCTGGCCAAGGCCGGCACCGACAAGACCAAGATCCTGCAGGCGATTATCTGGCTGGCCGACATGGGCACTTTCGCCGAGATGAACAAGGAATGGGACAAGTGGGTGCCGCAGGGCAACACGCCCGCCCGTGCCACCGGCGAAGCCAAGCTTGCCGGCCCGGAATACACGGTAGAGATCATCATCACAGCGGCGATCTGATCGCGGCGGAAATCACGACTGCGAGGGTGTAAAGCGCGCTACCAGCGTGTGGCTCTCTGCCGCATAGGTGAAACGGACATGGGTGACCGGATGATCGGCACTCCATGTCCGACGCTCGACAACAAGGCACGGCGCGCCGGTCTCGATATCAAGCGCGGCAGCGATGTCCTTGTCTGCGGCGACGGCACGGATGCGGTGCTCAGCCTCGCTCCACGGCACCCGGCCAATCAGCCACGGCCCGGGAGCTGTATCGAGAAACGCCTCGTCAGAAGCCTCGGCGACGGCGGTAAGATTTATCAGCCGCTGTTCGTGCGCGAACGGCCGTTTTTTGGCAAAGTGCCGGCATTCCAGCGCCAGCACCGGACCTGCGGCACCCAATTCCAGCAGGGCACGATCCTCGGCGCTGCTGCGCCTTTTATTCCGCGACAACAGCTCATAGCGATAAGGCAGGCCAAGCGCCTCGACCTCGATCCGGATATCGTTGATTTCCAGCACCGCCGCTTGTGATTGTGGCCGACGCACGAAACTGCCGGAACGGCGCCGGCGTTCGATCAGTCCCGCCTTCGCCAATTGCGATAGCGCCTTGTTTACCGTCATGCGTGAGCAACTGTATTGTTCGGTCAGCTCATGCTCATATGGGATGCGATAGCCGGGTGCCCAGGCGCCGGACAGGATGCGTTCGCTGATATCGGACAGGATGCGCTGGTGTAGCGAGCCGCCACCTTCCACCTCTGTCCCGGTCGCGCTCATGCAGACAGCGCCGCCATCACGCCGCGAAAGCGTTCGGCAATGGCTTCGCGCCTTGCGTGCTTGCCGCCGCTGACATGTTTCTTGCCATGCACCCAGACACAGTCGACCTTGCTGCCATTGGCGAAGATCCAGGAGTCGAGAATAGCATCACCAACCTTGCCGGTTAGTGAAGGATGGGTTGCATCGAGCGAGACCATGTCCGCGGCCGCACCAACCGAGATTTGCGAGGCACCGGCGCCAAGGGCCACACCGCCGCCGTCGAGCGCGGCATCGAACAGAGCGCGGCCGGTCGAGCCACCGGCGACAGCCAGCACATTGCGGGCGCGATGGACGAGGCGTTGTGAGTATTCGAGCTGGCGCAATTCGTCGGGCAGACCGATCAGCACGTTGGAATCGGAGCCGATGCCAAAGCGGCCGCCATGTTCCGTGAACAAAGGCGCGGCAAAGGTTCCGTCGCCGAGATTGGCCTCGGTGATAGGGCAGAGGCCGGCGATGGCGCCGCTCCTGGCCATGCCGATTGTCTCGGCATCCGTCATATGGGTGGCGTGGATCAGGCACCAGCGCCGGTCGACCTCGGCATTGCCAAGCAGAAATTCGACGGGTCGCGCACCCGACCAGGCAACGCAATCGTCAACCTCTTTCACTTGCTCGGCGACGTGGATGTGGATCGGTCCTTTCGGCGCAAGCGCCGCGACTTGTGTGAGTTCCTCTGATGTCGCGGCGCGCAGACTGTGCGGGGCAACGCCGATCACGGCTTGATTCAAAGTGCGAACGGATTCGCTGGATTTCTCAACGAGACGGGAGAAGCGCTTCACATCATTGATGAATCGCCGCTGGCCTTCGTTTGGCGCCGCGCCGCCGAAGGCGGAATGCGCATAGAAGACGGGCAACAGTGTCAGGCCAATGCCGGTCTCATCAGCCGCAGCGGCGATGCGTTCGGCCATCTCGGCGATGTTTGCGTAGGGCTGGCCGTCGCGGTCGTGATGGAGATAGTGGAACTCGCCGACGCGCGAGAACCCGGCCTCCAGCATCTCGACGTAGAGCTGGGCGGCAACCGCCTCGACCTGGTCCGGTGTCATCGACAGCGCAAAGCGATACATTACCTCGCGCCAGCTCCAGAAACTGTCGGCGGAAGGGCCACGCAGCTCGGCAAGGCCTGCCATGCCGCGCTGGAAGGCGTGGCTGTGGAGATTCGGCATGCCTGGCAGCACTATGGAATGGCGCTCATCGGCGGGGCGGGCAGTCATCGCGGTCTCTACCGTGGCGACGCGGCCATCGGTCATGGCGATGCGCACATTGCTGTGCCAGCCATCGGGCAGCAGTGCCTGTTCCGCAAAGATCGCCGTCACGCTTTTTCCTCCGAATCTGAATGGCGGCGATGATGATAGCACTTGCGCCGCTTTCAATATGTATATACATAATTGCAGCCAATGGAAATGGAAAAGATCATGGCGGGAGAGAGCAAGAGTCGGGCAGGGGTGGTTCGCGTCTGGCGCAATGCGCGACTGGCGACGCTGGCCGAGGCTTTGCCCGGATTGGGCATCGTCGAACATGGCGCGATCGCTGTTCAAGGTGGCCGCATCCTTTATGCGGGCGCCGAGGCCGGGATGCCCGCCGAACACAGCCGGAGTGCCGAGATCGTCGACTGCGAGGGTCGCTGGATCACGCCGGGGCTGATCGATTGCCACACCCATCTGATCCATGCTGGCAACCGTGCCAATGAGTTCGAAATGCGCCTGGCCGGCGCGACCTACGAAGAAGTCGCCAAAGCCGGTGGCGGCATTGTCTCCTCGGTCAAGTCGCTGCGTGCCGCCAGCGAGGGCGAACTGGTTGCCCAATCGCTGCCGCGTCTCGATGCATTGATCGCCGA
>JBDSLV010000045.1:0-5919 GCA_039916205.1 Mesorhizobium sp. | reverse complement strand
TGCCGGAGCCGGCGGCGATGCGCTTCTTGCGCGAGTGTTTGAGAATATCGGGGTTAGCGCGCTCGGCCTTGGTCATCGACGAGATGATGGCGAGCTGGCGGCCGAACATCTTGTCGTCCAGACCGGCAGCGGCCATCTGGTCCTTCATCTTGCCCATGCCCGGCATCATGCCCATGATGCCGCCCATGCCGCCCATCTTCGACATCTGCTGAAGCTGGCCGGCAAGATCGTTCAAGTCGAACTTGCCCGACTGCATCTTCTTGGCCATCGCCGCCGCCTGCTCGGCGTCGATGTTCTCGGCGGCCTTTTCGACGAGCGAGACAATGTCGCCCATGCCGAGGATTCGGTCGGCGATGCGCTTGGGGTGAAATTCCTCCAGCGCGTCCATCTTTTCACCGGTGCCGATCAGCTTGATCGGCTTGCCGGTGACGGCGCGCATGGAAAGGGCCGCACCGCCGCGGCCATCGCCGTCCATGCGGGTCAGAACCAGGCCGGTGATGCCGACGCGCTCGTCGAAGCTTTTCGCCAGGTTGACGGCGTCCTGGCCGGTCAGCGAATCCGCGACCAGCAGGATTTCGTGTGGCGACGACACCTTCTTGATGTCGGCCATCTCGACCATCAACGGCTCGTCGATATGGGTGCGGCCGGCGGTGTCGAGGATGACGATGTCATGGCCGCCAAGCTTGGCTGCCTGCACGGCGCGCCTGGCGATATCGACCGGCGACTGGCCGTCGATGATCGGCAGCGTCGCCACCTTGACCTGCTCGCCGAGCTGGCGGAGCTGCTCCTGCGCGGCGGGCCGCCGCGTGTCGAGCGAGGCCATCAGAACCTTCTTGTTCTGACGCTCGGACAGGCGCCTGGCGATCTTGGCCGATGTCGTCGTCTTGCCGGAGCCCTGCAGGCCGACCATCATGATGACGACGGGTGCCGGCGCATTGAGGTCGATGGAGACGCCCTCGGCGCCGAGCATGTCGACCAGCTCGTCATGGACGATCTTGACGACCATCTGGCCGGGCTTGATCGACTTGACCACGGCGGCGCCAACTGCCTTCTCGCGCACCTTGTCGGTGAAGGAGCGGACTACTTCGAGCGCGACGTCGGCCTCGAGCAGCGCCCGGCGCACCTCGCGCAGCGCCGCCGCGACATCAGCCTCCGACAGCGCGCCGCGGCCGGTAAGGCCGTTCAGGATGGAGCCAAGACGCTCCTGAAGCGATTCAAACATTCTTTGTCCTTTTCCCTGGCACCGGATGGTGCCGGAGAAGTAATGCGTTCGCGCCGATCGTCCAAGCAAAAGCCAAAACCAAAAAGCACCCGGGGGCGCTCAGCGCTGCCGGGTGTTGGCCTCCAGGATCGATTTACAGCACTTCACCTCTAGGAGGTTCGGCGTCCTGGTCGGCTTGCTCGGAGTGATACTCGTCGCGGAATTGCGGGCTGTAGACAGGAAATCGGCCAAAGAGTCAAGGCAAGGCCTGCTCTGGGCCTCGCATCGAGCCGTTCTAGCTCGCCTGACCCGCCTCGGGAAGATCAGCCGTAACCTTCAGCGGCGAACGCGGATGCAAAAGCAGCACGATGGTGAGCAGGCTGCAGACAATGCCGATACAGGCGATGATGACCGCATCCCCGGTCGTCCAGCCCGGCCCTTCCAGCGGCTTGGCATTGAACAAGGCAAAGGAATTGTAGCTTTCCTGGTGCGAGATGAGCAGGAAGCCGGTCAGGTTGTTGCCGAGATGGGCACCGAAGGCCGCCCCGAGATTGCCTGTGGCATAGACGATGAGCGTCAGCAGCAGGGCGAAGGCCGCGATCGAGGCCAGCATGCAGGCGTTGATGGCGGCGGCCGAACTGGTGCTCCAGTGCAGCGAGGTGAACAGCAGGCCCGGCAGCAATGCCCAGATGAGCGGGCTCTTGAAGCGTTTGGCCAGGCCGCGCAGCAGGTAGCCACGGAACAGCACCTCCTCCGAGGAGGTCTGCAGCAGAGTCAGCGCGACAATCGGGATGAGGAACAAAAGCCAGGATGACAGGCTGACAGGCCCACGCGCGATCTCGGGCTGCAGGAGGTAGAGCAGGATTTCCGACAGCAGCGACGTGATCAGCACCGCGATCAGGCCCTTGAGGAAACCGGACCACGAGACACGATGGCTGTTGCCGATCAGCGCCGCCAGCGGTTCGCCATGAACCCAGCGCATGGCAATCCAGAGGCCGATCCAGATGCCGCTGAAGGAGGCGAGCACGGTGAGGATGCCGACAGGCGAGGCGAGGAAGCCCTGCATCACCCCACCCGTTGGGGGCGGCGCACCAATCGATGCCTGCCAGGTGAAGAAGGCGTAGGTGCCGCCGTACAGCACCGCCACCGTGGTCGCGGCCCAGAAAACGATGACGATCAGCGTGCCTAGCAACAGGCGCGGCAAGGTCGTCTTGCGGTTTGGCGATTGCCGGTAGCGCTCGAAGGCGGCGGGGTCGATCGTCACGCGAGGTCCTTGGCGAGGATGCTTTGGCTCGCATGTAGCGCATGCCCCCTAAAATCGAAACGCTTTTCGTCCCGTTCGGAGAGGATCATGCGCAATCGGCCAAGCGCCCCTTGCGCTTCCAACAGGACGCGCGGCGCTGTTGGAGGAGAAGGATCGTTTCGAAGGCGGCCACGCTGGATAGCGAGGCCGCCCGTGGTGTCAGCGCACGACGTACATGATGCGCCGTGTTTGCGGATCGATCAGCGCCGGCTGACCGCTCACGTAGACATATCTATAGTTGTAGTCGGGGATTTCGCGCAACTCGACGGCGTCGGGCAAGGTTGCGCCTGTAACCACCTCGCCATCGAGATAGACGGGATCGACCTGATGCTTGCTGATATAGGTGCGCACTTCAGCCGGCGGCCGGTCTATGGCGTCGATCGGCTCACCCGATACGATCGCCCCGGTATAATTGCCGGGATAGTCGCCGCTGTCGGCCGGCGGCGTGACGACAGTGACCCTGGAGCCATGCGGCCGCTGCGTCAGCACGACCCGGCTGCCGTCGAAATCGGCCGTCACATAGTCTGAATAGACCCAACCCTGGCCGTCGGCCTCGGCGATGGTGCACCACTTGCTGTTTTCGATGCAGCCATTGAGCGTCGCGGATTGGCCAGCTGCAAGCACGCCGATGACTGGATATTGCGGACCCGGACCGGCGCGCACGTTGAGATCGGTGACAGCCGAGACGGCAGTATCGGCCAAGGCAACGCCCGACATGGCAAGCAGCCCTCCTGCGATGGCGGGAAGCAAGATGCGTTTCATGGTTTCTCTCCGTTTTCGTGGCCCCTTGCGAACGAAAACGAGGAAAGGCCTTATGCGTTCCGGCTAAAATGCCGGGAACGGCTCACGAATTATTCCGGCTCTTTCGGCAAATCGGTCAAAAGCGCATGAACGAAAGCCAGTTTCCGCGCCGTCACGTCCGAAATGACGAAAGGATAGAGGTCGGGCAGGCCCATGCAGCGGTTGATCGAATTGGAGGCTTCCGACAGCACCAGCCAGCGGGCCAGGATCTTTTCGAAGGGCTCGGGTATGGCGGAAGGCTCCGACGGTGCCGCCTGCAGCCCGCCGCCTGTGTCACTCCTGGGCAGTTCATTGGCTTCCACCGTCTCCAGCCGGCCGAGTGGGAAGTTCAGCGCATGGACCATTTCCAACGTGTCGGTGATGTGGAGATGATGCGCCCAGGTCTCGGCCCAGTCTTCCCAGGGGTGTGAGGTGGCGTAGGCGGAGATATGGCTTTGCTGCCAGTCTGGCGTGGCGCCATTGGCGTAGTAGGCCTGCAACGCCTGTTCGTAGTCGGCGCGATCGTCACCGAACAGCGCGCGAAAAGCCTGCAGCCGTCGCGGGTCGTCGCGGATCAAGCGGTCCCAGTAGTAATGGCCAAGTTCGTGGCGAAAGTGGCCGAGCAGCGTGCGATAATTCTCGCCCATCTCGACGCGCCGCTTTTCCCGTTCGGCTGAATCAGCCTCGGCGACATTCAGTGTGATCAGGCCGTTGTCGTGACCGGTCAGTATGCGCTCGCCACCGGGGCCGCCGCCGATCGGATCGGCGAGGAAGTCGAAGGCGAGGCCAATCTCGTCCGAAGGGTTGCGCTTGGGCGCGACCGGCAGTCCGAAGGCGAGCAGCGAATAGACCGCGCGCTTCTTCGCAGCCTCGACGCGGATCCAGCGGCGGCGGTTGCCGTCGACCGATAAATCCGGGATCAACTGGTTGAGCACGCAGGCGCGGCAGAAGGGCTGGCCGGGTTCGGCCCTCCAGTTGCAGGCGCATTCATCGGCGTTGGTGCAAGGCAAGATGCAGTCGACACCAGACAGGGCGAAACGCGCATGCTCGGGATCGTAGAGCACGAGACTGGAGCAGTTCAGGCACTGGGCGTTCTCGAAGTAGAGGCGATGGCTGCAATGCGGGCAGTCGAAGAGTTTCATCCGTGCCTCAGTTCACCGGAGCATGGCGGCGGTTCATGGCCTCGATAACCCTGAAGGACAAACCTGCCACAATATGCACTTGATCGTAGGCAAATTCCCGGGCATTCGCCAGCGCAGCGCCGGGGGACAGTGACAAGTGGGCTTTTCGCTGGCAAATTCGCAACCGGGACGTGAATCAGGCAACCAGGAGAACGACATGGCATTTCTTGCCAAGGGAAAGATGTTTGCAGCAGCCGTGGCCGCGGTGCTTGCTATGGCGACGGGTGCGCATGCGGCGGCCAGTTGCGGCAAGACGGGAGCTGGCTTCGAAGCCTGGAAGCCGGAGTTTGCCGCCGAGGCCAGGGGCGAAGGTGTGGGCGCCAAGGGTCTGGCCGCGCTGGCTGGCGCGAGCTACGCGACAAAGACGATCTCGGTCGACAGAGGCATTCACAAGGCGTTCAGCGGCTCGGTTGAAGATTTTATGAAGCGCCGTGGCGGGGCCGCGATCATCTCCAAGGGCCGTTCGCTGAAGAAGTCGAATGGGGCGTTGTTCGACAAGATCGAAGCGAATTACGGCGTGACGCCAGGTGTGTTGCTCGCCATCTGGGGCATGGAAACCGGCTTTGGTTCCGCCATGGGCAACCAGAACACGGTCTCCGCCATTTTGACGCTCGCCTATGATTGCCGCCGCCCGGCGTTCTTTTACCCGCATGCCATCGCGGCCCTGAAGCTGGTTGATCGCGGAGCGTTGACCGCCTCATCGGTCGGCGCCGCGCATGGCGAGATCGGCCACACGCAATTCCTGCCCGGAAATGTCTTGAAGTACGGCGTCGGCAATGGAAATCTGCGCGACAAGAACACCGCGCTGGCTTCCACCGCCAACTTCCTCAAGGGTCATGGCTGGCGGGCCGGAGCCAGCAATGAGGCGAATATGGGCGCGATTGCCGGCTGGAATTCCGCAAGCGTCTATCAACAGGCCATCGCCCGCATCGCCACGGCGATCGACGCTCCCTGATTGAAACCTCCATTCGACAGAAAAGCCCGGCCATGCGCCGGGCTTTTTGTCGTCGGGACGGGAACCCGGCCTTGGCATCGGGTTTTCTATTTCATATCAAGCGCGCGGGAGCAGCCGGCCTCAGTCTCGTCCGGGTGTGACTCGACATTCAAGAAGCGGCTGAGCGCCTGGGCACCTCACCCTTAATAATGCGCGTAGCCGCTCACCGGGCATTGCTGGGAAACGGGAACCTGGAAGGCGCCGTCGACACCGCTGCAGTTTCGGTACCTGGAATTCCGAGGCGCCGTTGCTTTCGTAGCACTGCCCTTGGTGTCCGTTTTGGTTGGTTCGTCGAAATGCGCGTAGCCGCTCACCGGGCATTTCTTGGAAACTGGAATCTGGAAGGCGCCGTCGACACCGCTGCAGTTTCGGTACTTGGAGCTCCGAGGCGCCGTGGCTTTCGTGGCACTGCCCTTGGTGTCCGTTTTGGTTGGTTCGTCGAAATGCGCGTAGCCGCTCA
>JBDSLV010000044.1:0-8620 GCA_039916205.1 Mesorhizobium sp. | reverse complement strand
CCCAGCCATTTCGCTTGCGCGCCGGTGGCGATGATCAGGGCGTCGGCGGTGTAGGTGGTGCCGGAATCGCCCTTGGCGCGGAACGGTCGCACATTGAGATCGACCTCGGTGATGATGTCATTGATGATGTCGGTGCCGACATGCTCGGCCTGCTTCAGCATCTGTTCCATCAGCCACGGGCCCTGGATCGGGTCGGCGAAGCCGGGATAGTTTTCGACATCGGTGGTAATCATCAGCTGCCCGCCTTGCTGCAGGCCGGCAACCAGCATCGGCTTCAGCATGGCGCGGGCGGCATACACCGCCGCCGTATAGCCGGCGGGGCCGGAGCCGATGATCAGGACGGGAGCATGTTTGGTGGTCATATAAAACCTCGGCTGGACAGCCAGCGATTGTGCCGTGAGATGGTGTCTGATGTCGCGCGTAATGTAAGTGTTGCGAAGCATGCCAGCAAGGCAATCGGCCCGTCGTCCCCGGAAAGCTTCAGCGCATCTGTCTATTCGTTGGCGGGCGGCTTTCGTTACCACCTCAAAATCGTGCCCGGCAGGGCTGGCATAGACTCAAAAGTCGTTTAATTACAAAATCACGAAAGATTCTTTCGCCGATCCGAGACCGCCATGCCCCTGAAAGCCGACCTCGACGCCATCGACTGGAAAATCCTGCGCGAGCTTCAGGCGGACGGACGCATGACCAATGTCGAACTGTCGAACCGCGTCGGCATCTCCGCGCCGCCATGCCTGCGCCGCGTCAAGCGGCTGGAGGAAACCGGTATCATCCGCGGCTACCGGGCCCTGCTCAATGCGCCCGCGCTGGGGCTCGACGTCGTCGCCTTCTGCCTGATCGGGCTGCATCATCAGGCCGACGCCGAGTTGCGCATCTTCGCCGAACGCACGCGCGGCTGGCCGATCGTGCGCGACGCCTGGATGGTCTCGGGCGAATCCGATTTCCTGCTGCATTGCGTGGCGAGCGACCTCGGTACTTTCCAGACTTTCGTCATCGAGGACCTGACCTCGACGCCCAATGTCGACACGGTGCGCACCGCACTGACCATCCGCCGGGTCAAGGACGAAGGACTGGTCGCCTTTGCGACTTAAGGCTTGAGCGCTTCGATCGCGGCCAGCAGGCCATCCAGATCGGCGCGGCCGCTGAGCGGCGAGACCCAGAAACCGGCTTCATCGGACACATTGCCATCGACCAGCCAGCCATGCGCCAGGCCGGCGCGTCGGCCCGCCTCCATGTCAGCCGGCTTGTCGCCGACGATCAGCGAGCGCTCGAGATCAATGCCGAGACGCTTCGCCGCCTCGACCAGCATGCCTGGATTGGGCTTGCGCATGGGGTGGTCGGCAATCGCCAGCGGCCCGATGCCTGCTTCGTGATAAGCGCAGGCGAGAACCATGTCGACGAAGGCGTTCTGGTTGCGCAACAGGTCGAGCACGCGGCCGTTGACGGCGGCGAAATCGCCCCAGCCGAAATAGCCACGCGCGATGCCGGACTGGTTGGTGACAACGACAACCGGGATCCCGGCGCGGTTGGCCGCCGCAATGGCGGGCGCGATGTTGTCGCGCAGTGCGATCATGGCGGGGTCATCAGGGTAGCCAGTATCGATGTTGATGGTGCCGTCGCGGTCGAGGAACAGCGCCGGGCTTGCCCCAGGGAAAACCCTGTCGCCGATCCGCTCGACCCACAGCCCCGGCTCGGTCAGCGGATACGCGCCTGAGATCCCTGCGTCAGCCATTGCTGAGGCGCGCTTCCACCACCTCGCACAGATAGTGGTAGAGGCACAGATGGCCCTGCTGGATGATCGGCGTCGAGGTCGAGGGCACGTTGAGCAGGATATCGGTCAGCGGCTTCAGCTTGCCGCCGGTGTCGCCAGTCAGGCTGATCACCGTCATGTCCATCATCCGCGCCTGTTCGGCTGCTGCAAGGATGCTGGGCGAATTGCCACTGGTCGAGATTGCCAGAAGCACGCCGCCGGCCGAGCCGTGCGCCTCGACCTGGCGCGAAAACACCGTGTCGAAGCCATAGTCGTTGCCCCAGGCGGTCAGCACCGCCGCATTGGCCGGCAGCGCGATGACATTGTAGGCCTTGCGCTCTTTGAGGAAGCGGCCGACCAGTTCGCCTGCTATGTGGATGGCGTCGCTGGCCGAGCCGCCATTGCCGCAGATCAGCAGGGCCTTGCCCGATGAAAGTGCGGTGACGACCGCCGTTGCCGCGCGGTCCATCTCGGCGGTCAGGTCACGCTCGACCGTCGCAGTAATCGCGGCCGCCGAGCGGACCAGGTAGTCGTTCAGTTCGGACATGAAAACCTCAGTTTGTGTTGCCGCCGGCACGCAATTTGCCGATGGTTCCAGTCGTACTCTTGCCGGCGACGAGATCGACCAGCACCACGCGCCCGCCGGCCTTCTGCACGACATCGGCGCCAACCACGGTCTCAACCGTGTAATCCGCACCCTTGACCAGGATATCGGGCAGCAGCGCTTCGATCAGCGCCAGCGGCGTATCCTCTTCGAAGACCACCACCGCATCGACCGAGGCCAATGCAGCGAGCACGCAGGCGCGGTCATGCTGATCGTTGACCGGACGGCTGGGGCCCTTGAGCCGGCGCACAGAGGCGTCGCTGTTGAGACCGAGCACCAGCCGGTCGCACTGGCTGCGCGCCGCGTGCAGCAGGCTGACATGACCGGCGTGCAGGATGTCGAAACAGCCATTGGTGAAGCCGACGCTCAGCCCCTCGTCCTTCCACGCCGACACCAGCCGTGCCGCGGCGGTCGCGTCGAGAATGGCATCCTTGTGGACGGTCGGGCCGTGCGAGCGGAACAAGGCGCCACTCAACTCCTCGACCGTCAGCCGCGCCGTGCCGCGTTTGCCCACAACCACGCCGCCGGCGGCGTTGGCGAGCGAGGCTGCCGCTGTGCGATCAGCACCAGCCGCGAGCGCCAGCGCGAAAGTGGCGATCACCGTGTCACCGGCGCCCGAAACGTCGAACACTTCGCGTGCCTGCGTCGCGATATGGCTGACATCGTCGGAGCTGACGACGCTCATGCCCTTTTCGCTGCGCGTCGCCACGACAAAATCGAAACCATGCGCCGTGATCAGTTGCCGCGCCGCCGTGACGATCTCGTCATCGGCGAACACCGCATGGCCGACGGCCTCGCCGAGTTCCTTGCGGTTGGGCGTGATCGCCGTCGCACCGGCATAGCGTGCGTAATCGCGGCCCTTGGGGTCGACCAGCACCGGCTTGTCCGCCTCGCGGCAGATCGCGATCAGCTCACCGGCGACCCCGTCGAGCAGCACGCCCTTGCCGTAGTCGGAGAGAATGACGATGTCGGCGCGTGAGAGTGCCGCCCGGAAATGCCGGATCAGCGTTGCCCGTTCCGCGGCGCCAAGCGGCTTGATCTCTTCCTCGTCGAAACGCAGCACCTGCTGGTTGAGCGCACTAAAGCGGCTTTTCGAGGAGGTCATGCGGCCTCGCTCCTGCGCGAGACCTGATGTGTCGGCGCCGAGTTCGGCCAGCATCCGCACCAGCGTATCGCCGGCCGGATCTGTACCGATCACCGAGACCGGAATGGCGGATGCGCCGAGCGAAACGATGTTGGCGACGACATTGCCGGCGCCGCCCATCGCCGAGATTTCGCCGCGCCCATGCAGCACGGGGATCGGCGCTTCCGGCGAAATCCTCTCGATGACGCCGTTGACGAAACGGTCGAGAATGAGATCGCCGACCACCAGCACGGTGGCGCCGCCAAACCGCGCAATGGCGCGGTGCAAGGGTTCGGGAGAAGGCGGATTGTGCTTCATCATCTCATCTGCAACGCGTGGGGAAAGCCGATCTCAGATAGGTTGAAACGCTCGATTTGCGAGGGCCAGCCAGTCATGGGCAAGCCGATATACCGCAATTTGGCCCAGCGCAACGCCGGGCCAAGGGCGAACAGGTCAGGTTTTCTGCAAGGCAACGTGGACACCGAGCCCGACCAGCAGCGCGCCGCCGGCACGCTGCATCATGCGCTGCGCCCGGCTCGAGCGCCGCAGCCTGCCGATGACGGCGCCGGCCAGGAAGACGCAGACGACATCCGCGAAGGAGAACATCAGGTTGACGATGGTGCCCAGCAACACGAACTGCAGCCACACCGGGAAGGTCGCCGAGGCATCGATGAACTGCGGCAGGAACGCCATGAAGAAGATCGCCGTCTTGGGATTGAGCACTTCGACCGTGATGCTCTCGAAAAAGGCGCGGCGCGCCGATTTCCGATCGATCGCGGGCAGTGCCATGTCGCCCTCCGCCCGCCTGCGGAACAGGGCAATGCCCAGCCATATCAGATAGAGCGCGCCGACGAGCTTGACCGCCATGTAGAGCGGCGGCACGGCGTGGAACAAGACCGACAGGCCGGCGGCGGCGGCGAAGACATGCACATAACCACCAAGGTGAATGCCGAGCACCGCCGTCAGGCCGGACCAGCGGCCGCGCGCCATCGTCTGCGCGGCGGCGTAAAGCATTGCCGGGCCCGGGATATAGGCGAAGATCGCCGTGGTGGCGAAAAACGCGATCAGCAGTTCGGTCGAAGGCATTGTCCTGGTCCCTCAAGATCGGCTGGGCGGCTACAACCGACTGAAGCAGGCGCTTTGCGGCCTCACCGTGGCATTCGCGGCTCCGCTGCTCGTCAGCTTTATCGACAGCCCATCAAGGCTCCCTTATAAGGACCGGAATCGGAAGCAACCAGAGGCCTTCATGATCATCGTCACGGGCGGCGCCGGCATGATCGGCTCCAACATCGTCGCCGCGCTCAACGCCGAAGGTCACAGCGACATCCTGGTCGTTGACGATCTCACCGACGGCCACAAGATCACCAATCTCGCTGATCTCAAAATATCGGATTATCTCGACAAGGATGATTTCCTGGCCACACTCGAGGCTGGCGGGCTTGGCCGCATCGAGGCGGTCTTCCACCAAGGCGCCTGCTCGACCACCACGGAGTGGAACGGCAAGTTCATGATGGAGGTGAATTATGCCTGGTCGAAGCGGCTGCTGCATCAGTGCCTGGCCCTGCGTGTCCCCTTCCTCTACGCCTCCTCGGCCTCGGTCTATGGCGGCGGTTCCGAGTTTCGCGAGGAACCGGACTGCGAGCGGCCGCTCAACGTCTATGCCTATTCGAAGAAACTGTTCGACGACTATGTTCGCCGCACCGTCTTCGACACCGATCACTCGCCGGTGGCGGGCCTGCGCTATTTCAATGTCTATGGCCCGCGCGAGGCACATAAGGGCACCATGGCCTCGGTCGCCTTTCATCTGTTCAACCAGGTTGAACGCGGCGAGAACCCGAAACTGTTCGGCGCCCATGATGGTTTCGGACCCGGCGAGCAGAGCCGCGATTTCATCCATGTCGGCGACGCCGCCGATGTCAATCTGTGGCTATGGAAGCGCGGCCTGAGCGGCATCTTCAATTGCGGCACCGGCCGCGCCCAGCCCTTCCGCGCCATTGCCGAAACGGTGATCGACACGTTGGGAAAGGGCGAGATCGAGTTCATCGAATTCCCCGACCATCTCAAGGGCAACTACCAGAGTTTTACGCAAGCTGATATGTCCCGGTTGCGGGCGGCCGGGTACAATGGCCAATTCAAGACAGTGGAAACCGGCGTCAGAGACTATGTCGAATGGCTGAGAGCCCAACGATCCTCGTGATCGGCCCACGCTGGGTGGGCGACATGGTCATGGCGCAGTGCCTGTTTTCGGCGCTGAAGGAATTGCATCCAAATGCCGCCATCGACGTGCTGGCGCCGGCCTGGGCCGCGCCGCTGGTCAAGCGCATGCCGGAACTCCGCCAGCAGATCGATTTTCCGCTCAAGCCCGGTGCGCTTGAATTCACCATCCGCCGCCGTTTCGGCCGATTGCTGCGCGGCCGCTACGACAGGGCCTATATCCTGCCTGGTAGCTGGAAGTCGGCGCTGATCCCGTTCTTTGCCCGCATTCCGCGCCGTTTCGGCAATCTGCGCGAAATGCGCTATGGCCTGCTGACCGACATCGTGCCCCTGCCTGGCAGCGTCAAACGGCGCACCGCTCAGGCCTATTTCGGCCTTGCCCAGGGCGGCACATTCCGCGCCCCCAGGCTCTCGGTCGACAAAGGCAACCAGGCCGCCTTGCTTGGACGGTTTGGGCTCGAGGCGGATAAATTCATCGCGCTCATGCCCGGCGCCGAGTTCGGCCCGGCCAAGCGCTGGCCGAGCGAACATTATGCCGGGCTTGCCCGCGACTTCATGGCCAAGGGTTTCCGGGTCGCGCTGTTCGGCTCGAAAAACGACCGCGACGTGACAGCCGAGATCGCGTCGCTTGCATCAGGTGTTGTCGACCTCGCCGGCCAGACGCGGCTCGAAGACGCCATCGACTTGATCGCCGCCGCCAGGCTCGCTGTCTCGAACGACAGCGGGCTGATGCATGTCGCGGCGGCTGTCGGCACCCCGGTCGTTGCCGTCTATGGTTCGACGTCGCCGGAAAACACTCCGCCCCTGGCCGAGCATCGCGAATTGGTCTGGCTCAACCTGTCCTGCTCGCCCTGCCACGAGAAGGTCTGCCCGCTTGGCCACCTCAATTGCCTGAAGACGCTTGAAGTCGCCCAGGTCGCGGCGGCGGCGGAGCGCCTGCTGGAAGTCCCGGCCGCCGCATGAAAGTGCTCATCGTCAAGACATCCTCCATGGGCGATGTCATCCACACGTTTCCCGCGGTCGAGGATGCGCGCCGCGCGCGGCCCGACATCGCCTTCGACTGGTGCGTGGAAGAAGCCTTCGCCGGCATCGTCGCGCTGCATCCGGCAATCGGAGGGATTCACACGGTCGCGATCCGGCGCTGGCGCAAGTCACTGCTGGCCAAGAACACCTGGCGCGAGGCAGCGCACCTGCGCGCGGCCTTGCGCGGCTGCCGCTACGATCTGGTAATCGATGCGCAAGGTTTGCTGAAATCGGCGCTGGTGGCAAAGCAGGCTTCAGCACCCATCTCCGGTTTCGACAAGGCCAGCGCCCGCGAACCATCCGCCACTCTGTTTTACAAACACCGCTACGCCGTGCCACGCAACCTGCATGCCATCGAGCGGACAAGGCGATTGTTCGGGCTGGCGCTCGGCTATCATCCCGACTTTTCCGAACTCGGCTCCGGCATCGTGCCGCCGTCGGGCGACTGGACCGGCATCGACGGCAAGACCGCTTTCCTGCTGCACGGCACCAGCCGCGAAGACAAGAAATGGCCGGTCGAAGACTGGATAAAGACCGCGCAAATGATCGTGGCGTGGGGGATGACACCCGTCACCACCTGGTCGAACGCGCCTGAGCGAGCCGTGGCCGAAGCGATTGCCAAAGCCGAGCCACGGACAATGGTGGTGCCGAAATCGCCGCTTGCCGGGATTGCCGCCATTCTCGGCCGATCGACCCTGGTGATTGGCGCCGACACCGGCCTCACCCACCTCGCCAGCGCCTTCGGCCTGCCGACGGTTGCCGTATTCCTGGCAACCGAGCCCGGCCTCACCGGGCCACGCGGGCCATTTTCATCGACCCTGCTCGCCACTCCCGGCGGTCGCGTGACGCCGGCTGAAGTGATGGCGGAGGCGGAAAGGCTGCTGGAACTCAGTTCGCAAGCTCCAGCCTAGGATCTGTTCAGAATTCGCTCTGGCCGCCGGAAGCGCAGAAAGCCGCGCTAGCCGGCCGCCAGAGTAGAATGATCAAAAGGTCCTAGATGAACTGCACCTGGACGATCTCATAGCCCCTGGCGCCGCCGGGAGCGTTGACCTCGATGGCGTCACCGACTGCCTTGCCGATCAGCGCACGGGCGATCGGCGAGGAGATCGAGATGCGGCCCGACTTCACGTCCGCTTCCTGGTCGCCGACGATCCGGTAGGTCTTTTTCTCTTCGGTGTCCTCGTCGACCAGCACCACGGTGGCGCCGAACTTGATCTTGTCGCCGCTGAGCTTCGAGACATCGATGACCTCGGCCCGCGCGATGTAATCCTCCAGCTCGTTGACGCGGCCTTCATTCAGGCTCTGCGACTCTTTCGCGGCGTGATATTCGGCATTCTCGGACAGGTCGCCATGCGAGCGCGCTTCGGAGATCGCCTCGATGATGCGCGGCCGCTCTTCCTGCTGGCGCCAGCGCAGTTCTTCCTTCAATGACGCGAACCCTTCGCCTGTCATCGGGACCTTGTTCATAATGCCTGACCTTTCCTGCCGCCACCCCCGCGTTTCGGGGAAAGCCTTGTCGATGGGTACAAAAAGAAAACGGTCCGGAAGCCTCGGGCTAACGGAACCGTTTCACCGCAATTTGCCCTAATATAGCAATGTCGCCGGGTTTTTCACGCCAAAAAATCGGTTTTGAAAAAATCATCCGCTGTTTTCGCAAATGCCGCTGCGGCACTTCCTATCGAAAGGCGGATGGCAACAAAAAACCGGCCGCGATTGCTCGCGGCCGGTTTTGAACTGCGTTGCGAGCAGAGTTAGCTCCGCATGAAATGATCGATCTGTTCCGACAGCATGCCGTATTCGCGCGAACCCTTGCCGGTGCGCTTCTCGATTTCCGACAATTGCTGCTGGGCGCCGGCCAGATCGCCGATCTGCAGATGCGCTTCGCCGAGATATTCGCGCACCAGCG
>JBDSLV010000043.1:0-7971 GCA_039916205.1 Mesorhizobium sp. | reverse complement strand
AAATAACAGGGTCTTCGACATGCGCATTCTGATCACAGGCGCGGCCGGCATGGTTGGCCGCAAGCTCATCGCCCGGCTGGCCAAGGACGGCACATTGCGTGGCCGCAAGATCGCCGCGCTCGACCTGCATGACATCGTGGCGCCGTCCGCGCCAGCCATCGACGGCGTCGATGTCACACTTCATACCGGCGATCTGGCGGAAACGGGCGCTGCGGAAAGCCTGGTCGCATCGCGCCCCGATGTCGTCTTCCATCTCGCTGGCATCGTATCGGGCGAGGCGGAAGCCAATTTCGATCTCGGCTACCGTGTCAATCTCGATGGCACACGGGCACTGTTCGACGCCATCAGGCTGGCCGCCTTCGCGCCACGCGTCGTCTTCACCTCATCGATCGCGGTGTTTGGGGCGCCGTTCCCGGATGTCATCCCGGATGAATTCCATCCGACGCCGCTGACCTCCTATGGCACCCAGAAGCAGATGAGCGAAGCCCTGCTCGCCGACTATTCCAGGCGCGGCTTTTTCGACGGCATCGGCATCCGGCTGCCTACCATCTGCGTGCGGCCGGGCAAGCCCAACAAGGCTGCTTCCGGCTTCTTCTCCGGCATTATCCGCGAGCCGCTGAGCGGGCAGGAAGCAATCCTGCCGGTGCCGCGTTCTGTCGTGCACACCCATGCCAGCCCTCGGTCGGCGGTGAACTTCCTGATCCATGCGGCAGGCATCGACGGCGCAGCCGTCGGACCGCGCCGCAACCTGACCATGCCTGGCGTTGCTGTCACCGTCGGCGAACAGATCGAGGCGCTGGAACGCATCGCCGGCGCCAAGGCGGTCAAGCTGATCCGGGAAGAGCCGGACGAGACGATCTGGGCGATCGTCAAGGGTTGGCCGACGCGGTTCGAGGCACGGCGGTCAAAGGAATTGGGCTTTGCCGCCGAGAAGAGTTTCGACGAGATCATCCGCGCGCATATCGAGGATGAGCTCGGCGGGAAGATCTAAGCTAGAGATGGATTGCGTTGACAGCCATGCCGCCTGCAGCGGTGCCATCGCCTATGTCACGCGTGCAGCCATGGACCAACTGAGAATGCCTGGCACCTGTCGACCAGCTGTTTCAACAGGTCCAGCGCGTCGCCACATGGAGGAATATCCCAGAGTGTTTCCGCTCTAAGCCCTTGTTCTTGCGTAACTCCGAACGGAAAACCGCTGCGCACTTTTCCTGGAATTGCTAGTCAAATGCAGATGGCGTTTTTGGCGCTCTCACGCAGCCCATCCGCTTTGGGATCGCCATCTTCGAGATAGGCCAACGCCTGGTTCAGCTCGACGTAGTGGCGCAAGCGAGCTTCATAGCGATCGAATGCTGCTTCATGCTGCGTTGGATCTCTTGTCAGTTCCGATGCCAGAACATAGGCGCCGACCATTGCAAGGCTGGTGCCCTGCCCAGAGAAGGGTGATGGACAAAAGGCGGCATCGCCGACTAACGCGCACCTACCTTTTGACCATCGATCCATCCGGACTTGTGCGACGGTGCCGCAGTAAAAATCCGAAGCAGCCTGTGCTGCCTTGATCAGCTCGGGAATTTTCCAGCGGTAGTGCGCACAGCGATCCGCAAGCAGCTTTTTCTGCTCGGCCACGTCCATCGCCCGATCTTCATCGCCCGCTATTTCAAAGCCAAATGCGACGCGCAGCTCGAGGTTGTCTCGTGCCGTATAGATCAGGAAACCACCCTTTCCTTGCCGATGCGCGATCTGCCAGTCTTTTAACGCAAGAGAATTCGGAGCTGTGAAAACCGCCAAGGCTACGCCCAACGAATGGACAAATTTTTGGTCATTGCCAAAGACCAGGTTTCTGACTTTTGATCTCAGTCCGTCCGCGCCTATGACGAGATCGAAGGATCGCGTCGCTCCGCTCTGGAAAGTAACCAGAACCTGGTCGGTCTGATCTTCGATGTTCGTTATGGACTCGTCATAGATCACTTCCACATCTGGGCTCAATTTCCCAAAAATGAGCATGGACAGATCGTCTCGAAGGATCTCAATGTCGCCCGAGGCAAATTTTCCGCCGCTGAGTGTCTCTTCTTCGGAGCGCCATGTCTCGACACCGTGGGCATCCACGAGCGACACCCCTTTCATTGTCGTTCGGTTTGACCGTGCATCTTCCAGGATTCCCATCCGGGCAAGAACATCAAGGGCCGGCCCCCTGACGTCGATTGCCTGACCACCGGGCCGGGGCCCTGGCGCGCGCTCAACGATGGTGACGCGATGCCGCGAGATGCTGAGCCAATACGCGACCGTCGGCCCCGCAATGCTGCAACCGGAAACAAGAATCCTGGCCATCACCGTCTTTCCTTCACATCAACCGCGAACGGCCTTGCCCTCAATAAGGTACTTCAGTATCTTAAATTTGGCGATCTGAAAAGCGCCTTGCCGTAAATTGCGGATCCATGTGGTGGTGAAAATCTGTCAAGAAAGGACCATGACAATCAAATCTCGCCGTCGCGGCCCTCTCCTCGAGAATGCCATTCTGGATGCCGCCTGGGCCGAACTCGCCGTGACCGGCTATGAGGGACTCCGGATGGATGCGGTTGCAGCCCGCGCAGGGACCAGCAAAACGGTTCTGTACCGGCGGTGGCCGAGCCGGGTTGAGCTCGTGCTAGCCTCTCTGCGGAAGAACTCCGCCGCCCCGGCCGTAGCCCCAGACGAAGGGAACCTTCGAGACGATGTCGTCGCCATTTTGACATGGCTGTCCGATCGCTATCAGAGCTTTCCGGAGATCATGCGAGGCATCATGGTGGAGTTGCCGGATGTAGAAGGCAACATCACTCAATCCTCGGTGCATTTCATGACGATCGCCATGGACCGTGCCATCGTACGAGGTGAGATTGGTCCTGCCATGCCATCGCCGAGGGTATGGCGTGTCGCAATGGATCTTGCGCGCTACGAGATGTTTGTCACTCGCAAGCCGTTGCAAGCAGAAGCCATAGCGGAGCTCGTCGACCTGATTTTCATGCCGCTTGTTTCGAGTTAGGCGAAGGACGCTTTAGGCTGGATGTGGAACCTCAGGTTCGAAACGCCAAGAAGCCAGATTAAGCCGCCAGGCTCGCAGACAAGAGCAGCAGTCCGAACAGGAACACGAAGGCCGCGCCGCCGACCTCGACGATCGTGTGGATGCGGTTGCCCATGCGGCCGTCGCCGGCGAAATACACCGCCCAGTTCTTGGCGGTCACCGCAAGCGTCGCCAGCGCCGAGACGGTGATGGCGGTTCCAATCGACATCGCCAGAACCGACAGCAGGCCGCCGAGCCAGAGCCCGTTGAGCAAGGCAAAGCTCAGCACGATCAGCGCGCCGGAGCAGGGCCGGATGCCGACAGCGGCCACGGCCGTCCATGCCGTGCGCCAGTCGAAGCGGTCGCCGGAGAGCAGCGCCGGGTCTGGCGCATGCGAGTGTCCGCAAGTGTCGCAGACCTCGCCCGCCGCATGATCGTGATGATGGTGGTCATGTGCGTCGTGATCATGCGCGCCATGGTCGTGATGGTCATGCGCTGCGTGATCGTGCGCATGGTCATGATGGTCGTGCGCGTCATGGGCGTGAAGCGCGTGGGAGCGGGCATTCACCGCATGCGAATGACCGGCATGCGAATGGCCTGCATGGGAGTGGCCTGCATGGGAGTGGCCGGCGTGGGCCGCCGAAAGGCTGTAGGCGGGGCTTCTGCCAAACAGGCGCAGGACGGAAGGGCCGAGCTTGCGCCACAAAAGCCAGGCGCCAAAGAGCGTGACGAAGACATAGCTCAGGATTTCCATGAACCAGGCGGCGTCGGTCATCGAAATGGTGGTGCCGCGCAGCACGAAATAGGCGAGCAGCATGACCGCGATCGCCGTCAGCCCCTGCAGCAGGGCGGAGACGAAGGACAAAAGGATGCCGCGCCGCAGCGCCACTTCGTTGGCGACCATGTAGGACGAGATCACCGCCTTGCCGTGGCCGGGGCCGGCGGCATGAAAAATGCCGTAAGCGAAGGACAGGCCGATGAGCACCCAAAGCTTGCTGCCGTCGTCACGCATCGCCTTCATCGCCGTTGCCAGCGCGCGATAGAATTCCTGCTGGCGCAGGTTGATCCACATCAGGATGTGGGCGAACGGCCCGGTGGTCGGCGCCATGCCGTCATTCACGCCGATGCCAAGCGAACTCTGTGCATGCGCGGAATTGGCGAAATGCATCATGACAAAGGTGAGGGCCAACAGGCCGAATGCCAAACGCAGGGACGGCCTCGAGCGGCTTCCGATCAGGTTCACCGGGTTCATCCTTCTGGCTGACAGTTCAGTTCAAGCTTGGTGGCGAAGATCTTGCTCATGTCGGTGCCTGTCGGATCGTTGAAGAAGGCGTCCGTCAGGGTCTTCTGGTTTTCCTTGATCGCTTCGTCCGGGTCCGGCCGAACGACCTTGCTGGTGCAGTTCGAGGGCAGGCCGTCGACCTTGAGATTGGCATCCTCGGTGAAATCAATTGCCGTGTAGAAGGTCGGGTCGTAGACGCCGATATCGATCTTGCCGACCAGCTTGATCGGCACTTTCGGTTCGGATTCGAAAAGGATGATGAGCTGGTCATTGTCGAAATTGGCCATCAGATGCGGCGGCGGCACCATGGTCACGTCCTTGCCGTCGACGGTGACCAGCTGAAAGTAATTGTATTCGGCCAGCGAGGCATGAACGGTGTCCGCGACATCCTTCAGCTCCTTGTCGTCAAGCTTCAGGTCGGAGTTCTTGTCGAACTCCATCATCACCGTACTGGAAAACAGGTCGTCGAAGCGCCAGAGATGGCGCAGCGCTTTCACACTTTGGTGATCCGGGCTGAGGATGACGTCGAGGCGCGCCTCGGCGAAGACATGCGGATGCACTTGCGCCGGTCCGTCGGCGGCAAATGTCGCCGCCAAGGCCGAAGCCAGCATGATCGCCCGTCGTTTCAGGTGCATTCTCGGTCGCTGTTCCATCGGCCTCGGAGAGGTTTCGAAAGTGACCAGAAACGGGGCGAAATTGGGACCGCGCGGCGGCTGCATCGCGTCAGGCAGCGTCAAGCGTCTTGAACCACTGCACCAGGTAGTCAACGAAAACGCGAACCTTGGCCGGCAGGTAGCGGCGGTGCGGATAGACAGTGAAAATGCCGCCACCCGACAGGATACGGTCATCGAGCGCGGTCACCAGCCGTCCGCTGGCAATGTCGGGCGCGGCGATGAAATCCGGCAGGATCGAAAATCCAAGCCCGGCCACGGCCGCCGCCCTGGCCGCCATCGGGCTGTTGACCTCGATCGGGCCGGAGACGGAAACGCTCACCATGTCGCCATTGTCACCCTTGAACTGCCAGTTGTTCAGCCCCTTTCCGTTGGTATCGACAATGCAAGGGATGCGGCCAAGGTCTTGCGGGCGCAGCGGCATGCCATGCTTGGCGATGAGTTCGGGAGAGGCGCACAGCTTTATCGAGAACGGCGCCAGGCGCCTGGCGATCAGCGACGAGTTCTCCAGCCGCGAAATGCGCACGGCAAGGTCGAAGCCTTCCTCGACGAGATCGACGAAACGGTCGTCGAGCTGGATGTCGAGCACGATGTCGGGGTGCTGCTTGGCGAAGTCGATCAGCGACTGGCCGATCGGCGCATCGGCGAAGGTGCGCGGCGCCGACAGCTTGATCCTGCCGCGCACGTCGCCGGAGGATTCGCGCACCGCGTCGGCAAGGCTGTCGACTTCGCGCACGATCTCGGAGGCACGGCGGTAGTAGGTATGGCCGGCCTCGGTCATCGAGAACTGCCGGGTGGTGCGGTTGAGCAGCAGCGCGCCGAGTTCGTCTTCCAGCTCGCGCACATATTTGGACAGCAGCGCCTTGGAGCGGCCGATCTTGCGCGCCGCAGCCGAAAAGCCTTCGGCCTCGACGACGTCGATAAAGGCGCGCATGCGGGTCAGTGTGTCCATGAATCAGGCCTTTCGTGCCGCATCAAGAAGTTTTCGGCCGAGCCGTATCAGGGCAATGTCGCTGCCGGAAGGGCCAAGCAGCGAAAGGCCGAAAGGCGCGCCGGCGACCGAGCCGATCGGCAGCGTGATCTGCGGGAAACCGGAAAGGCCGGCCAGGCACAGGAGATGCAGCGCTCGCTCACGATAGGCCTGGAGCTGCTCAGGCGTGCTGTTCACATACGGGGCGGGGCCAGGAACGGTTGGCAGGATGAGGAATCCGTTCTTGCCGAGCAGAGCGCTCAGCTCACCGCGAAAGGTCAGCCGCCGCACCTTTTCGGATTGCGCCGTCCTGTCATCAACGGCGCGGCCAAAACCGAATCGCTCTTCAACGCCGGGGCCGAGTTGGCGCTCGCCGCTGGTGATCCAGGTGCCGTGCGTCGCCCAGGCCTCCCTGGCCTGTAGCCGGCGGAAGCACCAGTAGAGTTCATCGGGAGATGAGGTGAAGCGCATCGTCGGCGTCGCCGGTGCGCCGAAAACCGCGCCAGCCAGCCCCTTCATTCCCGCATATTCGGCAAGTGCCGGGCGGGCAACCATCTCGTCCAGCCAGTCCAGCGCCAGCGGGCGGTCCAGCGGGTGCTGATGCGGGTCGCGGCCAAGCAGCAGCTTGCCGACTGTCTCGTAGGTCTCGATGTCGTCGGCGAACCAGCCGAACGTGTCGAGGCTCGGCGCCAGCTTCATGGCGCCATCAAGCGGGATGCGGCCATGCGTGGTGCGCAGGCCGATCAGCCCGCAAAAGCTCGCCGGCGCGCGGATGGAGCCGCCGGTGTCGGAGCCGGTGGCGATCTGTGCGAGCCTGCCCGCCACCGCCGCGGCTGATCCAGACGATGAGCCGCCGGTGACGCGATCCGGCGCGGCAGGGTTTACCGGGAACGGAAAATGCGCGTTCTGGCCAAACAGCGAGAAGGCAAGCTCATCGGTCTGGGTCTTGCCGACGAAGCGAGCGCCGGCGTCGAGTACCATCTGCACGGCAGGTGCCGTGCGCGACGCGGCAGGGTTTTGGGCGAACTTCGCGGGATTGCCGCAACCGGTGCGGTATCCCGCGACATCGTAGATGTCCTTGACCGCCAGCCGCAGGCCCGCCAAGGGCCCGAGTTCGGCATTGGCCACCGGCATCTGGCGGAGGTCGAGAAATGCGTTGAAGGGGCCGTGCGTGCCTGTCATCGTTCGATATCCGGATACGATTGCCGCAGCATTGTTCGATGCCAGGAATTTTACAACCTGAGATACGATTTTTATTGATTGTGACGGCAACCAGCCATATATCGCGCTTGCCCAAAGTCGCACGTGCCTGTGGGTGTCCGCCGATCCTCGAATGGTGAGGGAAATCGGTAAGGTAACTGGAGCTAACCCCTCCAGTCGGTTTAGCGGCCAACCGCCAGACCGAGGACACCTTGAAGCAACGACGGTGCGGGCCTTTCTGGTTCTCTGCCGGTTGTCCAAAGACCGGGGTTACTGAAGAGGCACACCATCATTGCCGGCAGTGCGGAACGGGGTTCTCCCAATCCAAGCCAAGGCAGACAAAGCGAACCGAAGCCGGGCAAGGCTGAGGTTCATCGCCGCGAGACGGCGTTTCATGGTTCCGGGGTCTCCACCGGCTGGTTCCATGGATTTCCGTCCCGCCTTTGTTTGACCGCGTGTTCGCGAGGCCGATAGCCCGCGTCCGCACCCTTGTGCGCGCCGAAAGGCGTGTTGGAGAAACCACGATGGCTACCCAGCGCATCCTTGACTTCCTCGCCACCCGACGTCCGGCCGGCCCCTGCCTCGTCGTCGACCTCGATGTCGTTCGCGACAATTTCCGTGCCTTCGAAAAGGCACTGCCCGATTCCAAGATCTACTACGCGGTGAAAGCAAACCCGGCGCCGGAAATCCTGCGCCTGCTTGCTGCGATGGGCTCGTCCTTCGACACCGCTTCCGTTGCCGAAGTCGAGATGGCGATGGACGCCGGTGCGCCGGCGGACCGCATCTCCTTCGGCAACACCATCAAGAAGGAGCG
>JBDSLV010000042.1:0-9365 GCA_039916205.1 Mesorhizobium sp. | reverse complement strand
GCGGAGGAACGCACCGAGACGAAGCTTTTCGGCGCGCTTGAAGGTGCTTTCCGCGATGTGCCGCCATCGCGCATCGGCGGCGCCATCATGATCACCGACGGCGAGGTGCATGACGCGCCGGCCGGCGCCCCCGACTTCAATGCCCCGCTGCATGCGCTGATTACCGGCAACGATCACGAGAAGGATCGCCGCATCCGCTTCGAGAACGCGCCGCGCTTCGGCCTGGTCGGCAAACCGCTCGACATGACCTACCGCGTCATTTCGACGGACAACAATGCCGGGCCGGTCGATGTCCGCGTCTCGGTCAATGGCGAGCAGGTCGCGGTCGAACATGCCACCATCGGCCAGGTGATGCCGCTGCAGGTGACCATTCCCGGCGCCGGGCGCAACATCGTCGAACTGGCCATCGACCGCGAACCCGACGAACTCACCGACACCAACAACCGCGCCATCGCGCTGGTCGACGGCATCCGCGAAAATCTGCGCGTGCTGCTGGTCTCTGGCGAACCGCATGCCGGCGAGCGCACCTGGCGCAATCTGTTGAAGTCCGACGCCTCGGTCGATCTCGTCCACTTCACCATTCTGCGGCCGCCGGAAAAGCAGGACGGCACGCCGATCAATGAATTGTCGCTGATCGCCTTCCCGACGCGCGAATTGTTCGTCGAGAAGATCAAGGATTTCGACCTCATCATCTTCGACCGCTACCAGCACCGCGACGTGCTGCCGATCCTCTATTACGACTACATCGCCGAATATGTCGAAAAGGGCGGCGCATTGCTGATCGCCGCCGGCCCCGAATATGCCGGTGAAGCCTCGATCGCCCGCACGCCGCTGATGTCGGCGCTGCCAGCGATGCCGACCGGCGAGATCGTCGAGAAGGCCTTTTATCCGCGCCTCACCGATCTCGGCCAGCGTCATCCGGTGACGCGCGGGCTCGACGGTTCGGCCACCGAGCCGCCGCACTGGAGCCGTTGGTTCCGCACCATCGGCGTCAAGAATCCCGAGGGAGAAGTGGTGATGAAGGGGGCCGACGACCGGCCCCTGCTGCTGCTCGACCGCAAGGGCGAAGGCCGCGTCGGCATGCTTCTGTCAGACCAGGGCTGGTTGTGGGCGCGTGGCTTCGAGGGCGGCGGGCCGCATGTCCAGCTCTACCGCCGCATCGCCCACTGGCTGATGAAGGAACCGGAACTCGAGGAGGAACGGCTGACCGCCGATGGCCGTGGCATGGTGCTGGAGATCCGCCGCCAGACCATGAGCGACGACCCAGGCCCGGCCCAGATCATCACCCCCACCGGCAAGACGTTGGCGGTCAAGCTTGAGAAATCCGAACCAGGCGTCTTCCTCGGCAGTCTCGAGACCCGCGAGATCGGCCTCTATCAGATCGCCAACGGCGACCTGACGGCACTCGCCCATGTCGGACCGGTCAATGCGCCGGAATTCTCCGATGTCATCTCCACCCAGGACCGGTTGAAGGCGCCAGCGGAAGCTACCGGCGGCAGCGTGCGACGGCTGGCGGCGGCATCGACGCTCGGCAATCTCGGCGGCAGCGATATCACCTTGCCCTCCATCGTGCCGGTGCGCTCTTCCGGCGAGGCAGCAGGCAGCGACTGGATTGGCCTGCGCACCACCGACGACAGCGTCCTGAAGGCGGTGTCGCGCGTGCCGCTGTTCGGCGGCTTCCTCGGCCTTGGCCTGCTGCTCCTGGCAATGGGCTCGATGTGGCACCGCGAGGGGCGGTAAGTTACTCTTCAGGCTCGGTCGTGAACATCAGCGGATAGCCTTTTGCCTTGCCCGCGTCGGTCGCCCGCGTCGCCTTGGTCTCGGCGACGTCCTTAGTGAACACGGCTACGACGCAGACGCCGCGACGGTGCGCGGTGATCATCACCCGGTGCGCCTGGTCTTCGCTGAGCTTGAACTCGCCCTTCAGCACCGTCACCACGAATTCCCGTGGCGTGAAGTCGTCGTTGATGAGAATGACTTTGTCGAGCTTGGGCCGCTCGACCTGCGGCTTGACCTCGACGCGCGGCTTTGTGGTGATTTCAGGCATTGGAACCGCCAATTTCGCATGAGCGACGACGTGGCGCGCGTTCTGGCATCCGCGAAGCCGTCGTCTATTTGGAAGCACGCGACCGGAAGCCGGCGGCGGTCATTCCCCACTATGTGGGAATTGTCGGATGCCGTTCAACGGCCCTGGCGGCCAAACACGCGCCGGGGCGGAACCTGTCGCGCACTTGCTGGCGACTGCGTATCGGGTCGAGGCCCATTTCCGGCCGCATCCGCCTGGCGCTCCCGCCAGGCGAAAAGCCCCCAGGCGGCAAAGCAGATCAGCGTGGCGCCGGTGAGGACGATCAGCAGCCAGGTCTGAAGCGGCGTGATGTAGTCCCAGTTGGCGGAAATCTCGGGCGCGAACAGCGAAGGCTCGGTTCTGCCGCTGGCCGGATCGGGCACGGGGCTGGCGGTAAAAAGGATCAACACCCGGGCGGCGCCGGTGGCAATCAGGCCGCCAAGGGCCATGGAACGCAGAATGGACGAAGCCCGCTTCTTCATGCGGAATGTCCTACAGGCTGGTATTGCGGATGGGGTAGCGGGTCGAGGCGCGTGGCTTAAAGCTGCCGGTTTTCAGGCTTCGGCCATCTGCCTTCGGATCGGCATAAGGCCGCTCCAACCGGCGTTCGGCTGGAGCGGCCTTGGAGCAAGCCAGGCTTGCGAAGCGGATCAGGCCTTCGGGGCGTCCTTCTTGACGACCTTCTTGGCAGCCTTCTTGTGCTTCTTCACGGTCTTCTTGACGACCTTCTTCGGAGCAGCCTTCATCGGCTCGGCGGTAGCCGGTGCGGTCGCGGCAGGAGCCGTCGTGGTCGAAGCAGCCGGAGCAGCGGTCGTGGTGGCAGCGGCGTTGCCGAGAGCAGGCATCGCGAAAGCGAGAGCGACGGCGAGACCGGTGGCGGAGAGGATGGACTTCTTCATGGCTTCGTTTCCTTTTTTTAATGCGGGTCGAGTCTTGAGTTTCACTGAACCGGGTCGTTCGGTGTCACTCCAAGCAGCTTCAAAGCGTTTGCGAGCATCCGGATACCCTGTGCCTGTTTCTTGTTGGCGCAGAACCGGTTGCCTTTTCTTTGAAGTGCCTTTGCCGCGGTGACCTGCGTTGCCGTGGCGTGGGTTTCGAGGGCTTCGTCAAACTGGTGGCTAAGATTGGTGCAACGCTCGCTCCGGGTAAGCGCCACTTTTGCATCCGATTGTCCGACAGCGGCAGTGACGAGCGAGACGCTCAGCAACGCACCCATCAAACTGATCGAAAGCCTCTGCATTGGTTTATCCGTAAACTCCGGAGACTGGCGTCGCAGCCGATGACCTGACCGCCACGGCACCGTTATGCCTTTGAATTTTTTCAGGAGTTTTTCTGAACTGTAGAATTTTGTTTCTGAAGTGTGTCTGAGAAACCCGGTGTGAACCCATCATCGCCACTGGCCAACATATGGCCTGAATTCTATCGTGTGGGTCACCACATAAGGTAGCTTGGCCGCGAACCATGACGGGACCGCTGTGAAATCCGACGCACACATACTGATCGTTGACGACGACAAGGGCATCCGCGACCTGCTTCAGGAGTTTTTCCAGAAGCGGGGCCTGCACACTTCGGTCGCCGCCGATGGTATCGAGATGGAAACCATCCTGCGCCGCGCACAGGTGGACCTCATCGTTCTCGATGTCATGCTGCCCGGCAAGAGCGGACTGGAACTGTGCCGCGATCTCCGCGCCCAGTATTCGACGCCGATCATCATGCTGACCGCCGTCACCGAGACGACCGATCGCGTCGTCGGCCTCGAGATGGGGGCCGATGACTATGTGCCGAAACCCTTCGACCCGCGTGAGTTGCTGGCCCGCATCCGTGCCGTACTGCGGCGCAACGGCGCCGCCGAGCCCAAGCGCGCCACCACCAAGCAGATCTACCGCTTCGCCGGCTGGACGATGGACTGTTCGCGCCGGCGGCTGATAGCGCCCGACGATGTCAGGGTCGAGCTGACCATGGCCGAGTTCAACCTGCTGCAGACCTTCGTCAAGAGCGCGCAGCGCGTGCTGACCCGCGACCAGCTGATCGAGCTGTCCGGCGGCGACAGCGACTATTCCTTCGACCGCAGCATCGACATCCTGGTCTCCAGGCTGCGGCGCAAGATGGAAGACGACCCGAAAATGCCGAAGCTGATCCTGACCGTGCGCAGCGGCGGTTACCAGTTCCTGCCTGAGACGACCTCGGAATGAGACGGTTCCTGCCGCAGACCTTGCCCGTCTGGGTGCTGCTGATCGTCATTGCCGGCCTGCTGATCAGTCAGGTCGCGACCCTCTATATCGTGTCGCGGGACCGTGCCGCCGCCAATGACGTGGTCGATCTCTACCGGCTCAACGATCGCGCCTTCTCCTTGGTGCAACTCATGCATGAAGCCACGCCGGAGGAGCGCAAGGCTACGGCGACCGGTCTTTTCAACGCCACCTATGCGCTCACTGTTTCGGACACACCGGCCGTCAGCTCTTCCATCGCCAGCGATGACGAACTGGCTGAGCTGGAAGATATTCTCGTCGGCAGGCTGTCGAAATTCGGCGTCACCGACGCTCGGGTGCGGCGCGACCCGGCGACGCGCGAGGCCGACGATGCCACCGGAACGGTCGAAGGACCCGATATCGGTCAGGTCGAGCGCGACCTCCTGGTGCTGGCCTCCGACTTCGCCCAGAGCGACAAGCTGACAGCCTCGCTGCGCTTCGCCGACGGCCAGTGGCTGAACTTCACCGAGCCGATCACGCCGGTCGGTCCGATCCTGAGCTTTGACAGCCTGCCGCTCTATACGCTGATCGCCGGGCTTGTGGTGATCATGTCGATCTGGTCGCTGCGCCGGCTGACCGCGCCCTACCGGATGATGGAAACCGCCGTCAACCGGATCGGCAAGGATCTGAAGAGCCCGCCGATCACCGAGAGCGGCAGCCGTGAGGTGCGCGCCGCCGCAAAGGCGATCAACGCCATGCAGTCGAGATTGCGCGAATCTGTCGAGGACCGCGAACATCTGGCGGCAGCACTCACGCATGACCTGCGCACGCCGATGACCAGGATGCGGCTGCGGCTGGAACTGCTGCGCAAATCAGCGGTGCGCGAGGCGCTGGCGCATGACCTTGCCGACGTTGAAAGCATTGCCAGCTCGGTCATCGATTTCGCCACGTTCGAGGTGACGGAGGAAAAGAGCGAACGAATCGATTTCTGGTCGCTCGTGGAATCGATCGCCGACGGCTTCGGAGATGTCTCATTCGACAATGACGACACTCGCTCGCGCGGCCTGATCTGCATGGCGCGGCCGGTCGCGCTCAGGCGCTGCGTCACCAATCTGGTCCAGAATGCCGTGACCTACGGCAAGAAGGCGCATCTCAGCCTGCACCGCTCGGATGACATGATCACGCTGATCATCCGCGACGAAGGCCCGGGCATCCCGCAGGCGCAGATCGATGCGGTCTTCGGCTCGTTCGTGCGCCTGGAACAGTCCCGCAACCGCCAGACCGGCGGCCTTGGTCTCGGCCTGACCATTGCCCGCAACATCGCCCGTGCCGCCGGCGGAGAGATCAGCCTTTCCAATCACCCCGGCGGCGGCCTGCTGACGCAGTTGCGGCTGCCGGCCGCGGTTTAGCGCGCCGGAGCGCGCGCCCTGCGATCTGTCAGAACTTCATGCCAAGGTTGGCCTTGAAGCCGTTATCGAAGGCATCCGCGCCAAACTGCCCGGCATAGGACAGGCCCAGTGTGGCATTGGCGGCAAGCTGCACGTCGAAGCCCACCTCGGCCAGCATGGCGTCGCGCGCTATCGGCGCGCCCGCGATGATGAAGCTGTTGCTGCCTGCGAAAGCAACGCTCGACAGCGGCGCGACCTGCCCGAATGCATGGCGCCAGCCAAACATGCCACGCGCGGTGGCTGTCACGCCGCCGACGGTGACGTCGGTGGAGGCTCTGACGCCAAGCGTGGTGAAGGTCGCGTCCGTCGTTGAACTGCTGCTGGTCAGCGCTGCCGCGCCGCCCGTTTCCGCGAACCCATCGGTATGCAGATTGACATAAGCGAGATTGGCGAAGGGCTCGAAGGCAAATGGCCCCGCATCAGTCTTGTAGGCCAGTTCGCCAAAGGCCTGTGCCGTGGCGGCATCGTAGTCCGCCGACAATTGGTCGGTGAAGTTGCCAAAGGCTACGGACCGGGAAGTCGAAATCCGGTGCCGTGTATAGGCAGCGCCGGTCCGGAACGCGATCGCGCCCCAATTCGTCCCGCCATAAAGTCCCAGGTGATAGTTGGCGCTGTCACCAGAGGAATGCCGGTCGTCAACGTCGAAGCTCGAACGGCTGTATCCGCCAACCGCGCCGATGCGCCAGTCGCTGGCCATGCCGTCGGCCCCCATCAGCAGGCCGGTGGCGGAGCGGTTGAACGCCGCCGCGTTGCCATCGCTTCCGGTGCCGCCCCATGAACCGAACCCTTGCCCCCAGACGGCGAAACGATCGCTGTCGGCGGCAACCATTTCAGGGCCGCCTTCGCCATAGGCCATGACCGGCAACGAAGCGATACCGACGCCGTCAAACGCAGCGCGCAAGCGCGCCGTCACCGCGTCCTGCAGGAAGTGGCTGTCTTGGACCAGCATGCCCCTGGCTGACGAATGGATCTCGCCGGAGAGTTGGTCGTAGGCATCGTGCACCGCGGCTGCGGTCGGCAGGCCGAGAAGCGCGTCGATCATCGAGCCGCCAGAGAGACTTTCCAGCCCAGCGCCTGTCGCGATCTGGTTGGGCGTCAGGCCCGCCGCACTGAACGTGCTTGTCTTGGTGATATCGATGTAGACATGGGTTGGGTCGTAGGCAGCGGTCGCACCGAGAAAATACGAGAGCTGGTTGGAGCTGAGCGTGAAGGTGCCGTTGCGGCCGCCAGCAGCCGAAAGCACGGCATAGCGGGTGCCCGGCGCATAGACACCAGAAGCCAGGTTCGCAATCGTCAGGGTACCGGCGATGTCGGCGGTGCCTGATACGGCGATAAGATCCGATGTGGTGGGGTTGAGGTCCACCGTGTAGTTCGAGCTCGCCTCGAAGGTAGCGTTGCCGAGGACCGTAAGCGTGCCGACTGCGTTCTTGCCAGGCGCGACTGTGCCCAAAGAGTGCAGTCCGCCGATCGTGCCGCCACCGGCAAGCGTGGCGCCGCTCTTGACCGTGACGTCGGAGTCGCCCAACAGCCCGGTTACCAACAGCGTGCCGGCCTGGACGGTGGTTGCTCCGGAAAGGCTGTTGGCCAAGCCCGCGAGTTCGAAGACTCCGGTTCCAGTTTTGACCAACCCGCCTGAGCCCTTGATGACACCGGAAAATTTGGTTGAACTGTTGTTGCCGCCGGTCGTCAATGTAGCGGAGCCGACATCAACGGTGCCCCCGCTGGCGCCAACGTCAGCGAGAGACCCGATTGCCTGGTCGAAAGTGTCAAGCGCAAGGGTCGCGCCACTGGCTACCGTATAGGCGCTGTTGGCGCTGAAGATGTTGGCATCACCCGCCTTCAATGTACCCTCGGCAACCCTGGTTGCCGTGCCATAGGTATTGTTGTTGGCGAAGCCGCTCACCGTCAGCGTTCCGGTGCCTTTCTTTATAAACGTCCCACCGGGGATATCGTTGTCCCCCATGCTTGCGCTGGTGCTGACGTCAAACCCCTGCGTATCGATGGTGCCGCCAGCGGCGCCGAAGAGAAAGGAAACGTTGGCAAGAGCTAGGTTGGCGCCTGCCTGGAACGTCGTGCCCTCCAGCGTGATCGGCCCGGTACCCGCCGCATGATCGTCCGTGACCTGGACCGTGCCGCCGGTGATTCTGACCCCGCCGCTCAAATAGTTATAGCTGGTCAGGACCAGCGTGCCGGCGCCGGTCTTGACCAGCGTACCGACCTCGAATTCCGAGATCTGGCCGGAATAGGTGCCTGTTCCTGACCCGACATTCACCGTCCCGATAACATCGATGAACAGGTAGTTGCTGATGTTGACCCCGTCCTGGAGGTCGATCGTGCCCGCCGGGGAAGCAGAGATGGCGGCTGTCCCAAGTGCGTTGTCATTGCCAAGGCTGAGCGTACCTTCCGATAGAAGAGTGCCGCCGGTGTAGGTATTTGCTCCATTGAGGGTCAGCAGACCACCGCCGACCTTGGTCAGCCCGCCTGCCCCCGAAATTACCCCGTCCGCGGTAAAATGGGCACCGGCGCCCACCGTGAAAACGGTGCCGGAGACCAGATTGAAAGACGCATTGGCGGCTAGATCGGGGTCGGCGTTGTTTGTCTGGACATTGATCTCGGCCTGTCCCGAGGCTTCGAAATTCAACACACCTCCGGGACTGGACGATCCGATTTGATAGCCGCCGGAAGTACCTGTCGCGTTCAGGTTCAGCGTGCCGACCGTGTACGAGCCGCCAGCAAGATCGACGACGCCACTGAGGCCCTGTCCCGCCGTGAAGGTTGCCACTGCGTCGACGCTGTCGGGAACCGTGGCCGGAGTCCAGTTCGCGGCACTGCCCCAGGCACCAGAAGCCGGTATGAAATCCGCGGCCCGAGCCGGGGTCAGCGCCAGCGGCGCCATGGCCATCGCCGCGATCCCGGCAATCACCAGGCCCGTGAGCGATGTCGACGCCAGCAGCGAGCGCGCGGGCCATATGCTCAAACCGGCCTTGTCTCTGGAGACTGCCGCAAAACTCGAATGTGCCATATCAAATTCCCTCGACCAGCCAACCGCATCGGCTGAATCGCCTCGAACCCAAACCGGGGCGACGCTACGAAAAGCGCCTCCAGCAGACAAGCGAAAGTCACTTGTAAAGATTACAAGAAGCAAACCATTATTGGGGTCAAATACAAATCAAACCGGCTGTTGCGAAATTGCATCAAGTGCAATCGCCCAATCACCGGAACCGGCTTGAAGTTACTCTACCTTCGCAGCACCGCGCTCAGCACGTCGCGGATACCAATGGCGCCGACAAAGCGCGACTGGTCGTCGAAGAGCGCGACCGGCGCGGTCTGCGAACGATGCATGGCCAGCATGACGGTTTTCAGCGAGGTGCCGGGATTGGCCCAGAACACTTGTGCCGCCTCCTCCGACTGGCCCTCGACATCGGCGCAGGACACCCACACCGCCGGCTTGCCGTCGCGTTCGGCCGCCGCCACCAGGCCATGTTCGTCGATCTTGAAGCGCGTCGTCTTGCGCCGGTCGAGCCACACCCAGCCATTGTCGCCATGCTCGAGGTCGCGGCTGTCGCGCATCACATTCCAGGCGGTCAGCACCGAGAGCGGGTTCACATTGGCGATGAAGTCGCGGACATAGTCGTTGGCGGGGCGCAGCACGATGTCTTCCGG
>JBDSLV010000041.1:0-5322 GCA_039916205.1 Mesorhizobium sp. | reverse complement strand
GCCTTGTCGCGAGCGGCGAGCGCGGCCATCACGGTCGGGTGCTTGTCGGTCTCGATGTCCGGATTGCCGGCAAGTGCCGCCTTGGCGCTGATGATGCCTTGTTCGGCAACCGCCATCTGCTGTTTGGCCTTGTCGAGATCGTTCTTGGCCTGATCGAGCGACGACTTGGTGTTGATGCCTTTCTGGGCAAGATCGGCAGCGCGGTCATATTGTGACTGCGCGTAGTCAACCTCACTGGCGTCGGATTTCTGCTGCGCCGTCGCCTGGCTGTAGGCGGCACGCAACTGCTCGACACCAACACGCGCCACGGCAACGGCCGCATCGGCCTGTGCCAAGGCGATCCTGTAGGGCTCCGGATCGATGGCGAACAAGAGGTCGCCCTGCTTGACCGTCTGGTTGTCGGCAATGCCGACCTGAACGATACGGCCGGCCGTGTCCGAAGCGATGGAAACCTTGGCCTGCTCGAGATAGGCGTTTTCGGTCTCTTGGTAGCGGCCGCCTGTCACCCAGACATAACCACCACCCACAACCAGAAGCGCCGGCAGCGCAATCATCAACAGGAGGCGGCCCAGACGGCTCTTCTTCTTCGGCACGACCGGGGCTGGCGCCACCGGCGGCGCAACCGCCACCGGCGCTGCGACCGGCTCGGCCGGGGCTTCCAGCTTGGTCACATTCTCATCTATCTTGGCTACCGCGTTCATGCTGCTGCGCCTTCCGCACTCTTGATTTTTTCGATGGACGACGTTTCGCCATCCGCCAGATTCTGGACCATCGCCTCAAGTCCCTTGATCAGGACGCGGCGGGCCTCCATTGAGACTCCGGCAAGCGCTTCCTCGTAGACTTCGCCGGCCATGCTCTTGACCTGGGCATAGGCCTCGTTGGCCTTTGGCGTTGGGAATATCATGCGCACACGACGGTCGGCGGCGTCGGAGCGGCGTTCGATCCAGCCGCTCTCCTCCATGCGGTCGACCAGACGCGAAACGCTGATCGGTTCGATTTCGAGCAGTTCGGCAAGCCGTGCCTGGGCAACGCCGTTTTCCTTGGCAACACGGGCGAAAAGACGCCATTGAGCCGAAGAAAGGCCAAGTCCGCTCGCCTTCACCTCGAAGCGCTTGCGCAGCAGGCGCTGCGCGTCGTGGATCAAGAAGCCCAATCTGTCTGTACCGTCGGAAACCATGAGCGCAATATATTATAAGCGTGCTCACTATTCAAGGCGCGAGATTGATCCAGAAGCCGGTAAGTGTGCATGGCAGCCATGCACGGTCGGTCATGGTTAGCGATTTGCGAAGCCCCTGGCTGTGCCTTTACCAGGCAGCATTACCGTACATTGCCGTTTCCGTGCATTGCGGTTTGCTGCATAGATTGCCGGTGCTTGATCGGGGAAATGCAGGCGATGGGGAAGAGCTGGGCGGCCGCCGAGACCTGGCATGTGGGAATTATCCCGGAGCCAATCCACAAGGTGCTCAGCCCGGAAGGTTTTGACCAGGGTCGCGTCGTCTGGCTGCCTCGGCAGGATCCGTTCTGCTTCATCGCGGATCCTTTCGGTCTCTGGCAGGACGGTCTCTTCACGGTGCTTGTCGAGTTCTACGACCACCGCGTGAAGCGTGGCGAAATCCACTATTTCAGCTATGACGCCACTTGGACCTTGAAGGATCATGGCATTGCACTGAAGCAGGATTTCCATCTGTCCTACCCGCAGCTGATCCGCGTGGGCGAGGACATTTTCATGCTGCCCGAAGCGTATCAAAGCGGGCGGCTGACGCTCTATCGGGCGATCGAATTTCCAACGCTGTGGGAACCGGTTTCGGTTCTGATGAACGAACCGGCGGTCGACGCCACCGTTGTCCATCACCAGGGGCATTGGTGGATGTTTCACGCGCTCCATGGACACGATTGCCGCGATCAGCGCGAAATGCATGTCGCCTTTGCCGATGCCTTGACCGGCCCCTGGCAACAGCACCCGCAAAACCCGGTACGCAAGACCTGGGATTCATCACGGCCCGGCGGCTCGCCAATCGTGCTGCGGGGAGAGTTGTATCTGCCGGTGCAGGACTGTGTCGCAAACTATGGCAGCGCACTCAATCTGCTGCGCATCGACAGGCTGAGCCCCGCCGATTTCTCGGCCAGCATCGTCAAGCGCCTGTCACCCCACGGCTGGCTCGACGGTTTCGAGGATGGGCTGCATACGCTGTCGGACGGCGGCACCGTCAGCATGATCGACGTCAAGCGCGCCGAGCATCGGCCGGCGCGTCGCTGGATGAAACCGCGGCGATGGTTCGGGGCATCCGCCTGAAAAACCACATGATCTTGGTGGCTTCTGGTCCCCGCTGACATATTGATGTACAGCCGCTGGTCAGGATCGGGGGATCAACGCCATGCCGACGCTCTATGCGCTCAAACCGGCTTTTCAGGGAAGGCTGCGGCCGCTGGTCAATTGGCTGGCCGCCCTCGGCGTCACTGCCAACAGCATAACGCTCCTGGCCGCATTGATGTCGATCGTCGCCGGCGCTGCGATCGCGATGCTGCCCGAATCGCGCCCGCTACTGCTCATCATTCCCGTGGTTCTGTTCGTGCGCATGGCGCTCAATGCCGTTGACGGCATGCTGGCGCGGGAGCACGGGCAGGCTTCGACGCTTGGCATGTATCTGAACGAGTTTTGCGATGTGGTCTCCGACGTCGCGCTCATCCTGCCCTTCGCCTTTGTTCCACCATTCAACCCATGGGGCATCGTCGCCTTTGCCATAACCGCTGTTTTGACAGAGTTCGCCGGAGTACTCGGCATCGCCGCCAGGATCGGACGCAACTATGCCGGGCCGTTCGGCAAGAGCGACCGAGCACTGGCGCTGGGCGTCATTGCCGTGCTGTGCGCTGCCGGGCTCTGGCCGGCATGGCTCGCGCCGCTTGTGTTTCCAGCCATGGCAACCTTGTCCCTGCTGACCGCCATAAACCGGATACGCGCCGGTCTTATTGGCAGCGCAAGCTGAGCATGGGAGCTCGCCATGCCGCCTGAGGGAAAGTCCATGATGCACGAACCGACCGTCGCCACGCCGGCGCAAGATCTCGGCCGGACAGCGCAAGAACGCGTGTTCCGCAGCCATGACGGGACAGAGATTTTCTATCGGTTCTGGCCGGCGGCCTCCGCCAGTGCCAAGGGAGCGGTCGTGCTCTTCCATCGCGGCCATGAGCATGGCGGCCGCATGGCCCATCTCGTTGACGAGTTGCGGATGCCAGACCATGCCTTCTACGCATGGGACGCACGCGGCAATGGACGCTCCTCCGGCGAGCGCGGCTATGCGCCGTCCTTCGCCGCGTTGGTGCGCGACATCGACTGTTTCATGCACGAGATTGCCGACAAGGATGGCTTCGGCACACAGGATATCGCACTGATCGCGCAGTCTTTCGGCGCGGTGCTTGCCGCCGCCTGGGTGCATGATTACGCGCCCAAACTGCGTGCCATGGTGCTGGCCTCGCCGGCCTTTTCGGTCAAGCTCTATGTTCCCTTCGCCAAGGAAGGCATCGCGTTCTGGCAGAAACTCAAGGGCCGCTTCTTCGTCAATTCCTACGTCAAGGCGAAGTTCCTGACGCATGATCCCGCGCGCATCGCTTCCTTCGAGAGCGACCCGCTGATCACGCGGCCGATCGCCTCCAACATCCTGGTCGAGCTCTACCAGCACGCCGCCCGCATTGTCGCCGACGCCCGCGCCATTACGGTGCCGACGCAGTTGCTGCTGTCGGGCAGCGACTGGGTGGTGCGCCACGCGCCGCAGCATGAATTCTTCGTCAATCTCGGCAGCCGTTCGAAGGAACGCCACGTGCTGCCCGGCTTCTTCCACGACACATTGGGCGAACGCGACCGGGCTCAGGCGCTCGACCTGATCCGGCCATTCCTGGACAAGCAGTTCGCCACGCCAGACGCCGCCGTCGACCTGAAGCAGGCCGACATCGCCGGCTATACGCGCGACGAGGCCGACAAGCTGGCATCACCGCTCGATCTGTTGTCGCCCAAGGGGCTTTATTGGGCCTTCAGCCGCGCTTCCATCCGCATGGGCGCGTGGTTCTCGAGAGGCATGAAGGCCGGCATCACCACCGGCTTCGATTCCGGCTCGACGCTGGATTATGTCTACGAGAACGAAGCACGCGGCCTCGGCCCGATCGGCCGTATCGTCGACCGCGTCTTCCTGGAGGCCATCGGCTGGCGCGGTATCCGCCAGCGCAAGCTCCACCTGGAAGAACTCATCGGCTCGTCACTGGCAACACTCAAGGCAGCAGGCCGGCCAGCGCATATTCTCGACATCGCCGCCGGCCATGGCCGCTATGTTCTCGATGCCATCAAGAACAGCCCCGAGCAGCCGGCGAGCGTGCGCCTGCAGGATTATTCCGACCTCAATGTCGGGCTTGGCCGCAAGCTGATTGCGGAGCGGCAATTGCCGGCCAGTGTCTCCTTCCAGCGTGCCGACGCGTTCGATGCCGGGATGCTGGCGGCCATCAACCCGGCGCCGGACCTCGCGATCGTGTCGGGCCTCTACGAACTGTTTTCCGACAATGCGATGATTGCCCGTTCGCTCGGTGGGCTCGCAGGCACCATGCAGCCGGGAAGCCTTTTGCTCTACACCAACCAGCCCTGGCATCCGCAGCTTGAGATGATCGCGCGCAGCCTGACCTCGCATCGCGGCGGCCAGGCCTGGGTCATGCGCCGCCGCACACAAGGCGAAATGGACCAGCGTGTCGAAGCCGCCGGGTTCGACAAGCTCGACCAGCGCATCGACCAGTGGGGCATCTTCACCGTCTCTGTCGCGCGGCGCCGCTGAACAAAGATGGTGTCATCGCTTTTATCAACGACACGCACCGAACCTTATGGACAGGTCGTGGTCAGGGCAGCCTTGTGGCTGGCCTTCCTGGCGCCGTTCTTCTACCTCAGCTATGGCTACGCCAACTACCTGGCGTCGCGGCGCGATGATGTCGGCAGCATCGTGTTCTCGTGGGAGCACAGCATCCCGTTCGTTGCCTGGACCATCGTGCCTTACTGGTCGATCAACCTGTTTTACGGCCTTTCGCTGCTGCTCAACGATGACAGGCAAGGCGTCAACCGCCTCGCTGGCCGCTATCTCACCGCGCAGCTCGTTGCCGTCGCCTGCTTCATCCTGTTTCCGCTCACCGCGACCTTCGTGCGGCCGGCCACGTCAGGCCTGCCGGGATTTCTGTTTGCCGTGCTTGGCGGCTTCGACAAGCCATTCAACCAAGCGCCGTCGCTGCACATTGCACTGCTGGCGATCATCTGGGACCACTGGCGCCTCCGGCTGAAAGGCCTTGCCTTGCCGATCT
>JBDSLV010000040.1:0-2598 GCA_039916205.1 Mesorhizobium sp. | reverse complement strand
CTGCACCGATTGGAGGAAATTGTAGGCCATCAGCGGGTTGTAGACATTGAGCTCGAAATGACCCTGGCTGCCGGCAAAGGTGAGAGCGGCATTGTTGCCGAACACCTGGACGCAGACCTGCGTCATTGCCTCGCACTGCGTCGGGTTGACCTTGCCAGGCATGATCGAGGAGCCCGGCTCGTTTTCAGGCAGCGACAGCTCGCCCAGGCCAGAGCGCGGGCCGGAGCCGAGGAAGCGGATGTCGTTGGCGATCTTGAACAGGGCCGCCGCGCAGGCGTTGATGGCGCCATGCGAGAACACCATGGAATCGTGGGCGGCCAACGCTTCGAACTTGTTCGGCGCGGTGACGAAGTCGATGCCGGTAATGGCAGCGATACGTGCCGCGACTTTTTCGGCAAAGCCCACCGGCGCGTTAAGCCCGGTGCCGACAGCGGTGCCGCCTTGCGCGAGTTCCTGCAGGCCGGGCAGGGTCAACTCGATGCGCTTGATCGAGGAGGCAACCTGCGCCGCGTAGCCGGAAAACTCCTGGCCAAGGGTGAGGGGGGTTGCGTCCTGCGTATGCGTGCGGCCGATCTTGATGATGTGGGCGAAAGCCTTGGTCTTGGCTTCGAGCGCTGCAAGCAGATGCCTGAGCGCGGGCAGCAGGTCGTGCACGATCCGCTCGGCGCAGGCGATGTGCATGGCTGTCGGATAAGTGTCGTTCGAAGACTGGCTCATGTTGACATGGTCGTTGGGATGCACCGGCTTCTTCGAGCCCATGACGCCGCCGAGCATCTCGATCGCCCGGTTGGAGATCACCTCGTTGGCGTTCATGTTGGACTGCGTGCCCGAGCCTGTCTGCCAGACAGCCAGCGGGAAATGATCGTTGAGCTTGCCGTCGATGACGTCCTGGGCCGCATCGACGATCGTCTTGCCGATCGCAGGGTCAAGCCGCTTCAACTCCATGTTGGCTTCCGCCGCCGCCTGCTTGACGATACCCAGCGCACGCACGATCGAGGCCGGTTGTTTCTCCCAGCCGATCTTGAAGTTGCCCAGCGAACGCTGCGCCTGAGCGCCCCAATAACGGTCGGCGGCGACTTCGATGGGACCGAACGTGTCGGTCTCGGTTCTGGTCTTCTCAACGCTCACGGCTCTCTCCGTCTATCGAATTCGGCAACGGCGTATCGCGTTGCACAACGGGCTTCAAGCGGAGATTGCAGTGCCTTTCGATGCAAATCGGTTGAAGCGGGTTTCGTGGTGAAATACGCTTCCTATGTGCCTGCAAAGCAAGTCGGCTTCTGCTTCCGCGCGTCCGTGCACCGAGCCAGAGGCCGCGTCGGCCAAATCCATTTGGGCCTGCCGGGCGCCTTGCTTGCGGCGCCGGAGATGCCGGTTCCATCCTGCTGGCCTGTGGTTCGTTCCTGGTGAGCCGCGGTTGCTGCTGGCCTGCGCGCTCGGCCTTCATACGTGAGATGTGAGCGTCGAGGTCGCTCACAAACGTGGCGCGGTCGCTCGTGCCTGATGGTGGGCCAAAGTCGTTGTTGCCAGGTGAGCCAGCGAAAAATCCGCATTCGATCGTCACCCAGATCGGGCCGATGATGGGGATGAGGGTCAAGAGGAGCCAGACCCCCGGTTTGTCCAGATCATGATAGCGCTTGATTGTGGCTGCGATCTTGATCCAGCAAGAAAGGATGATGCCCATGAGTAGCGCTATACCGACGCTTAGTCCGCCGTGGGAAAGCTCTCCGGATGTGTGCTCGGCGGACGGGTCAACCACCGCGATGAAGGCGGCGAACCCCGCGATGATCAATACCCACACCAAGACGATTGCGAACGAGGCCAGCCACCATTGCGCACGCCCAATGCGCCCGGAAAACCCAAACAAAAGGTTCATTGATACCCCCGTTGTCAACGAGAGCAGTCTTCATTGGCAAGGTGAAAACTCAATAAAAATATTCTGACGAAGGCATGTGGAAGACAAACTGTTTGTCTGATGGTTAATTGCTATGCAACGTCTAAAGAAAAATCCGCGGTGGAAAACGAATTCTGGCGGTGATGGCGGACACCCTTCAGAGCGAGCGGCAAGATTTGCTTCATGGTCGAAGGCGCCCGAATACAGGGGTGCTCGTGCTGGAGCCAATACCTGCGCTGGGGGCGTCGGATAGATTTCGCTGGAGCGGGTTGGAGCAGCCTCCATCCCATCGCGACAGCGAGACCGTCTTTTTTTGCGCAAGGAGGAGAAGGAAGGGCGGCGCCTTCACCCCGCGGTATATCCGCCATCGACGGCGAAGATGCCGCCGCTCGTCCAGGCGGCTTCGTCACTGGCCAGGTACACCGCGATGCCGGCCAGGTCGCTGGTCTGGCCGATCCGTCCGAGCGGATAGCTGCGCTCGACATAGGCATTCAGCTCAGCCCTCGCCTCCGCCGGCAGATTGTCGACCGTGCGGCGACGCATGGCCGTGTCGACGGTACCGGGCGCGATCGCATTGACACGGATGCCGCGCGGACCGAGCTCGAAGGCCAGCGACTTGGTCAGCGAATTCAGTGCGCCCTTCGACAGCGAGTAGAGGCTCGATGGCCGTTTAGGGATCATCTTGTTGGCGAAATAGGACGAGATGT
>JBDSLV010000039.1:0-5544 GCA_039916205.1 Mesorhizobium sp. | reverse complement strand
ACATCACCTATATTCTTGGCCGCGACAGCGTCATGACCGGCCTGCAGAATTCGGTCATCGCTTGCGGGGTCGCGGTGCTGATCGGCGTGGTGCTCGGCCTGCCCGCCGCCTATGCGGTGGCGCGCTACCCCAACCGCTGGGCCGGCGACATCCAGTTCTTCGTGCTGTCGCTGCGCTTCCTGCCGCCGGTGGCGGTCGCCATTCCGCTGATGGTGATCTGGCTGCAGATCGGCCTCTACGACACGCTTGCCGCCCTGATCGTCACCTATTCGCTGCTGACCATCTCGGTGATCATGTGGCTGGCCATTCCCGCCTTCCAGGCAGTGCCCAAGGAGGTCGAGGAAGCCGCCTTCGTCGATGGCTACGGCGCCTATTCGGTGTTCTGGAAGATCGCGCTGCCGGTCGCGGGGCGCTCGCTGATCGGCGCGGTCGCCTTCAGCTTCGTGCTGGTCTGGAACGAGTTCCTGATCGCGCTGATGCTGTCCAGCTCCAATGCCAAGACCTTGCCGATCGTTGCCTCGGAGCTTTCCCAGCAAGGCATGAACGTGCCCTGGGGGATCCTGAATGCCTCGGTCGTGCTCCTGTCGCTGCCGCCTTTGCTGTTCCTCGGCGTGCTCAGCGGCTTCCTGAATTCCGTATTCCGCCCAAAAAAGACTTGAAGTGAGGATTGCCCGATGCAGGCGTTGGTTCTTGAGAAAAAAGGCGAGCTGTCCCTGCGCGACATCGCACTGCCGCTCGATGTCGGACCAGACGACGTCAAGATAGCTATCCACACGGTCGGCGTCTGCGGCAGCGACGTGCACTACTACACCCATGGCGCCATCGGCAGCTATGTCGTGCGCGCGCCGATGGTGCTTGGCCACGAAGCTTCCGGCACGGTGGTCGAGATCGGCGCCAATGTCCGTACGTTGAAGCTGGGTGACCGTGTTTGCATGGAGCCGGGGGTGCCGAACCTGTCGTCGCGCGCCACGAAGCTCGGCATCTACAATGTCGATCCCGACGTCAGCTTCTGGGCGACGCCGCCGGTGCATGGCGTGCTGGCGCCCTATGCGGTCCACCCGGCCGCGTTCACCTACAGGCTGCCCGACAATGTCTCCTTCGCCGAAGGGGCGATGGTCGAGCCCTTTGCCATCGGCATGCAGGCGGCCGCCCGCGCGCGGATCGTTCCGGGCGATGTGGCCATCGTTGTCGGCTGCGGCCCGATCGGCATCATGATCGCGCTGGCAGCACTGGCCGGCGGCTGCTCCAAGATTCTGATCTCCGACTTTTCCGCGCCAAAACTCAAGATCGCCGCACAATATCCTGGCATCATCCCGGTCAATATCAGCGAACAGTCGCTGGTCGACGCGATCGGTACAGCGACGGAAGGCTGGGGCGCCGACATCGTGTTCGAGGCCAGCGGCAGTCCAAAAGCCTTCGCCAATCTGTTCGAGGTGGTGCGCCCGGGCGGCGCGGTGGTTCTGGTCGGGCTTCCGGTTGAGCCGGTGGCGCTGAACGTTCCCGCGGCGATCTCCAAGGAGGTGCGGATCGAGACGGTGTTCCGCTATGCCAACATTTTTGACCGCGCCCTGCAACTGATCGCTTCGGGCAAGGTCGACCTCAAGCCGCTGATCACCGGGACCTATGCTTTCAGCGACAGCATCACGGCGTTCGAGCGGGCGGCGGCGGCGCATCCGGAAGACGTCAAGCTGCAGATCCTGATTTCGAACGAGAAGGGCTGACGAAACATGTCCGCGATCACCTGCTCCCATGTCGAGAAATCCTACGGCGCCACTTCCGTCATCCGCGATCTCAACCTGAGCATCGAGGAACATGAGTTCGTCGTCTTCCTCGGGCCGTCCGGCTGCGGCAAGTCGACCTTGCTGCGCATGCTGGCCGGGCTCGAGGACATCAGCGGCGGCGAGGTTTCGATCGGTGGCAAGGTGGTCAACGATCTCGACCCAGGCGACCGCGGCATTGCCATGGTGTTCCAGAACTACGCGCTCTACCCGCACATGACGATCTTCGACAACATCGCCTTCGGCCTGAGGCGGCAGAAGGTGGCGAAGGCTGAAATCCAGCGGCGCGTCATGACGGTTTCAAACACGCTCGGGCTCGAACCCTATCTCGGCCGCAAGCCGGCGGAACTGTCCGGCGGGCAGCAGCAGCGCGTGGCGATCGCGCGCGCCATGATCAAGACGCCGAAGGTCTTCCTGTTCGACGAACCCCTGTCCAACCTGGATGCCAAGCTGCGCAACCACATGCGCATCGAGATCGCCCGGCTGCACCAGTCCCTGAAGACGACGACTGTCTACGTCACCCATGACCAGCTTGAGGCGATGACGCTTGCCGACCGCATTGTGCTGCTGCGCGATGGTTTGATCGAACAGATCGGCTCGCCGGCGGAAATCTATGAGCGGCCTGCCAACGTTTTCGTCGCGGGCTTCATCGGCACGCCGAACATGAATTTCATCGACGTGACCGTGAGCCGTAGCAAGGGTGGCTGGACCCTGACCAGCGCAGGCGCGGTCTTCACGGTTGACGGCGGGCGCTTCAGCCTCGAAGAGGTCGAACGCGCGGTGCTCGGCATCCGGCCCGCCGACTTGAAAACGGTTGCCAACGGCCATGCCGGCAATGTGCTGCAAGGCACCGCCGACCTGATCGAATTCCACGGCAACGAGGCACTGGTCACATTCGGCGTGGGCGGCAAGGAAATCAGCGCGCTGGTGTCGAGCCGTGCCTGCCCAACCCTGCGCGGCAATGTCCGCTACACGTTCGACGAAGAGAGCCTGCATCTGTTCGACGCGAAATCCGGCAAATCCCTGCTCCGGCAATAACGCGACAGTTCCGTTCTTCAGCGGATCGCGTCCAGCACCTGTCTCTGCCGATGCATCTCGAGGAAGACCCGGTAGTCACGGTCGAAACGCCCTGATGATGCCGGGTTTGACACGCGCGTCTTGCCGCCCTGCTGCATGGCGAGGCAAGCAGCATTGAGATCCGGAAACAGCCCGGCCGCGGTGGCGGCGACCATGCCGGTGCCAAGCAGCACCGCCTCGTCGGCCAGCGGCTCGATCACCGTGCAGCCGGTGGCGTCGGCATAGAGTTCCATCAGCAGCGGGTTCTTGGTGTGGCCGCCGGTGACATGCAGCGTGTCGATGAGGTAGCCGTTCTCGTTCAACGCCTCGAGTACGTGGCGCACGCCGAGCGCGATGCCGACGGCGGTTCGCCAGTAAAGCTTGCACAGGCTGTCGAAGGATGAATCCAGCGTTAGCCCGCTGACCACGCCGACTGCATGGGGATCGGCGAGCGGCGAGCGGTTGCCATGGAAATCCGGCAACACATGCAGCCTGCCGGCGAGATTCTCGCCCTCAGCTTCGCGCAGCTCGGCGACACGGCTGGCGATCCTGGCATGCATGGCGGCATCCGGTTCGCCGCCGGCGCCATGCCAGCGGATGATATGATCGAGCAGCGCGCCGGTGGCCGACTGGCCACCTTCCGACAGCCACAGCTTCGGCAATGCCGCACCGTAGTAAGGACCCCAGACGCCGGCGAAGGGCTGCGGATCGGGAGACATCGCCATGACGCAGCTCGACGTGCCGGCAATCAGCGCCAGGTGCCGGCCGATATTCTCTTCGTCGCCGGCGAAGCCACCGAGCACGCCGAGCGCGCCGGCATAGGCGTCGATCACACCCGCGCCGACCCGGCAGTTCGTCGTCAAGCCGAGATCCGCTGCCGCCTGTTGCGTGAGACAGCCGATGTCGGCGCCGACCGGACTGGCCTTTTCCGGCAGGTTGCCGTGCTCGAAGAGATCGTCGAGGCCGACGATGCCGAAGAAGTCGCGCCGCCAGCCGGATTCCTCGTGCGCGAGGTAGGTCCACTTGGCGGTCAACGTGCATTGCGAGCGGGCGAGCGAGCCGGTTGCCTGCCATGTCAGGAAATCGGCGAGGTCGAATAGGTAGCCGGCTTCAACCCACGTCTTGCGCAGGTTGCGCTTCAGCCACATCAGCTTCGGCGTCGCCATTTCCGGCGACATGACGCCGCCGATATAGTCGAGCACGGCATGGCCGCTCGCGGTGCATTCGTCGGCCTCGGCAATGGCGCGATGGTCGAGCCAGACGATGGTGTCCCAGCGCTTGTCACCTGAAACCGAGACGCTGAGCTGGCCGCCATCGGCGTCCCGCACAACCAGCGAGCAGGTTGCGTCGAAAGAAATGCCGACGACATCCTGTGCGTCGACACCGGCCTTTTCGCGCGCGGCACGTACGGCGCGGCATACCGCCGACCAGATATCGCGCGAATCATGTTCGGCGTGATCGGGCTTCGGCTGGTTCATGACGATCGGGTGCTCGGCGCGGCCGAGCAAGGTGCCGGTGGTGTCGAGAATGCCGGCGCGGGCGCTCCCGGTGCCGACATCGACCGCGCAAACGAAGGGTTTCGTCAAGATGCTCTTACTCTCGCTCCCAGGCCTGCAATCAGATCGGGCAATTGCAGCATGTCAGCGAATATAAAGTCCGGCTGCATCGACGCAAGCCGCGCTTTCAATGCGGGGTTGCCGGCATGCGTGCCGCCGGTGAAGGCAAGCACCCACATGCCGGCGGCCCGCGCCGCTTCAACGCCGGCGGGACTGTCCTCGATGACAACGCAATTTTGCGGTCTGGCACCCATTGTCATGGCAGCGTGGAGGAAGAGATCCGGCGCCGGCTTGCCGCGCGCCACCATGCCGGCGCTGAACAAATGCGGCTCCAGCAGGCCGAGCAGACCGGTGACGTCAAGCGCGTAGCGGATGCGGTCTAGCGTGCCGGAAGAGGCAACGCAGCAGGGCAGCCCAAGCCTCGGCAGCATTTCCTTGACGCCGGGCATCGGCCTCAGTTCCTCACGAAACTTGCGCATCAGTTCGACGCGCATCTCGGTCAGATGCTGGTCTGTGATTTCAAGGCCAAAGTCGCGGCCGAGGATTTCACGAACGCTTTTCATGCTCTTGCCGAGGAAGTGCTCATAGGCAGTGTCCTCGGCAACGCTGCCGCCGGCCAGTTTGATCATGCCGAGCAGCGCCGACACCGACAGCGCTTCGCTATCAACCAGCACGCCATCGCAGTCGAAAATGACCAGTTCCGGCGTCATGGCGTCAAATGGGTCAGAGCTTGCCGGCGAGGTAGCGTGTCAGCGTGGCGCGGGCGCCATTCGCCCACAGCACGTTGAGCGCATGGGCGAAGGCCTCGACAAACGGCGCCGCGCGGCCGACGTCGCCATAGATATCCTCCATGGCAAGCCAGGCTGTTGGTGCATCCTTCGCTGCCCTGGCGGTTGCCTGCAGCCGATCCCAGCTCGGATCGTTGGGCTCGATGACAGCGCCGCTGTCGGTCGTGCCGAAGCAGTAGCGGCACCAGAGGGCCGATTCCAACGCCAGGCCGGCGACGCTTTTTCCGGCCTTCAAACGATCGGCGATGGTCGGGATGATGAATTTCGGCTGCCGGTTTGAGCCATCGAGGCAGAGCCTCCGCACCGTGTCACCGATCTTGGGATTGGAGAACCGCTTTTCGATGAGCTGATAATATTCTTCCAGAT
>JBDSLV010000038.1:0-3165 GCA_039916205.1 Mesorhizobium sp. | reverse complement strand
AGGCCACGGCGCCGTCGAGGTCGACGGTGAAGCCGCCCTTGACCTGGTTGAAGATGACGCCTTCGACGCGCTCACCCTTGGTGAACTTCTCTTCGAGACGGACCCAGCTCTCTTCGCGGCGGGCCTTCTCACGCGAAAGCATGGCTTCGCCAAGCGCGTTCTCGATGCGCTCGACATAGACTTCGACAGTGTCACCAACCTTGAGGGTGGTGTCCTTGCCCTTGACGCCGAATTCCTTCAGCGGCACGCGGCCTTCGACCTTGAGGCCGACGTCGATGATGGCCATGTCCTTTTCGATCGCGGTGATCGTGCCCTTGACGACCTGACCTTCGCCGGAGTGGCCGGCGGTGAATGATTCTTCGAGCAGGCTCGCGAAATCATCGCGAGTGGGATTTGCAGCAGACATTGTTTCTCCTGGAGTGCCCCGCGTATTGAGCGGGACGGGCGCCGTGGGTTAGCGTTGCGTTGGCCTGCCGGCGTTCCGGGTCAAAAGACCCTGGGCCGCTGTTCAGGCGGCAATTCCGGCGCATGAAGAATGCTGGCAGGCTGGTTCGTGCCCGATACGGGTATCTCTTTCGCCATCGGCAATCGGCGGCACGGAGAAACCCGGCTCAGGCTTTGTCTCTTTTGGCCATGACGTCATCAATGATCGACTTGGCTGCTAGAAACGCGGCTTCTATAGCCATTTCGCTGGTATCAAGCAAGTGCGCGTCGGCGGCGGGCTTCAAAGGCGAGTCGGCGCGGCCCATGTCGCGCTCGTCGCGGCGCACGATATCGGCGAGAATCTCGGAGAAATTGGCGGTGCCGCCGATGCTTTCGATCTCGGCCAGCCGGCGCCTCGCGCGCACCTCGGCGCTGGCCGTCACGTAGAGTTTGATGTCTGCGTCGGGGCAGACGACGGTGCCGATGTCACGGCCGTCGAGCACCGCGCCCGGCGGCGCCTTGGCGAAGTCGCGCTGCTTGTCGACCAGGATGCGCCGCACGCTTGGAAACACCGCGACTTTCGAAGCAGCTTCGCCAACCGCATGCGCTGACAGTACCGCACGGTCGAGCTTTGCCAGGTCGACCTGGCGCGCCGCCGTTTCGGCCGCCGAGACATTGTCGAGCGGCAGGCCGAGCCGCAGCAGCGCATGGGCAACCGCGCGATAGGTCAGGCCGGTATCGAGCAGGTTCAACCGGTAGTGGTCGGCCAGCCGCCGCGCCAGCGTGCCTTTGCCGGCGCCTGCCGGTCCGTCGATGGCGATGGTGAAGGTCGAGCTCATTGGGCACCCTGCGTAGCTGAAAGACGCGATGATCCAGATAGACGTGGCGATCCTTCGCGCCCCCCTCTGTCCTGCCGGACATCTCCCCCGCGAGGAGGGAGATCAGCCGTCATCGCGGCTTTCGCCAATTGTCCAAATTGCAGGATTGAGCGGAGCGCCAGAACTGCCGATCTCCCCCCTAGTGGGGGAGATGTCCGGCAGGACCGAGGGGGGCGCTGTCCCGCCGACATTGCATTTCGGCCACCATCTCCAAGGTTTGCGATTGTCATCGCCCGCTACTCGATCTCCGCGCCCAGCCCCTTCATCAAGCCCATGAACTCCGGAAAACTTGTCGCGATCATGGCCTGATCGTCGATGGTGACAGGCTTTTCCGTCGCCAGCCCCATGACCAGGAAGCTCATGGCGATGCGGTGGTCGAGATGGGTTTGGACGGTCGTGTCCTGCCCATTCGGGTGGCCGCCCAACCCTTTGCCGCCGGGCTTGCCGCGCACGGCAAGTGAAGCTTCGCCTTCGGTACAGTCGACGCCGTTGAGCTTCAGCCCGTTGGCGACAGCCGAGAGACGGTCGGATTCCTTCACCCGGAGTTCTTCCAGACCCTGCATTAGCGTCTCGCCCTCGGCGAAGCTGGCCGCGACGGCCAGCACCGGATATTCGTCGATCATCGACGGCGCACGTTCGGGCGGCACGGTGACGCCTTTCAGCTCGGAGAAGCGCACATGCAGGTCGGCGACATCCTCACCGCCGGCGTTGCGCGGGTTCAGGATGTCGATCTTGCCGCCCATTTCCTGCAAGGTCAGCAAAAGCCCGGTGCGGGTCGGGTTCATCAGCACGTTTTCGATGACAATGTCCGAACCCGGCACGATGAGTGCGGCCACCAGCGGGAAGCCGGCGGAGGAGGGGTCGCCCGGCACCGCGATGGTCTGTCCCGTCAGCTTGCCCTGGCCTTCGATGAAGATGTGGCGCACGCCGCGCTCGTCGGTTTCCACCGACAGGTTGGCGCCAAAGCCTTTCAGCATCTTTTCGGTATGGTCGCGCGTCATCACCGGCTCGATGACCGTGGTGATACCAGGCGTGTTGAGGCCGGCGAGCAGCACCGCCGACTTGACCTGCGCCGAGGCCATCGGCACCCGGTAGGTGATCGGCGCGGCATGCTTGGGACCACGCAGTGTGATCGGCATGCGGTCGCCCGGCGTCGCCTTCAGCACCTGCACGCCCATCTGGCGCAACGGTTCGAGCACGCGGCCCATCGGCCGGCCCGACAGCGAGGCGTCGCCAATGAAGGTCGTTTCCATGTCATAGGTGCCGACAAGGCCCATGGTCAGGCGCGAGCCGGTGCCGGCATTGCCGAAATCGAGCGGGCCTTCCGGCTGCAGCAGCGCGCCATTGCCGGTGCCGCGGATGACCCACTCGGCGCCGTGCTTCTCGATATGCGCGCCCATTGCCTTCATCGCGGCGCCTGTACGCATCACGTCTTCGCCTTCCAAGAGCCCGGTGATGCGGGTCTCGCCGGAGGCCAGGCCGCCAAACATGAAGGAGCGGTGCGAGATCGACTTGTCGCCCGGCACGCGTGCCGTTCCGGAAAGGGCTGGCGACTTGCGGGCGGTGGCCGGCTTGGAGGCGGCGGAGTGCGACATGGCTATTCCCTGAGCGAACGGTAGTGGACGGCATCTTCGTCTGGCTTCGGGCGGTCTCGTATCACGGCGGGCCGAAATGGTCATCCCCTCGCGCGGGGCCTTCGAACGCAAGGTTTTGTGGCATTGGCCCGAAGCCGGCTTTTCGCTTTGACAGCGCTGCAAACTGTGGTTAAGGGGACCACTCTTTTATCGACGAGGCTTGCCGTGGCAAAAACCGAACTTGGCACAAAACGTATCGACCCGGAGACGGGGCGGAAATTCTACGACCT
>JBDSLV010000037.1:0-4906 GCA_039916205.1 Mesorhizobium sp. | reverse complement strand
TTGGCGGCAACCTTCTCGTACTCGGCCTTGACGTCGGCGACATAGGCAGGCCGCTGCTCGGGGGAGAGCAGGGCGGAAACGACACCCACGGCGCGGCTCGCGTCATGCACGTGCACCGTCGGTCCCCCATGATATTGCGGGTGGATCTTCACCGCCGTGTGGACGCGGCTGGTGGTCGCGCCGCCGATCAGCAGGGGCACTGAAAACCCCTCACGCTCCATCTCGGCGGCGACGTGCACCATCTCATCGAGCGACGGCGTGATGAGGCCGGAAAGGCCGATGACGTCGACCTTCTCGCGCTTTGCCGTCTCGAGAATCTTGGCCGTCGGCACCATCACACCGAGGTCGATGATCTCGTAATTGTTGCAGGCCAGGACCACGCCGACGATGTTCTTGCCGATGTCGTGGACATCGCCCTTGACCGTCGCCATCAAAATCTTGCCGGCGGTCTGGCGCTCGCCATTGTCGATGCCGTTGGCGGCATTGGCCAGCTTCTCGGCCTCCATATGCGGCAACAGCCCGGCCACCGCTTGCTTCATCACCCGCGCCGACTTCACCACTTGCGGCAGGAACATTTTGCCCGCGCCAAACAGGTCGCCGACGATGTTCATGCCGGCCATCAACGGGCCCTCGATGACATGCAGTGGCCGCTCGGCGGCCAGCCGCGCTTCCTCGGTGTCGGCGTCGATGAATTCGGTTATGCCATTGACCAGCGCATGTGAAATGCGCTGCTCTACCGGCCAGTCGCGCCACGCAAGATCGCGCTCCTGCGCTTCCTTGCCGGCCGTTCCCTTGAAGCGCTCGGCCAGTTCCAGCATGCGCTCGGTCGCCGTGCCGCCGGCTTTCGGCTCACGGTTGTTGACGACATCCTCGCAGGCTTCGCGCAGTTCCGGGTCGATCGTGTCATAGACCGCGAGCTGCCCGGCATTGACGATGCCCATGTCCATGCCGGCCTGGATGGCATGGTAGAGGAACACCGCATGCATGGCCTCGCGCACCGGCTCGTTGCCGCGAAACGAGAACGACAGGTTCGACACGCCGCCCGAGATGTGGACATACGGCAGCGTGTCGGTGATCTCGCGTGACGCCTCGATGAAGTCGACGCCGTAATTGTTGTGCTCCTCGATGCCGGTGGCGATGGCGAACACGTTAGGATCGAAGATGATGTCTTCAGGCGGGAAACCGGCCTGCTCGGTCAACAGTCTGTACGCGCGGGTACAAATCTCGACCTTCCTGGCCCTGGTGTCGGCCTGCCCGTCCTCGTCGAACGCCATGACGACAACCGCCGCGCCATAGGCGCGCACCAGCCTGGCATGATGCAGGAACGCCTCTTCGCCTTCCTTCATCGAGATGGAATTGACCAGCGGCTTGCCTTGCACGCATTTCAGCCCGGCCTCGATGATCTCCCATTTCGAGGAGTCGACCATGACGGGAACACGCGCGATGTCCGGTTCGGCGGCGATAAGGTTGAGGTACTCGACCATCGCCTTCTTCGAATCGATCAGGCCCTCATCCATGTTGATGTCGATGATCTGGGCGCCATTGGCGACCTGGTCGCGCGCCACGTCGAGGGCGGCGAAATAGTCGCCCGCCGTGATCAGCTTGCGGAACTTGGCCGAGCCGGTGACATTGGTGCGCTCGCCGACATTGACGAAGGGAATCTCGTCGGTGAGCGTGAACGGCTCCAGCCCGGACAGCCGCATCTTGCGCTCGATCTCGGGGATGGCGCGCGGCGGATACTTTTTGACCGCTTCGGCAATGGCGCGAATATGATCCGGCGTCGATCCGCAGCAACCGCCGACGACATTGACCAGCCCTTCCCGTGCAAAATCCTCGATCTGCGCCGCCATGAATTCCGGGCTCTCGTCATACCGGCCGAATTCATTGGGCAGGCCAGCATTGGGATAGGCGCAGGTGAATGTGTCGGCGACGCTGGAAATCTCGGCCAGATGCGCGCGCATCGCATTGGCGCCGAGCGCGCAGTTGAGGCCGATGGTGAACGGGCTGGCATGGCGCACAGAATGCCAGAAAGCGGTCGGCGTCTGGCCCGACAGCGTGCGGCCGGACAGGTCGGTGATGGTGCCGGAAATCATCACCGGCAGATGCATGCTCTTCTCGATGAAGATCTCGTTGCAGGCGAAGATCGCCGCCTTGGCGTTCAGCGTGTCGAAAATGGTCTCGATCAGGATGATATCGGCACCGCCATCGATCAGCCCGCGCAGCTGCTCGCCATAGGCGAGGCGCAGATCGTCAAAACTTACAGCGCGATAGCCGGGATTGTTGACATCAGGCGACATCGAAGCGGTGCGGTTGGTCGGTCCCAGCGCACCGGCCACGAAGCGGCGCTTGCCATCCTCCTGCTCGGCGCGGACGGCCGCGCGCCGCACCAGCCGCGCGCCATCGCGGTTCAGCGCATAGACGGCATCTTCCATGCCGTAATCTGCCTGGGCGATGGATGTTGAGGAGAAGGTGTTGGTCTCGAGGATATCCGCGCCAGCAATGGCGTATTGGTAGTGGATTTCCTCGATCGCCTTCGGCTGCGTCAGGATCAGAAGGTCGTTGTTGCCTTGCTGGTGACAGGCGCAGCCGGCGAAGGCCTCGCCGCGAAAATGCTCTTCGTCGAAACCGAGACCCTGGATCTGCGTGCCCATGGCGCCGTCGAGGATCAGGATGCGCTCGCGTGCAGCCGCCGTCAGCGCCACAAGCACGTCCGAACCATCGGACTTTGCCGCGACAGGGCCAAAAAGATCGTCCAGCGATGTGGAATTCTGCGACATTTTTTATCCCTTGGGCGACAAGCCTTCCATGTCACATAAGGATATCTTTATGTCAATATACGGCAATCGCTCCTCATTGTCACGCGCATGCTGGTGCTGAATTGATCACTTCTCCCGCGCCAGGCCGTGTCGAAAAAAAATGACGTACTTTCCACGATGCGGAATCCGTATCTTGTTTTGATGTGGTTTCGGAAGAATCTTCCCGCATCGGCTTTCCAGGGAGGATACAATGTCGACAAGCATAAACCGGTCGCTGGAGGGCGACGCCGCCGTGAACCGTGTGGAGGGGTTGATCGACGATCCTCACACCCACAATTTCAGAAAATCACTTGGCGTCTGGCACGTCGTCGGGCTCGCCATGGCCGACGTGTCGCCAACCATGGCGGTGCTTCTGCTGACCGCCGGCGTCGTTTCGATCAGCGGCACCTTCACCATAGGCGCCTGCCTGATCCTGAGCGTCATCGTGGTGCTGATCGCGCTGTGCCTCGGCGAACTCTCCGCCATGAGCCCGTCGGCCGGGGGCATGTATTCGATCGTCAAGGACGTTCTGCCCGCCCCTGTCGCCTGGGTCACACTGCTGAACTACCTGCTGCAAGGCATCGTCATCCCCGGCAGCCTGACGCTCGGCATCGCGATCTTCCTGAAGGACCTGTTCCCCGGCATTCCGCTCGGCAACGGCATCATCGCGCTGATCGCCCTGTTCGCGGCCGCCGCGATCGCGCTCACCAAGGTCGAGGTCGGCGCCTGGACAACCGCTGTCATGGTGCTTGTCGAGGTGTCCGTTCTCGGCCTGATAACGGTCGCCGCCATCCTCAACTGGAGCCAGGATCTCACCGCTGTCATCGTGCATCCGGTGCATCTCGTCGACGGCAATCTTCTGCCCGTGACCTTCGCGGTGGCGATCACCGCACTGGCCCCCGCCTTCAACATCATCAACGGCTACGATGCGGCACTTGGCTTCTCGGAAGAGATGCATGATGGCCCGCGCCAGATCGGCAAGGCCGTGCTGATCGCGGCAATCCTTGCCAGCCTGCTGATCACCATACCTTTCGCGGCTGCCGTCGTCGCCGCGCCCGACCTCAAGACCTTCCTCGCCAGCCCGACGCCGGTGGTCTATTCCGTCGAGCAGGCGCTCGGGCCCATCGCCAAGGCTGTCGTCGATATCGGCGTCATCATCGCGCTGTTCAACGGGGCGCTGTCGCTGCTCATGTACTTTGCCCGCGGCGTCTTCGCCACCGGCCGCGACAGCCTGTGGCCACGCGCCGTCAGCCAGCGTCTCGGTTCGCTGAACAGCAAGGGCGTACCGGGCTGGGGCGTGCTGGTGCTTGTCGTGCCGGCCATACCGCTGGTCTTCGTCAGCCAGCTCGACTGGCTGATCATCTTCTCCGGAACAATGATCACCGCCGTCTACTTCTGCGTCGGTCTCGCCGCTTTGTGGAGCCGTATCAAGGACCGCACCAGCCCCCGGCCCTTCCGCATGCCGCTGTGGCCGATCCCGGCACTCATGGTCACGGTATTCACCGGCTTTGCCCTGATGCAGCAGGAGACGCAGTATCTGATTGGTGAAGTGGTGGTGATCGGCGCGGGCATCGTCCTGTTCGCGCTGTCGAAACTGTGGTCGGCGCCAGCCCGCTAATAGCTGGCCCGCCAATACCTGGCTGCACAGAGCAGCATAATCAAGATGGGTGAGACGATGCAAAAGACCATAATCGTGACAGGCGGAGGCCGGGGTATCGGCCTCGCCGTGATCAAGCGCTTCGTGGCGGATGGCGACACGGTTGTCGCCACCGACCTCAAGTTCAGCGACGAGGCGAAGGCGCTTGCCGCGTCGTCCGGCGGCAAGCTGACGCTGGTCGAGGGCGATGTGTCGAAACCAGCCGATGTCGCCGCATTGGTCGCCGATGCCACCACCCGGCACGGCCACATCGACATCCTCGTCAACAATGCCGGGGTGCTGCTCTCCAAGGCGACGGTCGACACCACCATCGAGGACTGGACGCGCGTCATCGCCATCAACCTGACCGGAACATGGAACTGCCTGCATGCCGTGCTGCCAGGCATGATCGCGCGGCGGTCCGGCAGGATCATCAACATCTCGTCCGAACTCGGCCTGATCGGCTTTGCGACCT
>JBDSLV010000036.1:0-12878 GCA_039916205.1 Mesorhizobium sp. | reverse complement strand
GCATAAAGTTGTGGGGATCGTCGAACGAGGACGCCGATATCGTCGATCCGCTGCGTTATGCCGTGACAATCGCTGTTCCCGATGCCGACAAGGATCTGGTCAAGAAGCTCGAAAACGCCTCGGCGCTCAAGGGCGACGAAGAGCGTCCGGTATCCGGTTCACTCGGTCTGATGGCCAAGGCGCGCAGTGACCGCGAGCAGTTGGTCGCAGCACTTTATGCCGACGCTCGCTACGAAGGCGTGGTCAACACCACCATCGACGGCACACCGCTCGATGATCTGCCGCCGGATGCCGAATTCAAGGGACCGCAGCCGATCCCGGTGGTCGTCGACATTGCCAGCGGGCCGAAATTCATCCTTGGCGATATCCGGCTGGAAGGTGATGCGGCCGGGCTGATGGGCGCCGATTATGGCCTGATATCAGGCGGCGATGCCGGTTCGGGCGCCGTGCTCAAGGCCGAAGCGCTGATTGTGCGGGCGCTGAAGCAGGAAGGCAGGCCGCTGGCCAAGGTGACCGATCGCCATATCGTCGCGGACCACGCCACCTCGACGCTTGACGTGACACTGACGGTCGCCGCCGGCCCGGTCGCTGGCTATGGCGACACCACGGTCGAAGGCACGGAAAAGGTCGATCGCGACTTCACCGAATACATGACTGGGCTGAAGCGCGGCCGGCAATATTCGCCGCAGGAGATCAGTGACGCGCGCGACCGCCTGCTGGCGCTCGAGGTGTTCAACAGCGTGACGCTGAAGGAAGCCGACAAGCTCGACTCCGATGGCAACATTCCGATCGGCGTCCAGGTCAGCGAGCGCAAGCCGCGTTATTTCGGCGTCGGCGGCACGTTCTCAAACACCGACGGCCTTGGTCTCGAAGGCTATTGGGGCCACCGCAATCTGTTCGGCCGGGCCGAGAAGCTGCGCATCGACGGCGCCATCTCCGGCATCGGCAGCAACGATCTGAGCAAGCTGAACTACAATGCCGGCGTCATGTTCGAGAAGCCCGGCGTCATCGGGCCAGCCTCGAAATTCTTCGCCAGTGTCAAGACGGTGCTCGAACATCCTGATGCGTATGACCATTTCTCGGTCAAGGGGAGCACGGGCCTGTCTTACGAACTGACCAAGAAGCAGACGGTTTCAGCCGAGGTGGCGCTCGACTATTCCAGGATCACCGATGCTTTCGGCAAGCACAAGTACCTGATCGCCAGCATTCCGCTGCAATATGTCTATGACAACAGGGACAACAGGCTTAACCCGACCACGGGCTTCCGGGTGCTGGCCTATGCGGAGCCCAGCTACGATATCATGAGCGGCGCTGCCTTCCTGAAGCTGAAAGGCGAGGGGTCGGCATATCAATCGCTGGACTCGGCGTCGAAGTTCGTGTTGGCGGAGCGCGTTGCGGTTGGCTCGATCGTCGGCACCGGGCTCGAACATGTGCCGGCGGACCGGCGTTTCTATTCCGGCGGCGGCGGCTCGGTGCGCGGCTATGCCTATCAGGGCATCGGCCCCAAGGATTTCACCGGCCAGCCGATCGGCGGCCTTTCGTTCTTCGAAACCTCGGTAGAGATGCGCATTGCCATCACAGACACGATCGGCATCGTGCCTTTCATCGATGCCGGCACGGTGTCGACGAAGTCGGTTCCCAACTTCTCCGACGTCAAGGTCGGCGCGGGCGTCGGCCTGCGCTATGTCACGCCGTTCGGCCCGCTGCGTATCGACGCGGCATTGCCGCTCAACCGAGACCCTGGCGATCCGCGTTTCGGCATCTATGCCGGTATCGGCCAGGCGTTCTGAGCCATGAAGTTGTTCAAGCGCATCCTCCGCATTGCCCTCTACGCGCTGCTGATCGTCGTCGCCGGGGCGATCGGCGCGCTTGTCGTGCTGACCAAGACCGAGCGTGGCCGCGACAATCTTGCCGGCATCATTTCGCGCATGGCATCGAGCGACGATCGCAAAGTCACGGTCAGCGGCATCGACGGTATCTGGTCGGGGGCGCTGAGCGTCGACCATGTCGTGCTGGAGGACCGCGAGGGCGCCTGGCTGGTGGCACGCAAGGTGGCTGTCGACTGGTCGCCGCTGGCGCTGCTGTCGAAAAACTTCAGCGCCGACCGCATCGCCGCCGAGCGCATCGAACTGGCGCGGCTGCCGGTGGCCAGCACACAGCCGGCGCAAAGCGGCACGACGACGCTGCCGGTCTCGCTCGACATCAGGCAGATCGACCTGCCGGAAATCGCCCTCGGACAGGACCTGGCCGGCAGCGGGATCGCCGAACTCGCCGCCAAGGGGATGCTCAAGGCCGATGCATCGCCGTTGGCGGTCGAAACCGCGCTCAACATCACCCGCCATGACGGCAAGCAAGGCAATGTCGACGCGAAAATCCATTTCGCGCCAGCCGACAACAAGCTCGACCTTGATCTGAAGGCTTCGGAGCCGGCGGGCGGCATCATTGCCAATCTGCTCAAATTGCCGGATGCACCACCGGTCGACATTGTCGTGTCGGGCTCGGGGCCACTCGCGAATTGGAGCGGTGTCGGTACTTTTGTCGTTGATGGCCAGATCGTCACCCAGCTCACCGGTCGCCATCAACTGACCGACAAGGGCAATCACATCGAGGCCAAGGGCGATGGCGACTTCGCGCGCTTCGTGCCTGAGAACCTGAAGCAGCTGTTCTCGGGCAAGACCAGCTTTGATGTCGCGGGAACCGCGACCACCGCGGGTGGCGTCGATATCGAGCATGCTACTGTCGACAGCGATGCGGTGCATGGTTCAGCCGCCGGTCTTGTCGATCCCAACGGCGCCAGCGATCTTTCGGTCGAACTCGCCGCCAAGGGACCGCCGGTGGTGGTCAGCCTCGGGAGCGAGGCGCAGCCGATCACCGTGGCGATCAAGAATGCGACGGCGCGCGCCTTCGGCGACGGCAAGGCGCCGATGGTCGATATCGGCGCATCGTTTGTGTCGATCGTCGCCGGCGGCACGCGGCTCGACGATCTGGCCGCACAGATCCATTCCGACGGGTTCGACATCCAGAACCGCAGCGGGCCGGTCACCGTCAAGCTGGGGGCCGGCGGTCTCAACACCGACCTGGCGACACTGGCGCCGCTGGTCACCGGCAAGGTGGCGGTCGATCTGGCGGGCTCCATCAGCAAGGATGCCGTCACGATCGATACCGGCACGCTGCGCAGCGATGCGCTCAACGCTTCGCTGACCGCGGCTGTGTCGCTTGTCGACCTGTCGATGACGCTGAAGATGAACGCCGATGCCGTGTCGACGGCATTGCCGCCGCAGATCAGTTCGGTTCTCGGTGCCCGCGTGAAATTCTCGGCCACGGCGACCCGCGATCCGCAGGGATCGTTCGCTGCCAACTCGCTCGAATTCACTTCCGGCAAGCTCAGCGCCAGCGGCACCGCCAGCGCGCAAGGCACCGACATCCAGGCCGACATCAAGGGCACGCTGGGCGACGTCTCGGTACTGTCGCCAACAGTCGGCGTGCCGGTTGCCGGCGCCATCGATTTCTCGCTGACGGCGAGCGGCGCGCGTACCGCGCCAGATTTCTCGGTCTCGGCCACCAGCGGCAGCCTGACGGCCTCCGGCCGCACGGTGAAGGACATCAAGCTGACGGCGAGCGGCAAGGCCGACATCACCAATCCGGCTGCCAATGTCTCGCTGACCGGCTCCGCCAACGACCAGCCGCTCGATATCAAGGCGGCGCTGGTGACGAGCGAAGGCAAGCGCTCGGTCAACGGTCTGCTGATTTCGCTCGGCGACAACAAGGTTTCGGGCGATCTCGCACTGGATGACAAGTTCATGCCGCTCGGCACACTGACGCTTGCCGCGCCGGACATCGCGCCTTTGGCGGCGCTTGCCGGTCAAAATGTGATGGGCGATATCAACGGCACGATCGCGTTTGCCAAGGACGGCGAGGCGCCGACCGTCGCGGTCAATGCCACGAGCGGATCGATTTCGCGCGGCGACGTGGCGGCCAAGGCCATCACGGTTGACGCGCTGATCGCCAACTATCTCAAAGCTCCGGCGATCTCCGGCACCATCAAGGCCGATACGGTGACGTCAGGAACGACCATCGTCAGCGCCATCGGTGTCGATCTGAAGCGCGACGGCGATTGGACCGGGTTTACCGGCGGCGCCACTATATCAGGCATTCCGGCGACGGCCGCCGGCCGGGTCAAGATCGCCGACGGCACGACCAGCGTCGAGATCGCCTCAGGTGAAGCCACGGTTCGCGGCATCAAGGCGGCGATCGCTGCGCCGTCATCCGTTTCCATCGCCAATGGCACGACGAGCATCGACAAGCTGGCGCTTGATATTGGCGGCGGCTCGGTGACGGTGTCGGGCACAGCCGGTCAGACGCTCGACCTCGCGGCGGAATTCGCCGCTTTGCCGGCAGCACTTGCCAATGATTTTTCGCCGGGGCTGGATGCTGTCGGGACGTTGGGCGGTACGGCGCGGGTGACGGGATCGCCCGAGGCGCCCGATGTCCGCTTCGATGCGCAACTCAATGGCGTCGAAACCAGCCAGACCCGGCAGGCCGGACTCGGACCGCTGGCTGTTGACGCTGCCGGCGGCTTCACCACTGCCGCCGGCGTGGTCATCGATCACGCGGCGCTTTCCGGCGACAAGATTTCCGGCAAGGCGGCCGGCACCATCAATCCGAACGGCGCCAGCGACTTCGCGCTCGATCTTGCATCGACAGGCGCCAGTCTGCCACTGTCGTTCGGCAGTGCCGAAAGCCCGATCAAGATCGAGCTTCAGGCATTGGCGGTGAAGGTGGCGGGTCAGAGCACCCAGCCGAAACTCGATATCTCGGCAACGCTGCCCTCGGTCGCTACCAAGCTGGCCAAGGTCGAAGGTGTGGCGGTCGCCCTGCATTCGGACGCTTTTGATCTCAAGGCCCGGACCGGGCCGATCTCTGGCACCGTGTCCGTGGACAAGATCGGGCTCGACAATCCAACGATCGCCCCGCTGATCGCCGGAAAGGTTACGGCTGAAGTCGCCGGCAGCCTTGCCGCCGATGCCATCACCATCGACAGCGGTTCGATCACGAGCGATGCACTAAACAGCGGCTTCAAGGGCCGCGTATCGCTGGCCGACGGCGCTATCGACCTCAATCTCAAGGCCGACGCCGCATCGGCGGCGCTGCCGGCTGCCGTGCGCGGTGTGCTTGCCGAGCGTACCGAGCTCAGCGCCATGCTGAGGCGCGACGCCGCGGGCAATGTCACCGTCGATGGGCTTAAACTGGTATCGGGTGCGCTGACGGCGGATGGACAGGCGAGCCTTGCCGACAGCAAGGTCGCAGCCGACATCAGCGGCGCGCTGTCGGACATTTCCTTGCTTTCAAAGGATGCCAAGGGCGCGATTGCCTTTGCCTTGAATGTACAAGGACCGGCCACGGCGCCCGACTTGTCTCTAACCGTCAACAGTGACCGGCTTCTGGTCGCGTCGCGCGAAATCACCGGGTTGAAGTTGACCGCCACGGGCAAGGCGGATGCCGCCAATCCCGCGGCGAATGTGCAGTTGACCGGCAATGTCGCGGGCCAGGCCTTGCAAGGCAGCGCGGTGCTGGCGACGGCCAACGGCAAGAGCGCCATCAACGGGCTGCTTCTGTCGCTTGGCAAGAACAGAATATCCGGCGATCTGGCGCTGGACGAGGCCTTCGTTCCAGTCGGAACCGTGTCGCTCGACCTGCCTGACATCGGCCCGCTGGCAGCGCTGGCTCTGGAGAAGGCCGAAGGCGACGTGCGTGGCACGATCGCCTTCACCAAGAAGGGCGCGACCCCTGAGGTGACGGTCAAGGCGGCCACGGCTTCGATATCGCGTGGCGACCTGTCGGCCAAGACGGTTTCGATCGATGCGCTGATCGCCAACTATCTTGCCGCGCCGGTGATATCAGGAACGGTCCGGGCCGACACCGTTACTTCCGGCGGAACGGTCATCAGCGGCATCGATGTCGACTTGAGCCAGGATGGCGACTGGACCGGCTTTTCCGGCGGCGCCACCGTCAAGGGCATTCCGGCCAAGGCGGCCGGCCGCGTGAAGGTCGCCAACGGCACGACGACCATCGAGATCGCCTCCGGCCAGGCAACGGTCCAGGGCGTCAAGGCAGCCATTGCCCAGGCCTCGACCATCAGCATCGCCAATGGCACGACGACACTGGACCGGCTGGTGCTCAATCTCGGCGGCGGCACCGCGACAGTAACCGGCAAGGTCGGGCAGGCGCTCGACATCAACGCGGTGCTGGCCAAGGTGCCGGTCTCGCTCGCCAACAGTTTTTCACCAGGCCTTGATGCAGCCGGCTCGATCTCCGGCACGGTGAAGGTAACAGGAGCACCGGCCAGCCCGGCGGTTGCCTTCAACATCGACGCCGCCGGCGTACAGACGTCGCAGACGCGCGGCGCGGGCCTTGGCGCGGTGAGCGTTTCGTCTTCCGGCACCTTCGCCGGCAACAAGCTGACCTTCAACGCCAATCTCGCCGACGGCGCCGGCCTTGGTCTCAAGGGGGGCGGCACGGTAACCACCGCTGGCACGCCGGCACTGGTGCTCGATTTCAACGGCGGCGTGCCGTTCGGCTTCCTCAGCCAGAAGCTGGCCGCGCAGGGCCTCTCGCTGACCGGCACGGCCAATGTCAACGTGCAGGTGCGTGGCCCCGCGACATCGCCTGATATAGGCGGCACGATCAGCACCTCCGGTGCGCGTCTTGTCGATGCCCGCTCCGGTCTTGCCGTCAACAATATCGCTGCCGACATTTCGATCGGTGGAGGCGTCGCCAGGATCAACCGGCTGACCGGAACGCTATCGACTCGCGGCAGCCTGTCGGCCAGCGGCACGGTCGGCATCAATCCGGCGCAAGGCTTTCCGGCCGACCTGTCGATCAAGCTGACTGATGGCCGTTATACCGACGGCCGCGTGGTCACCGCCAATCTCGGCGGCGACCTGACGATCAAAGGGCCGCTCACCTCGGCGCCCGTGGTTGCCGGCACCATCAACCTGGCAAAAACCGTGATAACCGTCCCCGAAAAACTGCCGGGGTCGCTGTCGGCGCTCGATGTCAAGCACAAGAACGCGCCGGCCGATGTGCGGCGCCAAGACAAGGCGCTGCGCCCGGCGACCGCCAGCGGCGGCGGTGGCAGCGGGCTCAACCTCGACGTCACGGTCAATGCGCCGAATCAGATCTTCATCCAGGGCAGGGGCGTCGATGCCGAACTTGGCGGCTCGCTCCGGCTGACCGGCCCGGCCTCCTCGCCACAGGCGGTCGGCACCTTCACCTTGCAGCGCGGGCGGCTGTCGATCCTCGGCAAGCGGCTGACCTTCACCGAGGGCACTGTCGGCTTCTCTGGCTCGCTGGTGCCCTATCTTAACCTGAGCGCCGAAACGACGACGACAAGCACCACGGTCACCATCGTGGTTTCAGGCGAGGCGACCAACCCGAAATTCAGCTTCTCCTCGGTTCCGGCGCTGCCGGAGGACGAGGTTCTGGCGCAGCTGATCTTCGGCCGCTCGATGTCGAACCTGTCGCCGTTGCAGATCGCCCAGCTTGCCGAAGCCGCCGGGCAACTGGCCGGCATTGGCGGCTCGACCTCGCTGCTCGAGAACCTGCGCAGCGCCATCGGCGTCGACGATCTCGACGTGACCACCGACGACAAGGGCGGCACGGCCGTTTCGGCGGGCAAGTATCTCAATGACCGCACCTATGTGACGATCCAGAAGGGCGACAAGCCAGGCTCGGGCAAGGCGACGATCGACCTCAATGTCGGGCGCGGCGTCAAGCTGCGCGGCGAGGCCAACGACGCCGGTGAAGCCAAGGGCGGCATATTCTACGAGAAGGAATACTGAGGTTTCAGCTCGGGCTTTGGCCTCACGGCGCCTCAGAACTGGCGCTGCCCAAACTTGGGCAAATGCCTCAATTTAATCGACTATCGAGATTCCTGCTGAATCTGCCGGGCAGTAGCACTTTTGCGTCAAGACTGTCGTTATCACGCGAACCGCCCCCCTTCCAAAGTTGCACATTCTCTAACATGTTCTCAATCCATGCCGTCTTTGACATCACGGCCCGGATGCGGAATGTTAAAAGGCAGAAAGCCAACAATGGGAGTTAGTCATGACAATCTACAAGAGTAATGGCGACAGCGTTCCGGATCACATCTTGGCCATGGCCGAAGACGCCAAGGCAGGCAAGGTAGACCGTCGCGAATTCCTGGCCATGGCCAGCGTCTTTGGTGCGTCGACGGCAATGGCTTATGGTTTGCTCGGCCTCGCCGACCCGACCCCGGCCAAGGCCGAAGAGGTAAAGGGCAAGAAGGGCGGCACGCTGAAGGTAGCGCAGTGGATCAAGGATCCAAAGGACCCGCGCAAGGCCGACTGGTCTGAGATCGCCAATGCCGAGCGCCAGGCGCTTGAGCCGCTGGTCAAGTACACCTCCGAATACACATTCCGCCCCTACCTGCTCGAGAGCTGGGAGGTCAACGACGACGCCACGCAGTACACGCTGCATGTGCGCAAGGGCGTGACCTGGTCGAATGGCGATGCCTTCACCGCCGATGACGTCATCTTCAACCTCAAGCGCTGGGCCGACAAGAAGGCCGAGGGCAATTCGATGCCTGGCCGTCTCGGCTCGCTGGTCAAGGACGACAAGCTCGACGAGAGCGCCGTGACCAAGCCGGATGATCACACGGTCGTGCTGAAGCTCAGCAAGCCCGACATCGCGCTGATCCCCAACATGTGCGACTATCCCGGCCTCATCGTGCACAAGAGCTTCGATGAGAAGGGCGGCGACTTCAAGGCTTGCCCGATCGGCACCGGTCCGTTCGAGCTCGTCTCCTACGATGTCGGCCAGAAGGTGGTCTACAAGCGCCGCACCGACGACAAGTGGTGGGACGGCGAAGTCTTCCTCGACGGTATCGAATTCATCGACTACGGCACCGATCCGGCCGCCATGGTCAGCGCGTTCGAAGCCGGCGAAGTCCACACCAATTTCGAGACCTCGGCCGACTACGTGTCGATCCTCGACGGCATGAGCCTGGTCAAGTCGGAAATCGTTACCGCCTCGACCATCGTCTGCCGCACCAACGTCAACAACAAGCCTTACGGCGATCAGAAGGTGCGCAACGCCCTGCAGCTCGCGGTCGACAACAGCGTCGTCCTCCAGCTCGGCTACGGCAATGCCGGCTCGGTGGCTGAAAACCACCATGTCTGCTCGATCCATCCGGAATATTACGAGCTGCCCAAGGTTGCCCGTGACCCGGCAAAGGCGAAAGCGTTGATGGCGGAAGCCGGCCAGGCCGACTTCGAGCATGAGCTGATCACCGTTGACGAGGATTGGCACAAGAACACCGGCGACGCGATCGCCGCGCAGATGCGCGACGCCGGCATCAAGGTTAAGCGTACGGTTCTGCCGGGTTCGACGTTCTGGAACGACTGGACCAAGTATCCGCTGTCGATGACCAACTGGAACATGCGCCCGCTCGGCGTGCAGGTTCTGGCCATCGCCTACCGTACCGGCGAGGCCTGGAACGAGGCTGCCTATTCGAACCCGGACTGGGATGCCAAGCTCAATGCGGCGCTCGCCGTTGCCGACGCCGCCAAGCGCAAGGAAATGATGAAGGACATCGAGCAGATCCTGCAGGATTCCGGCATCATGATCCAGCCGTACTGGCGCAAGCTCTACAGCCACTCGGTCAAGGCGGTGCAGAACTACAAGATGCACCCGACCTTCGAGCGCGACTACGGCAAGGTCTGGCTCGACCAGGCTTGATGGGACCGAAAGGGGAAGGGGCCTTTGTCCCTTCTCCTCGCTTGTTGCGCAATCTTGCCGTCACCGGCCCGCACTCGTGAAAACGCGGTGCCGCCCGGCAAGGTCATGCAACAAAACAGGGTTGATCGCATCCGAAGGCCTGTTTGACAGCCAGCCCCGCCGGTCACGGCAGGGTTGGTTTTCATAGCCGGCTCAAACCCCAACCCACCGGCAGGGGGCCGCCATGCTTTCTTTCGTTATCAGGCGTCTTGGCACCATGGCATTGACGATGCTGTGTCTGACGATGGTCGTCTTCTTTCTGATCAATCTTGAGCCGAACCTGAAGAAACTGGCGATCAGCCAGACCGAGATGCATACGTCCGCCGAGCAGCTCGAGGGCTGGCTGGTCAATCACGGCTACCGGCAGAACTTCTTCGTTCGCTACGGCCAGTGGCTGGGTGTCATGCCCAAGCAGCCGGTGACCGACCCGGCGACCGGCAAACCGGCGCAGCGCTTCTCTTTCTGCAATGATCCGCTCGTGCCGACATTCTCCGGTGTTTTCGAGGGCGACTTTGGCTGCTCGACCAAGTTCAAGGCAAGCGTTGCCTCGAAACTGTTCCCGGCGCTTGGCGCCACAGGCCTGCTGATGTTCTGGGTGCTGGTGGTTATGGTGCCGATCTCACTGTTGATCGGCATCCTGGCCGGCATGCGCGAGGGATCGCGAACCGACCGCGTGCTGTCGGTCGCCTCGATCGCCTCGACGGCAACGCCTGAATATGTGTCGGGCGTTATTTTCACCGTCGTCTTCGCCTCGTGGCTCGGCTGGTTGAACGGCTCGGCGGCCTCGGCCAGCCAGGGCATCACGTTCTATAATTTCACGCTGCCGGTGATGACGCTGGCAATCTACGGCATCGGCTACATTGCCCGCATGACGCGCGCGTCGATGGTCGAGGTGATGACGCAGCAATATATCCGTACCGCCCGGCTGAAAGGTCTCTCCTTCGGCAATGTCGTGGTGAAACATGCCTTGCGCAACGCGCTGATCGCACCGTTCACGGTCATCATGCTGCAGTTCCCATGGCTGCTCACCGGCGTTGTCATCGTCGAGGTGATGTTCCGCTACCAGGGTTTTGGCTACACGCTGGTCGAAGCGGCGGGCAACAATGATATTGATCTGCTTCTCGGCTGCTCGCTGGTCTCGGTGTTCATCGTTCTGATCACGCAGCTTATTTCCGATGTCGGCTACGCGTTTCTCAATCCGCGTATCAGAGTCCAGTAGGGGGCGAAGAGGATGCAGGTCCAATATATCAGCGCCTTCACCATAGTGCTCGACGTGCTCTCGCGCTTCTGGCCGGTCTGGGTCGCGCTCGTCATCGTCATGGGGGCGAGCTTCGCCTACAAGAAGAAGCTGGCGCTTTACGGCCAGCTGTTCGACAGCGGCGTCGGCATCGTCGGTGTCGGCATCTGCCTGTTCTGGCTGTTCACGGCGATCTTCGCCGCGACCATCTCCCCCTTCGATCCGCTGGCGCAGATCCCGGTGATGAAGGACGTGTTGCCAGGAGCGGTCGAGCCGCAATCAGGGCTGGTCTATCTGTTCGGCGGCGACAAGCTGGCGCGCGACGTGTTTTCCCGCATGGTCTATGGCAGCCAGATCGTGCTGATCATCGCGCCGGCGGCAACCGGCTTCGCGCTCATGGTCGGCATCACGCTCGGCCTGCCGGCTGGCTATTATGGCGGCAAGATCGACACGATTCTGTCGTTCCTGGCCAACCTCGTGCTGGCCTTCCCGGTCATCCTGTTGTTCTACCTGCTGGTAACGCCTGGCATCATGGACACGCCGATCCCCTATGCCATGGCGGGCGTGTTCTTCCTGTTCCCGATCATCTTCTTCACCGTGCTGTTCTGGACCCGCTACAAGAACCGGCCCGACCGGCTTTACATCCTGCTCGGCATCACCCTGATATTGGGCGGCTGGATCTATGTCGGCCTGGTCTTTGACAAGGATCCACTGAAGATCGTCCATATCGATCCCAACCAGCTCAACATTTTCGTGGCGGTGGTGTTTGCCTCCAGCCCTGGCGTGTTCCGCATCGTGCGCGGCCTGGTGATGGACATCAAGACGCGCGACTATGTCGCGGCGGCGCAGACGCGCGGTGAATCACCCTGGTACATCATGCTGTGGGAGATTCTGCCCAATGCGCGCGGACCGCTGATCGTCGATGCCTGCCTGCGCATCGGCTACACCACCATCCTGCTCGGCACGCTCGGCTATTTCGGCCTTGGCCTGGCACCCGAGAGCCCGGACTGGGGCACCGCGATCAAGGATGCCAGCCGCCTGCTGCGCTCCTTCATTCACCCGGCGCTGCCGCCGACAATCGCGTTGATGTCGTTCGTGCTGGGGCTCAATCTGCTCGCCGACTCGCTGCGCGAACAATCGATGAAAGACTGATCGCCGGATCGTGATCCGGCGTGCCTTGAACGACCCGACGAAAACCTAGGATTGGAGCGACCCATGAACGAGGCAGTTCGAAATCCCGGCAAGCCGACCTCGGGGCCGATCATCGAGATCGAGAACCTGTCGATCTCGTTCTTCACCCGCAAGGGCGAGATACCGGCCGTCATGGATTTTTCCTGTACCGTCATGCCTGGCGAGGCGATGGGCATCGTTGGCGAATCCGGCTGCGGCAAGTCGACCGTGTCGCTCGGCATCATGCGCGACCTCTCCAACATTGGGAAGATCGTCGGCGGCAAGATCAAGTTCCAGGGCAAGGACATGGGCGAGCTCTCCGATGAGGAGCTGCGCGCCATTCGTGGCAACAAGATCGCGATGATCTACCAGGAGCCAATGGCCAGCCTCAACCCGGCGATGAAAGTCGGCCAGCAGTTGATGGAAGTGCCGCTGATCCACGACAAGGTGTCGAAGGAAGAGGCCTACAAGCGCGCGCTCGAGATGGTCCGCTCGGTCAAGCTGCCCGATCCCGAGCGCATGATGCGCTCCTAGCCGCACCAGCTCTCAGGCGGCCAGCAGCAGCGCATTGTCATTGCCATGGCGCTGCTGTCGAAGCCGGCGCTGCTGCTGCTCGATGAGCCGACCACGGCGCTCGACGTGACAGTGGAGGCGGGCATCGTCGAACTGGTCA
>JBDSLV010000035.1:0-21069 GCA_039916205.1 Mesorhizobium sp. | reverse complement strand
TGCGTGGGTCTTCCGCCGGGATGGTGGCAAGGTCGAGGCGGATATCCTTGTAGTCGGCGAGCAGGTCGAGACCCTTCTTCATGCAGGTCAGCATGCCGAGCGCCAGCACGTCGACCTTCATGAATTTGAGTGCGTCGATATCGTCCTTGTCCCATTCGATCACCTGGCGGTTTTTCATGCTTGCCGGTTCGATCGGCACCAGATCGTCGAGACGATCATGGGTGAGCACGAAGCCGCCTGGGTGCTGGCTCAAATGGCGCGGCGCGCCCATCAGCTGACGCGCGAGATCGAGCGCAAGCCGCAAGCGGCGGTCGGCGAGGTTCAGGTTGAGCGCCTCGACATGTCTGTCTTCGACGCCTTCCTCGGACCAGCCCCAGACCTGGCCTGACAAAGTGCGGATGAGGTCCTCAGGCAGGCCGAGCGCCTTGCCGACATCGCGCAACGCTCCCTTGGTGCGATAGCGGACAACTGTTGAACAGAGTGCAGCATGGTCGCGTCCGTAGGTGTCGAAAACCCATTGCATGACGATCTCGCGCCGCTCGTGCTCGAAGTCGACGTCGATATCGGGAGGCTCGCGGCGTTCCTCGGAGACGAAACGCTCAAACAACAGGTCGTTGCGACCGGGATCGATCGAGGTGATGCCGAGTACATAGCAGACCGCCGAATTGGCTGCCGAACCGCGGCCCTGGCACAGGATGTCCTTCGATCGGGCGAAGCGCACGATCGCGTTCACGGTCAGGAAATACGGCGCGTAGTTCAGCTTCTCGATCAGCCGCAGCTCGTGGCGCAGCGAGGCCACGACCCCATCCGGCACGCCTTCGGGGTAACGCTCGTCGGCGCCCTTCCAGGTCAATTCTTCAAGCGACTGCTGTGGCGTCAGCGATGGATCGTCGCGCTCTTCAGGATATTGGTAAGCAAGCTCGTCAAGGGAAAACCGGCAGCGGTCGGCGATCTCGAGCGTGCGGGCCAGCGCCTCGGGATAGCGCGCGAAAAGGCGCTGCATTTCGGCCGGCGGCTTGAGATAGCGGTCTGCATGGCGCTCGCGTCGGTCGCCGAGCACGTCGATCGTCACATTGTGTCGGATGCAGGTGACGACGTCCTGCAGCATGCGCCGGCCAGGCTCATGGAAGAGCGCGTCGTTGGTAACGACTGTCGGCACCTTCATCTGAAATGCCAGGGCGACCAAGTCATGCAGGCGAAGCTGATCGTTGGGCCTGCGCCTGAGCGTCAGTGCCATGTAGGCCCGATCGCCGAACGCTTCGCGCAGATGCCGCAGGCTGAGCGCCAGGTCGTCATCGGCCATGTCAGGCAGCAGCATGGCGATCAGGCCCTCGCCATAGGCGACGACATCGCTCCATTCGAGCTGGCATTTGCCTTTTCCGGCCCGTCCCTTGCCAAGCGAGAGCAGCCGGCATAGCCGGGAATAGGCTGCCCGGTCTGTCGGATAGACAAGCAGCGATCTGCCGTCGTTGAGGTCGAGACGGCAACCGACGATAAGGCGCACGGCAGTCGTCCTGGCGGCCTCATGGGCACGCACGATACCGGCGAGACTGTTGCGATCGACGATGGCGAGCGCCTCGATTCCGAGAAGGGCGGCTTGCGAAAACAGTTCCTCGGCCGAGGATGCCCCGCGCAGGAAGCTGAAATGCGAGGTGACCTGCAGTTCGGCGTAGCGGACGGCGCTCATCCGAACACCCCATGCAGGAACCACCGATGCGATCCGGTCGCTTGATCCTCGCCGTCGCCGGTACGAAAGAGCCAGTAGCGCTCGCCGGCGTCGTCCTCGACGCGGAAATAATCGCGCACCGCCGCGAGTTCGGCGTCACGCTTCCACCATTCGCCAAAGACCCGCTCTGGCCCGTCCGCGCGCTTGACGCGCCGGCGCACGCCGCGCCAGGTGAAAGAGACCGGCGGATGGTCGGGCAAAAGCGCCACGGTTTCGACCGGATCCGGCTGCGGCAGCAGGCGCGATGGCCGCGGCCAGTGTCCGGGCCAGGTTACGCCCGTATCGGCGGCCATCGCTGCGATCCGGCCGATGGAACGCTCCGGCACATCACTGGCGACGGGCGCCAAGCGGTAGACGGCGCGCTCGCCGACACGGTTCATCAGCGTATCGATGAGATCCGATACATCGGGGACGCTGTCTTCGACGAGCGCGCTCGCCATCTGCCTGCGCTCCAGGGGTTCGGCCGATGTCGCTGCCAGCGTCATCATTTCGATGCCGAAGCCGGGCGCTATGGTCTCGATCTTGTCGCAGAGCAGCCTTGTCAGCCGTTTCACATCGCGGACAGGCGTCGCCATGCCGACACGGACCGCCTGGGCCTGGCTGTCGACGCGGTGACAGATGAGGTCGAGGCGGCGGGCGCCGAGGCCGCGCTTTTCCAGAAGCTCGCAGAGTTGAGCGACGAGCATGCCGATATAGCGGGCCAGTGTCTCGGCCGCGCCGATCGGCTCGGCGAAGGCGCGGCGGACTTCGACGATGTCAGGCGGCCGAACCTGTTCGATCGGCTCGGCTGTGTCGCCAACGGCCTGATCGATGCGGCGGCCAATCTCTGGACCGAACCGCAGGGCAAGTGGTGCGCGCGGCTGCTTCAGGAGATCGCCGATGCGCTGGAAGCCGAGCCTTCTAAGTTCAGCCGCTATCGAGGGTGCGATCCGCAGCGCCTCGAGCGGGAGCGTTTCGAGGATGGTTGCGCCGTGACCGACCGGTGCGATGAGAATGGGCCGGCCGCTATGCCGGGCGAGTGCATGCGCCGCGCCCCGGCTATCGGCTATCGCGGCGCGCCCGGCGATCCCCGACATTGCCAGGCGGCCGATCATGCCCTCCAGCATGGCGGCCTCACCGCCATGGAGATGGTCGGCGCCTGTCGAGTCAATGACGATCCCGCAGGCAGGATCTGGCGCGACGATCGGGGCGAACCGAAGCATCCAGACGGCAAGCCGCTCGAGCGCCTCGGCGTCCGCGGCAGGATCGGCGTCCTTGATCACCAAGCCCGGCACTAGCACCTGCGCTTTCGTCACCGGCATGCCGGGGCGCAGGCCCGCGGCGAGTGCCGCGGCGTCCGCCGCGAGCACCACGCGCCTGCTTTTATCGCGACCGATCAGGACAAGCGGAGCTTCAGCCGGAGGCGCCGCGTCGCCGGCCTTGCGCCGCACCCGATCTGTCGGCCAGGTCGGCAGGAACAGCGAGACGACCCTTGTCATCGCAAGCCTCCAGTTCGAAATCCGCACTTTCACCCGCACGGGCGCGGATCAACTCGACGAGCCATCGGTGACGGCCAACGCCAGGAACGGGTAGTGGCGCCGAGGGCAGGACGGAGACGCGCCAGCGTGTCATCGCGGCCGTGGGCTGGCCGAAATCGGCTGCCTCCGTCTGCCGCCGCCATCTGCGCAGCACCATCCCGATCGTGTGGGCGCTCTCGGCGGCGAGTTGCAGCCGCCGCGAAGCGGTCATGCTCAGGCGCGCGACTTCGCCGACGACCGCGCCCAGTCCACCATGCCGGATGCCTTCTTCCATGCAGGCCAGAATTGTCTTGTCGTCGCCGGCCTCGACATAGATGACGCGGTCCGATGGAAGGCCTGCCTGCGCCAGCGCCGGCGCGAACAGGTCAGGCCGCGTGATGCACCACAAGATCTTGCCTCTTGTGCGTGCCGCAACGCCGCCCGCAAACAGTGCAGCGGCCGCACCATCGATGGCGCCGTTTCCGCCGCCCGCGATTTCATGCAACGCGCCAAGCGCCAGTCCTCCGCCTGGCAGCCGTAAATCCAACTCGGTAATCCCGAAAGGAAGCACCGATCTGACGCGACGGCCGCGCCCCTCGATCTTCTCGATGCGCGCACGCAAGGAGTCTATGGCGGGCTCCGGCCGCAAGATGGTCGTTGACCTCCATGGAAGCGTATATAAGCATGTTCTCTATTTGTTCTGCCTTTTATGCGGAAGAGTCAAGCGACGAGTCCGCCGCGCCCCCCGCTTTCCTGGCGCGGTTGTGCAACCAAAATGCGGGCTTCGGCCCAAAGCGAAACGGGTTCTTCGCAGCTCAGAACGGCCGTTCAAGGGCCGTGCCATTTCTTAAAAGCAGACTTCGATTGGACAGGAATGGTTGCGGCGTGTTGACACCTGAAGGTTCATCTCAACATCGCATTGACGCAAATTGTCGACGCCGCTCCGATCACATGAGGTGACCGGACCCACGAAGCTTCGACAAAAGGATCAGGGCCGTCCCATGGTACTGGTTCCTCACATGCTCCCTCAATGGAGCTGCCTCCCATGCAGCCAGATCTGCCACCAGGAGTGTCGAGTCGCCGTTTACTGATGCGCATTTTAGTTGGCCGCCTTTATCGAGCACGACTATCGCAGCGTCGGCATCGCCGTACCCTATCGCCGCCATTCTGCGAATCTGAGGGTCACCGTCGACACGAACATCGAACAAGACATGGCCTGAGGTTTTGTCCGCGGCATCGGCGATACGCTCACCAAACGGCCGATGCATCCTGTCACCATCGGCAAGCGACTGCTCGAACAACACCAATTCAACATGCCCTGCCGCCATTTGGAGACAGTGCGCGGTCTGTTACGATTGGCAATAGCCTGAGGTAAACATTCACACTTTTCGAGGCGGTGACGCGACAGCGCGGGATTGGACGGCGACGCGTCGGATGCGCTATCGACATTTCATAATACCGGTGCTGACCTCGCCTTGCTTTCTCCGGCGCTTTTATCTTTCTAGGCATTGCCTAGCGGCAATGTGTTCATCGTTGAAGCAGTCGGGCTCTTTCCAGCCCCACGCCTTGTCTGGCAGCTTTGCGCCTCAACCTCGGTCATTGCGTCGCGACGGAGCGCGTTTTGAAAGCTGACGTTGACGTCACTGGCTATCTCTCGGTCGTTTCATCGGCTGCCGCCAATGGTTGAGTGCAGGCGACCGCTTAGAACCGGAACAATCGTAGGGGACTGCCCTGACAGGTTATTCGACTCAGTGGAAAGGGCGCCTGGCGCTCGCGTTCGGCTTCTATACCGGCGACATGAATCCGGAGCTGAGGGCCGGGCTACTGCGCATGCAGGCTGACGACTACTCTTTGAAGGTAAACGGGCATGGTTATGCCCGAGACGCTGACTGCCCAGATAGGGAGTCCTACCGTGCTAGGCGCAATAGAACGAGGGCAGGTCTATTGCGGAACCGTGAACCCACACTGTTTCTGTTCCATCTCGACCTGCTTCGTAATGCGTATGGCGTTCTGCGCATAGGCTTCGGTCACGGAGCCGCTGTTCACGGTCTTGTCTTTCAGCGGACTCACGGCTGCGCAGAGGTGAAAAACGTGCGGCTCCGCAGACTTTTTGGCGCCGTTTTCCGGCGCGATCCAGTAAACTACATCCTGACCGGCGGGGTGTTCCGCGTCCTTCGTAGCGGCCGTCACCGAGGCGGAGTCCGTGGCGATCTCTTGCGCCTGGGAGGCGACGTCGGGCGAACAGGCTGTGGTCGGCTGTCCCGTCTTAATCTGGGTCGCGCACGCGTTCATGTCCTGGGTGTATTGCTCGACTGACGGGGGTTGGTAGCTGACGCCGATCAGCGTCGCGAGCACGGCAAGCGCTGCGCCCAAACCGCCGGCAACCTTCTTGGTCTGTGGATCCATGTTCTTATCGGTCAAGATCAGGAAAACCAGCGGGAGGAAGGCAATCAACGTGATGATCGCGCCGAGCTGATTTTGGAAGAAGAATCTGGCCGTGTCGGATGCGCGGGCCGGATCGTGCCTATTGGCCGCCTTCCAAAGCAAGTTGCCGGCGATTGCGAAAACAGCGATCCCGACCAGCAAGCCAATCAGCAGCGGCATGTTTCCGTGGTCGAACTTGTGCTGGTAGAAAAGGTAGATCCCAGCGATCTCGCCGCCAATGGCGACGATCCAGCAGAGTACGGCGAAAAGGCGCAGCCGCTTCGCGGAAGACTTCTGGCCCTGCGTCGCTTGCCAATCTTTGGTAACGTCTGGCCTGTTGTCGCTCATGACCGAATCCTCCCATATCGACACTTTTGCGAGTGGGGCAGCAAATCAAAAGGCCAACCCGTTCGGCGCAGCATCATTGAACCAACGTCTTTATCGACTGCCTTGGCGACGCGGCGAAAATGCGAGGGGCGCGCCAGCCGCATCCCCATCCATATTGCGCATGAATTGATCCGTCCATACCCACGGACGCATCGTCGAAGCGGCGATGGCTCCGTTCCACTTCATCTCCGGCTCGAGATGCAGAGCAACAGAAGATCATTAGCCACTATCTCCGCCGTTGGCGCTTTGCCGTCCGCGATACGCATCGGTCCGCTTTCCAATCTCGCCATCCCCAAAACGGACAGTCTGCTCCCGGCCCCCTTGCAGCCATTGAGCAGGCTGCGCGCAAGTCACCATTTCGGAGAATTTCCGATTCGAACTGTGCACGCCACTTCAGGTTGGGTCCCTGGCCCAATCGCCACGGCCGAGCAACCGGATGGTCATTATGAGGCGATTGTTTATAACGATCGGCGAGGTCGCGATGATCAAGGGGAGACGATGCGCTACATACGTCCGCTTTCAATCGAAGATGCTGTTGGCCTCCTGGCCGGGTCGACCGGTACGGCCGCCATTCTTGCCGGAGGCAGCGACCTTCTGGTGAGGATGAAGGGCGGCTTTGTCGAACCCGACCTTATCGTAGACATCAAAGCCATCGATGGCTTGAGCAAAATCCGGGAGACGGCTGACGGCTTCAGCATCGGCGCCGCTGTGCCCTGCGCGGTCCTGGGAGAAAGCGCTGCGCTGAAGGCGGCATGGCCGGGTGTCGTCGAAGCGGCCAAGCTGATCGGCTCGAAACAGGTACAGGGCCGCTGCACGATCACGGGCAATCTCTGCAACGCTTCGCCGGCCGCCGACAGCGTGCCGGCGTTGGTCGCGGCGGGTGCCAGAGCATCGATCGTCGGGCCAGGCGGCCGGCGCACGGTCCCCGTGGCCAGCGTGCCGACCGCGCCGGGCAAGACGTCGCTGGCCAAAGGCGAGATCATCGAGGCAATCCTGCTCAACAAGCGCGCACCGCGCTCGGGCGATGCCTATCTGCGTTTCATTCCGCGCACCGAGATGGACATTGCTGTGGTCAGCGCCGGCGTGAACGTGACGCTCGACGAGCACGACGTCGTCAAGGCGGCCCGCGTGGCGCTAGGCGCCGCCGCACCGACGGTGCTTCTGGTGGAAGAGGCAGCCGAGGCCCTTATCGGCAGGAAGCTGGACGAAGCCGCACTCGAGCGGCTCGCCAAGGTCTGCTTTGGGGCCTGCCGCCCCATCGACGACAAGCGCGGTACCATCGAGTTCAGACGAAAGGTTGCGGGTGTGCTGGCCAGGCGGGCCGCCACCACCGCCTATGCACGTGCAGGAGGCAAATTATGGCTGGTATAGCGGTTTCCACGACAATCAACGGCGACACCATCGAATATCTCTGCCAGCCTGATGAGACGCTGCTCGACGTGCTGCGCGATCGCCTGGGGCTGACGGGAGCCAAGGAGGGCTGCGGCACCGGCGACTGCGGCGCCTGCAGCGTCATACTCGACGACCGGCTGGTGTGCTCGTGCTTGGTGCTGGGCGCGGAGGCCGAGGGCCGCCGCATCGAGACCGTCGAGGGCATGGCGCATGGCGATCAATTGCATCCGCTGCAGCAGAAATTCCTCGAGCACGCGGCGCTGCAATGCGGCATCTGCACGCCCGGGTTCCTGATCGCGGCGAAGGACCTTCTTGCCAAGAACCCCGACCCGACCGAAGAGGAAATCCGCTTCGGTCTTGCCGGAAACCTGTGCCGCTGCACCGGCTATGACAAGATCGTGCGCGCGGTCCAGGACGCCGCACACGTGATGAAGGGAGCGCACGCATGAATTTCGATCCGCGTTATTCCTCGCGCAACTTCGCATCCGTCGGCACGCGCCCTATCCGCCCCGACGGCGTCGACAAGGTGACGGGACGCGCCCGCTATGGCGCCGACTTCAATATGGCCGGCCAGCTGGTCGGGCGTGTTCTCAGAAGCCCGCACGCGCATGCGATCATCCGGAAGATCGACACCTCGAAGGCGGAAAAGCTGAACGGGGTGAAGGCAGTTATCACGGCCAAGGACCTGCCGGACCTGACCGACGGCGATGCCGCCATGTACGACATCCTCGACAATTGCATGGCACGCACCAAGGCGCTCTATGACGGCCATGCGGTGGCCGCTGTCGCCGCCGTCGATGCCCGCACGGCGAGGCAGGCGCTGAAGCTAATCGAGGTCGAATACGAGCTTTTGCCGCATGTCACCGATGTCGACGAGGCAATGAGGCACTCAGCACCCCTGATCAACGACACCATCTTCACGGAGGGCCTCGAGGAAAAGCCGCTAAAACCCTCCAACGTCACCAAGCGCAGCCAGTTCGGCCATGGCGATGTTGATCAGGGTTTCGGCCACGCCGACTTCATCGTCGAGCGCTCCTTCAAGACCGAGCAGACGCACCAGGGTTATATCGAGCCGCATGCCTGCGTGGCGAGCGTCTCGTCCGACGGCACCGCCGACCTGTGGGTCTGCACGCAGGGCCATTTCGTCTATCGCCAGCACTGCGCGCAGCTGCTTGGGATGGAAGCCTCGAAACTGCGCGTCACCTCCTCGGAGATCGGCGGCGGCTTCGGCGGCAAGACTCATGTCTGGGCCGAGCCGGTGGCGCTGGCTCTGTCACGCAAGGCTGGCCGGCCGGTGAAACTGGTGATGACCCGCGACGAGGTGTTCCGCGCCTCGGGCCCGACCAGCGCCACCTCGATCGACGTCAAGATCGGCGCCCGCAAGGACGGCACCATCACCGCCGCCGAAGCGACGCTGCGCTATTCCTGCGGTCCGTATGCCGGCAGTTGGGCCGAGATCGGCGCCATGACCGCGTTTGCCTGCTACAGGCTCGATAATGTCAAGACGGTGGGCTACGAAGTGCTCGTCAACAGGCCGAAGACCGCGGCTTATCGCGCGCCCTCTGCGCCCATGGCAGCCTTTGCCGTGGAAAGTGCCGTCGACGAGCTGGCCAAGGAAATCGGCATGGATCCGGTCGAGTTCCGCATCAAGAACGCCGCTCAAGAAGGCACAAGGTCGTCGTACGGCCCGGTCTACGGCCCAATCGGCATCGGCCCGACGCTGGAGGCGGCGAAGAACCATGCGCACATGAAGGCGCCGCTGAAAGTAAACCAGGGGCGCGGCATGGCCTGCGGGTTCTGGTTCAATTTCGGCGGCCAGACCTGCACCGACCTCAACATCGGCATGGACGGTTCGGTGTCGCTCGCCGTCGGCACGGTCGACGTGGGTGGTTCGCGCGCGTCTCTGTCGCTGGTGGCGGCGGAGGAGCTCGGCATCGACTATTCGCAGGTCAAGGCAATCGTCGCCGACACCTCCAGCCTCGGCTACAACGACATGACCGATGGCAGCCGCGGCACCTTCTCCTCCTCCATGGCGACGATCTCGGCCGCCCGCAACGCGATCAAGATCCTGCGCGAGCGCGCTGCGCAGATGTGGGACATCCCCGTCGACGACGTTGTCTGGGAAAGGGGCCACGCGCTTGCCAGGGGCGAGAAGTACGGCAATCTCGCAGCACTCTCGCTGAAGGAGATCGCCGCCCAATCCGGCAAGACCGGCGGGCCAATCGCTGGCCACAGCGAGCTCGTCGCCGACGGCGCCGGCGTCTCCTTCGCCACCCATATCTGCGATATCGAGGTTGATCCCGAGACGGGCGCCACCAAGGTCATCCGCTACACGGTCGTGCAGGATGCCGGCAAGGCGGTGCACCCGACCTATGTCGAGGGACAGTACCAGGGCGGTGCCGCGCAAGGCATCGGCTGGGCGCTCAACGAGGAGTATATTTACGGCAAGGACGGGCGGCTGCAGAATGCCGGGTTCCTTGACTACCGCATTCCGGTCTGCTCGGACTTGCCGATGATCGACACGCAGATCCTCGAGATTCCCAATCCCAACCACCCCTATGGGGTGCGCGGCGTCGGCGAGACCTCGATCGTGCCGCCGCTGGCGGCGATCGCCAATGCAGTGTCGAACGCAGCCGGCGTGCGTATAACCCACATCCCGATGTCGCCACCGCGCATCCTCGCGGCGATAGAGGCGGAACGGCGAGGCTAGGGCATGGGTTCGCGCTGATGGTCGAAGTCACGCTCTGGGGCGCGCTCGGCCAGCTCGCCGGTGGCAAGCACAAGGTCGATATCGAGGCCAAGGACATCAGGGAGCTGTTCAGGAAGCTGGCGGAACAGTATCCCGGATTCGAGCCCTTTATCGACCGCGGTATCGCCGTCGCCATCGACGGGACGATCTACCGCGACACATGGTCGAAGGAATTGCCAAAAGACGCTGAAATTTTCCTGTTGCCGCGTCTTGCTGGCGGATAGCCGGACAAACATCTCGCTACCTTTGACGACTCAACCTGGTTCCACAATGTAGGCAGCTTAAGAAATCCGGCTATCCAAGGCAGTTCTTGGCCTGTTCAGCCGGCGAGTCGTTGCAGTGACCTTTGTCGCTGCCTGAAAGCAGACATTGCCGGCGACAAACACTGGAGGTCCTGCCAAGAGCGGAGGTTGAATGATTGCCTGTCAGCGACTTTCGGCGCCTCTTGATGTGACTGAAACTGAAACTGTCGGCAGGTTGGTGGAGAGGCGGCAATCCAGCCGCCCCGACACCTGCAAGAACAGTGATCGGCGTCGCCGGTCATCCCGCATTGCTCAATTGGAATTCGTCGGCAAGCACGCGTTCGTTGGGATTGATCGGACCCAGGTTCTTCACGACCCGGAAGCGACCGCCATGCGCCTGCGCGATGTACATATTCATGCGAACATGGTGCTGGCCGGGAACCATTTCCGCTGGGCCGCCGAGGCCTTCGCTGATGCGGGCACGATCGAGCGCCCGGATGACCGCGTCGCGCTCAACCGTGCCGGCTTCCCTCACCGCCGCTTCCCACATCCTGATCGCCCGGTAGTGGCCGGTGCAGCCGCTGCCCGCGGTCAACATCGCGCTGCCGGGAAACCGCTCGCCATAGCGACGCAAAACCGCACGGCCAAACGGATCGTCGAGTTCCTGGTAGTAGTCGAGGCAGCTGTAGAGGCCCTCGATCTGTTCGGACGGCACGAGATTGAAGAAGTTCTCGTCGAAGTAGGTGCAGACGATCCTGCCGCCCCGCTTGCCGAAACCGGCCTTGTGCAGTTCGTCGAAGAATGGCGTTAGGCCTGGCGGAACGATGGTGTTGAACACCACGTCGGCACCGCTCGCCATGATCTGCTGTACGGTCCGCAGGAAATCGACGGTATCGAGGGGGAAGTACTCCTCGCCGACGATCTCGCCGCCGTTGGCGCGCACCACCCGGCTCGCGGCTTTGTTCAACAAATGCGGCCAGATGTAGTCTGCGGATGGCAGGTAGAATTTCTTCGCCCCGGTGCTCTTCATCAGCCAAGGGATCAATGGCTCGACCTGCTGTGCCGGGACGGGGCCGGTGCAGAAGATAAGGGGATCGTTTTCCTGCCCCTCATATTGCTCGGTGTAGATGTAGAGCGTCTTGCCGCGTGTGACCGCTTCGCTCTTGATGGCCAGGCGGGTCGAGCTGTAGATGCCGCCGACAACCAAATCGACCTTGTCGACGTCTATCAGTTTCGCGGTCCTCGCCTTGGCGACACTTTCGGTGGTCTCGCCGTCCTCGATGACGAGCTTCACCGGCCGGCCGAGGAGGCCGCCCCTGGCGTTGATGTCGTCGACGAGCATGGTGGTAAGGTTGGCGTTGGCGATGCCCATGAAGGACAACGGGCCGGTGAGTTCGGCGATGAGGCCGATCTTGATAGGTTTCGGGTCCATTTTGATTCTCCAATTCGGGGGTTCGTCGGGCGCGCCACCGCCGCGGCAGGCGGCGCGCTATGCGGACGTCAGGCCTCGTAGTGGCCGAGCAGCAGCGCCGCCTGCGGTTTGCCGACGTGACCAGCTTCCTGCAGGATCGCGGGCACCTCCGGATCCGACACGAAGTTCTTCCAGCCCTCGGCGTCCCAGTCGAAGATCGCCCAGACGCGGTCGGGCTCGCTGGGGTCGCGGAATACGGTCGCACCGTTCGAGCCGTGCAGCCGGCGCTTGTCGGCGCCCTTGGTCGAAAAGATACGAATGAAGCGGTCGACGTCCGCCACCTTTGTCGTTGCGAGAAGCATCTGATTTCCTCCTGTCGGTCGCGGCCACCATCGGTCCGTCGACAGGATCAGGATGCGCGCCTCGAGGCAGGCGCACATGGGGTGAATTCCCTATGCTTGCGTTTCGCCAGGTCGGATAAGGCCGTGCTCGACCGCGTAGAGCGCGGCGGCGGCGCGGGTGGTCACGCCGATCCTGGAATAGACGCTCTGGATATGATGATCCGCGGTCTTGGGTGAGATATCCAGCTTCCGCGCCGTCTCCTTAGCGGTGAGGCCGCCGGCGATCAGGCGCAGCACCTCGATCTCGCGCGGCGTCATGCCGGCCAGCGGCCGGGGCGGCGGGCGTCGCGACCGCTGTCCGGCGAAGGACAGTACAGCCTCGGCGGCGTCGGGACAGATATAGCCCTCACGAACGGCGGTACGGAGTTCCGCCGCCGCCGCCTCGCTGGACAACGCCTTGCGGTGTGGGCGCTCCTCCCGCGACGTCTGGAACGCCTCGGCAGCGGCCAGGATCCTCGCCGCCGGCGACAGGTCGGAACCGCCGACCTTGCGGTGATAGCCGGAGCCATCCAAGCGTTCGTGATGGCGAAGTACAAGAGCGGCCATCAAACCACCCTCGCGGCCGAAAGAGGCCAGTGCCCGCTCACCGTAATAGGCGTGCAGTTGTGCCGCGTCGCGTTCGCGCACCGACAGCGGACCGTTCCGCATCCAGGTCGCCACCGGCACCACGAGTTCGCCGATGTCATGGATGCAGCCCGACCAGCGCAGCGCACGGATGTCGGGGAGAGGCAGCCCGATCGCCGCCCCCGCGCCCTCGGCCAGCTCCGCAACCATCCGTGAATGGCCATGCGTGAACGGCATACGCATGTCGATCATGTCGGCGATAGCAAGGAAAGCCTCATCGCAAGCCGCCTCATCCAGCGTCACCGGCGGATCGGGCTCCAGTGCCAAAATCGTTTCGCGCTCGACCGTCGCGCCCATGCCCTCCATCAGCACCGCGGCGTTGACGGCGACGAGGCGGGCCAAGCCCGCTTCGTATGGACCATCGCCGCGACTGGCGATGGTTTCGGCCATCGCGTCTATACCGACGGTATCGCTGAGAGCTACGACATCCTGTGCCAATGTAATCAGGCGCACGGCCGGCAAAACATCCTCGCCGCTCAGCCCACGCGGCAGACCCTTGCCGTCCCAACGTTCGTAGATCTGTCCAAGGTTGCGCCGGATCTCCTCGGACAGGCCTAGCCGTTCGCCGATTCGTTGCGCGACTTCGCAATGCGCGGTGAGGACCGGGCGGGCCACCGCCAGCGCTTGAGACATCCCGGCCTCGATCGCTTTGGCCTGCGCGTCAGGCTCAAGGTCGTAGTATAAGCGCTTGAAGGCCTGCACGAAGACCCTGCCCAGTTCCGCACGGTTGCCCATGTCGAGACCGACAAGATCCTGGCGGAGCGCGATTTCGTCACCGAAGGTGGCCGCCAGAAGGTCCGTGTCCGCGTTGCAGCCGACATAGCGCAGCATCGACTGATGATACGCATTGCGCCGAACCTGTACGGAAAGGCCTGCAAGCTGGGCGATCCGCATTGCAAGCACACATGATTTCAGCGCGAAGTCGCGAGAATGGCCTGTCGCAAGGTCCGACGCATAGGCCAGGACCATCAAGAAATCCGCCCGGCGGATCGAGACATTGGCCATCGCCCACCTCCCGAGTGCATGCTAGTCCCGCGTCTCGGAAATACCTAGCGAGGATTTGACGTCTTAAGCTTTATGCGGCGAAGCCGGAGGCCGAAACTACGCCGACCCAATATTCGGTGTGGCTCCAGTTCGCTGTCGGCGCATTACCCCCGAGAAGCAGCAGCTATTCGCCAAACGCTCTCTGACATCGGACCGACCGCTTCCGGCCCCCAATGAGACATTCGCGGAGTAATCCAGCCAGCGGTATTCGAACGCTTCTAACGCCGACGCCGCCGACAGTCCCATAACCGGACCGGCGAGGAGGAGACCGATGCAGCCTTACGCTTTGTCGTCTCCAACGCCGTGGGTCTCCTGAGCGAGTGGATCAGAATTGTTCTCACTTAGAACGAGACACGTCGGGTTGCCTGCGGAGCCAAGGGTATTTCGAAGCCAAACCAAGCCTCGGTCGCTAGGCAGCACAGGCTAGCGGACGGTTCAGTTCTATCATGCAGTCCATGCCAGGCAGCTGGCCGAAGATATGCGGGCGAACCTGTCCTGCTTCATCTCTGTCAGTCGCTGATGCCGTCATCGGCTCCGTCGACCATTTCACAGAGCGCACCAACGACCTCTCGAACGGGCTGATCTGGCCGAAGGCCGGCTGAAGCCTCGACCGCCTGTCCCGCAATGGCGCGTCGTGATTTTCTTCCCCTGGGCAAAGCCCATTCCTCGCGAGGCAAGAAACTCGTGCCTGCGCCATCCTCCGCTTCGCTGCGGTCGCAAGCGATGCGGCGGCGGTCGCCTTTGGCCTCTTGATCGCCATCGAGGTCGCATGGTGCGGGCTCGGAAACGAAAGAACGGAGACTGAAAATGGCTACCATCGGCACTTTCAAGAAGACCAACGCAAACGAGTTCACCGGCGAAATCGTCACCCTCAGCGTCCATGCCAAGGGGGTGCGCATCGTACCCGACACCCGCGCCACCGGCGAGAACGCTCCAAGCCACCGCATCGTGGTCGGCAAGGCCGAAATCGGCGCCGCCTGGTCCAAGCGCTCCAACGAGGGTCGCGACTATCTCGGCCTCAAGCTGGACGATCCGAGCTTCACCGCTCCGATCTACGCCAACCTCTTCGCCGACGAGGAAGGTGACGGCCACAGCCTCATCTGGTCCCGCCCGAGCCGCCGCAACGGCGAGTAAATCTAAAAACTCTCGCCCGGCCATTGGCCGGGCGAGAGGCGCTTAAGTACTCGTGGCTAGAAGTCAGGCCTCATCAGACCTTCGTGCAAAACGCAGGCCAGCACCGCCGTTCTCGGCGAGGAATTCTATATCAGCCGCCTCGAACGACCAGCGGATTGCCGCGGTATTGGCCGATCTGCGGCGGCTTACAAACGACGCGGTGGGCGACCGCCCGGCCGGTTGGCCCGGCGGTGAGCCGATCGGCTCGCTGTTCGGGCAGTCCGCATCATCATTTGCCGCCTGGCGCGCCTTTGCTGCCTGGAGCCAGGGTGATGACGAACCTATCGAACCTGGGCACAGACATTCAAGACACTGCAAGGCGCAAAAGCAGGAGGCGTTTCGATAGTCGTCGGCTGAACACGTAGCGCCGTGATCGCTTCTTGCCGGTTTCGTCAATGACGGAATCCAAGGATTTCGTTCAATTACGCGACTCCCTATCAAATCTTTGACAAGGGACCAGACGCGGATGAAACCGGATACATCGCAGTGGCGTGACCCCCAGGCATACGCCTTCGTCAAAGGTGCCTCCGCCGATGTGATCGCCTGGGAGTTCCTGCGCCGCAATCCGCTGTATCAGCAAGACTTCGCGGCCTCCCGATCGGCCAAGGCGATACGCGCGTTGCGCAAGCGCTGGGGTTTGCATTTTCGCCGCCAGGCCTGACCAGTCTGCGGTCGAACAACCCGTCTACTGGTCGCCCCAACTAGACCCTGGCGTCATCAACCTCGTTGAGGTTCCCCCCGGCCTGCGCGCCGCTCAGGACAGGTCCTCCGTCGTTGCGCTTGCCGAAGGCGAGCGCGACGAGATCGGCCTCCACACGCGTGCTCAGCCGAGCGGCACGCAAGTGGCGCTTCTTGGTGACCCGAAGCCGGGCAGGGCTTTGGCGGCCATCATCCCGCTCGATGACATGGCGCACGACCGGCTTCGGGCTCTTGAGCGTTTCATCCGCTCGATCGCCAGGCAGCATTGTCCCGACGCCCGTTTGACCGCGGCGCAGCGCCGCCGTCTTGGCCATATGCTCCGATGCCTCGATGGCCGGGAGGAACAGGCATCTCACTTTGAAGTGGCGACCGCCTTGTTCGGCCGGCGGCTGGTCAGTGCGGCTGACTGGCATGACTCCGCCTTCCGCTACCAGACGCACCGCCTGGTGCGGGACGGCCTGAAGATGGTCGAGCGCGGCTATCGGCAATTGCTGCGTGCGCGGCGACGGCTCACCTGATGCCTGCCACGGTGCGAAACAGCGCCCGTCAATTGCGCACCTGATCACCGTCCCCCCGCTCCTCCATCCTGGCCATGGATCGCCGTTGAACCGCGACGACCGGAAGGAGACACCCCATGAACGCCAACACCGCCGCAATGCCGCCGCGCTACCTGCGCACCGCGGAGGCGGCGCACTTTCTCAGCCTCTCCGCGCGCACCCTGGAGAAGCACCGCACCTACGGAACCGGGCCTGCCTATCGCAAGCTTGGCGGCCGCGTCGTCTACGCCGTCGACGATCTGCAGGCCTGGGTGAAGCGCGGGGCGATGACCTCGACGTCCGATCCGCATGGCTCCGTCCTGCCGGCCAAGCCTCATGCCGCGCGCTTGATCCCCTATGCCGGGCGCGAAACCCGCTAAGCGGTCGCGCTTCAGATGTCGGCACGAACACGCGAACCCTCCGAGCGCGGACAGCTTGACCTGTTCCATGCGCTGCCCGGTGATTTCGCGCCACGCGATGCGCAGGACCTCATGGCCTATCCCTTCTTTTCCCTCGCCAAATCCAGACGCATCGCGCCGATCGACTTTCGCGCCGGCGATGTGACCATCAGGGTGGAGGCCGTGCCTGACCATGGCATGGCGACAATCTGGGATGCCGATATCCTGATCTGGGCCGCAAGCCAGATCGTCAACGCACGCGATGCCGGGCTGCGCACGTCGCGCCTGATGGCCGCGACGCCATACGAAATGCTGACCTTCACCGGCCGCGGCGTGTCGAAGCGAGACTATCTGCGCCTCAAGGCAGCGCTCGATCGCCTGCAATCGACGAGCGTCGTCACCTCGATCCGCCAACCCGCCGAAGGCAGGCGCCATCGCTTCTCGTGGATCAACGAGTGGCAGGAGCGTACCGGCCGAAACGGCCGTCCGCTCGGCCTCGAGCTGATCCTGCCGGACTGGTTCTACCGCGCCGTCATGGATGACGCGCTGATCCTAACGATTGATCGCGCCTATTTCGTACTGACGGGTGGCCTCGATCGCTGGCTTTACCGGCTGGTGCGCAAGCATGGCGGGCGCCAGCGTGCCGGCTGGCGTTTCGACATTCGGCACCTGCATCAAAAGTCCGGCAGCCTTGCGCCGCTCAAACGCTTCGCCTTCGAGCTGCGCGACATCGTGCGCCGCCAACCCCTGCCGGGATACGTTCTGTTCACGGAAGTCGAAGCCAGCGGCCGCGTCCTTTTGGCGTTCGAACCGATGCCGGCCCTTGTTGACAGGCTCGTGCTATCGGGAACCCGAACCCTCGTGCCATCGGGAACCGCACTATCGTGCTATCGGGAACCGCCAACGGCCTTAAGTCTTGGCGCGGGCGAGGAAAATCGCGCTCCTAACTTAGAGTCTAACAGTCAATCTAACAGTCTTGCGCGGCAGCCACGCAACGGGCGTGAGGAACAGACGCCGCCAGATGCTGGCCGATCGAAACGCGAAGGGCAACACGCCGGGCGCTGCGCGGGAGATGACACATGATGTCATTTCCACGAGCCGTGCCGCGTGGCGAGCTTACGAGCGTCGAGCTGACCTGGATCGAGAAGCGGATTGAACATCGCATCCGCTTCGGCCGCGCTGTCCATGAGACGATCGTCAACAGGCGGCGCCGCGTTCTCGCATTCGCGCCGGACAGTGTTTTTGCCTTTGTGCGATGGGCGGCAAACGACTTTGGCACCGTCATTTCGCGCGTCGATATCGTGCGCGCGGTCCGACCCTCGGAGCCCTATCAGACGCTGCCTTACATCCGGCCTGGCGGCGAGATACTGCTCAGGATCACCGGCTGGGACAAGGTCGAGCGGGTTCTCCAGCTGATCGATGCGATCGAGGCGATCGGCATTCATCCCGCCGATGCCGCGCCCGACTATTGGCGCCAAACCCACAACCGTCTGGTCGCCGGTGGCACCCCGCGCGCCTATTCGCTCGAACAGCATCAGGGCTTTCTGCTGCGCAAGCGAGCCACGTCATGAGCCGCCTTGCTTGCTCGATCACGGCGCTCGCCGCGGTCGCCGCGATTGTCACGCCGGCTGTGATTAAGATGCCGCCGCTGCTCGTGTGGAACGCGTCGGCGAGCGCACCCATCGGCCTCTATGTCATCAGCGGAAGCAGCCGCCCGACCGCTGGCGAGCTCGCAGTCGTCGAACCGCCCGAGCCGATCGCCCGGTTCGTCGCGCAGCGCGGCTATCTTCCGGCCGGCGTGCCGATGCTGAAGCGCATCGTGGCACTGCCCGGGCAGAAGGTCTGCCGTATCGGCCGCATTGTCACCGCCGACGGTGTCGCGTTGGGCGCGGCGCTGGCGCGCGACCATAAGGGGCGGCCTCTGCCTGACTGGCAGGGCTGTCGCATAATCGCCGCCGCCGAAATCTTTGTGATGAACCGGAAGGTCGGGGACAGCCTCGACGGCCGTTATTTCGGCCCTTTCCCGGCGACCTCGATCGTTGGACGCGCGCTGCCGCTCTGGACCGACGAGAGCGGCGACGGACGCTACGTCTGGCTCGCGCCAGCGAACTGAAAATCAGCCAAGCCAAAACAGGAAGGAGATAGTCCATGACCGAGATCGGCGTTTTCCAACGAACTGAATCCGGGTACCGCAGGCGCATTCGCACTTTGCTTGTGGACGCCGAGGTGGTGCTCGTCCCGACGCGAACGCCTGACGGCAATGCGCCGGACTTTCGCATCCATATTGGCGACGGCAGCGGTCCGGAAATCGGCGCCGCCTGGAAGGAGAACGGACAGACGGCCGGCGACTATTTGTCCTGCCGGTTGGAGGATCCGTTGTTTGGTCGGCGTTTCCGCGCCAACCTGTTCCGTTCCAGTGCGGACGAGGGTTCCTGGTCGCTGCGCTGGAGCCGGCCGAAATCACGTCAGGATCGCGCACGATGATCGCGCGCGCGGCGAAGACCTGTGCGGCCGCAATGCGCTTCCTCGGCAGCCTGCCGGTAAAACCTGGAACTCTGTTGTTTGCTGTCGGCATTGCGGTCTTCTGCCATGGATTGACGGGCGCCAGCGCACAATCAGCACCTGTCTCAAAGCAGTCCACGGACGACCCCTATGCCGCGCACATTGCCGAGGCGTCGCATCGCTTCCGCATGCCAGAACGCTGGATACGGGCGATCATGCGCCTGGAAAGCGCTCGCGACCCGGTCGCCGTTTCGCGCAAAGGCGCGGTGGGGTTGATGCAGGTCATGCCCGCGACCTTTGCCGAACTGCGCCTTCGCCATCATCTGGGCGGTAATCCTTTTGATCCGCGCGACAACATCCTCGCCGGAACGGCCTATCTGCGCGAGCTGTTTGATCGCTACGGCTCTCCGGGATTCCTGGCCGCCTACAATGCGGGGCCGGGGCGTTACGAAGCCTCTTTGACAGGCCGTCCCCTGCCGGCAGAGACCCGTTCCTACGTCGCAAAACTGCGCCCTTTCTGGGGCGGCGGTGATGGTTCCGGCGCGCTCACCGCCGCTCGGCGCAACGCCGACGCATGGACCGCCGCGCCGCTGTTCACAACGCGTTCCGGCTCCATCGCCGCGGCCGATCGCTTGTCGTCCGAGGGCGCATTGGCCGGCATGCCAGCATCGCCGCGGGCGGGCGATCTTTTTTCGGCCCGTTCGCGGCCGCGCGAACTGTTCAGCGGTCCCGATGTCGGGACGTCGGCACCATGAAGCATCTGATCTCAATTCGCGCCAGGGCGTCCTGTTGGGCGTTGTGGCGTGCGCGATGGAGAGGCCACGACCCAACAACCGATGGATGGCGAGATAAAAGGGCGCACCTTGTGCGCCGGCCGGTCGGTTGTTTTTGTTGGGGTTTTCGCGTCGTTCGGCACATTGCTGCGCTTCGGTGCAACGTGCCGGAGCCAGACAAGATGTTGTTTCTGCAGCGATCATTGCACGTTGCGGGCGATCTTCATGGCCGATGAGCGCGACTTCCGCATCCGTCCGGGCCGCGTCCGCTCGACGCGGTCCCAGTCCTCGCGCCCCTTCATCGCCCAGGCGCTTGCCGCCGCGCAAAAGGCTGGCGGCAGCATGTCGCGCTCCGGCCGGATCCGGCCCGCCAGTCATTCGCAATTTGGCCGGGGCAGGGCGGCCAGCATTCAGGCCAATCGCTTGCTGACCAGCCGCTCCCGCGTCACGGTGATCAAGACCCGCGTGGTCCGCCACTCGAAACGCGCTCCGCCGCTGGCAACCCATCTCAATTATCTGCAGCGCGAAGGCGTGACGCGCGACGGCGAGAAAGCCCGCATGTTCGGCCCCGAGGCCGAGGATGTCGCGGCCAGGGATTTCGCAGAGCGCTGCAAGGATGACCGGCATCATTTCCGCTTCATCGTCTCGCCGCAGGACGCCGCGGAAATGGCGGACCTGAAGTCGTTCACGCGTGACTTGATGGGCCGCATGGAAAGGGATGTCGGCACATCGCTTGATTGGGTTGCGGTCGATCACTGGAACACTGACAACCCGCATATCCACGTCATCTTGCGCGGCCGGGGCGATGACGGCCGCGACCTCGTGATCTCGCGCGACTACATCAGCCGCGGCATGCGTGACCGCGCCAGCGACCTGGTTACGCGCGAACTCGGCCCCCGCTCCGATCTCGAAGTCCGCCAGCATGTCGAGCGACAGGTCGATGCGGAGGGTTGGACCGGGCTCGACCGCCAGCTGATGCGCGATGCTGGTGAGGATGGCGTCATCGATCTTGCGCCCTTCGCCGATCGCATGCCTGACGAATTCAGCATCTTCAAGGTCGGGCGCCTGCGCAGGCTGGAGGCGTTCGGCCTT
>JBDSLV010000034.1:0-5914 GCA_039916205.1 Mesorhizobium sp. | reverse complement strand
CGTGCTTCGACCGGTGCGCCGTCATCCACGGTGATGCTGACGTCCTGGAACCGGTAGCGAATGAACTCCACGACGGTGCGCCACAGGAACAGCGCCTTGGCCGACATCTTGCCCTTGCGCTTGTCGGAGTTGACGGCGCGGTCCGTGGCGCCCGACAGGCCGAGGCTGGCGATGTTGATGAAATGCCGGCTGGCCAGCGCGCCATGGTCGTCGATGTAGCAGATGCGCCCGGCATCGACCTTGCGCCCCTTGGCCTCGGCGATCCGTTTCAGCACCGCGTCCACGTCGCGCGGCAGGCCGAGCCCACGCGCGAAGTCGATGCCGGTGCCGCATGGCAGGAGACCAAGCTCGGTTGCCCGCCCACTCTCCATGGCGGCCTGCAGCAACCCGTCGGCCACCTCGCTGGCGGTGCCGTCGCCGCCCGCCGCGATCACCAGATCGTAGCCGCTGGCCGCGAGGTCGAGCGCCAGTCTTTCAGCGTCGCCTTCGGCCTGCGTCTCGCGCAGTTCGAATTCGCCGAAATGCTTTTTCAGCGAGGCGGCAACCTCCGCCCATTGCCGTTTCAGCCGGCCGCCGCCCGCTATCGGATTGAGAACCACCCCGACTTTCAACTATAGCCTCCCCAAGGAAACTCGAAGCCAGACGAGGCTTTCAAATCCTTTGCCGGCATTGAAGCCCGCGCCGCCCAGCGGAGCAAGACGGAATATCGGGCGACGGCACATGGCCCCAGAAATGGCCAGATCGGCCATCGAGCGGGAATCTACGTCACCGCCGCGATCCGTCCCCGATAATCCCGCTATCCACAGGCCTGCCGCGGTTTCGCGAACCCCTTACCCGGCGTAGGTTTAACCCATCTCAGGCGGCTACCGATCGCCAAGCCGAAAGGCGAAGTGAAAGGCGGATTTCCTGAGGCCCGTACGGCCCCGATCAAGAGCAGGCTTGCCTGTTCAAGAGATGGAAGCCGAGACCTACGGGGCCGCGGAAAGCGTGCCAACGCCAACGGCGGACCGATGCTGCCATGAAGGACGGCAAAAACCTTCGATGGTGCGCAGGGCAAAGCCCGCAAGGGCCAAGACCGGCGTGGTCTGGAACGGACGAGGCCTTCGGGCAGCGGCTGGCAGGACCGTCAAAATCAAGGCCGGCATGGCGCGACGACTTTACGGAAGTTGCTGCCGCGACCGTGTCCTGATCTGACAGGGAGGCGCTGGGAGAGATCCCGGCGCCGACTGTCTTTTTGCCCCTCGCGGTTCTTCCCCGGCAAAGTTGCCTGAGCCGCTTCACCGCGCGATAAAATCGGTTAGTATCGCCTTGTCAGAGTCCCTTTGCGATGGGCTCTAGGACTGTTTCGAAACTCGCTCCGTCAGATGGCCGCCGGAGTAGAGTTTCCAAACCGTCTGCTTGAAGGGGGATACTTCATGACCTTGATCCAGAAGCTTGCCGTCGCCTATGCCTTCCTGTTCTTCGGCGTTGTCGCCATCGGCTACATACCGGCGTTCAACGATGCCGGCGGCAATCTGTTCGGCCTGTTCTCGCTGCAATGGTATGACGACCTGCTGCACGCCTTCTCCGGCGTCTGGGCCCTGGCCGCCGCCTTCATCTCGCACCGGCAGGCGGTGTTCTATTTCAAGCTGTTCGGCTCGGTCTACCTGTTCGACGGTCTGCTTGGCCTGATCACCGGTTCAGGCTGCCTCGACGCCGGCATCTTCATCAACGGCTTCCGCTCCTTCAACGACATCGAGTTTCCTGCCCGCTTCTTCGCCAACCTGCCGCACATCGTCATTGGCGGTTTCGCCGTCTATGTCGGCTTCCGGCTGTCAAAGCGCATCTACGACCACTTCGCCACGGCCTGACCGGCCATGTTCCTGTTCCGCTGGCTAAGGCGCATCATCAAGACGATCCTCTGGCTGGTTGTCATCGTCATCCTGATCCCGATCGCAGGGCTCGCCTATGGTTTCCTGACGACGCCGTCACTGGATACCACGCCCCTGCCGGGCATTGCCGAAGGCGCTCCGCCAAAGGCGCTTGCCGACAGGGTCCGGGCCGAAATCCCGGGCTACCAGCGGCCGGAGGAATCGACATTTCTGACCTATCCCGAATGGGCGATCGTCTACGCCGCGCGCGAATATGCCGGCTTCGTCGACAAGAACCAGCCGAGCGGCTTCCCCTACTTCGCCTATATCGGCCGCTTCTGGCAGGACTACGCGATGGTGATCCGCGCCAGTTCCACCTACAAGTTCAACTTCGAAAACCATCAGATGCTGGTCATCATCGGCACCAGCCACACGATCGAGCACGCCCTGCAATGGGCCTATGAGAACACGGCCGGCCGCATCACCGAGGCAATGGCCGGCAAGCGCACCGCGGCCGACATCTACCAGGCCAAGGTGGCGGCCGACTATGCGGCCTTCCTCGACCAGGTGCCGTGGTATCAGTTCCCTTATGCCGAGAAGCGTGCCGGCCTGTTTGCCGTGCAGCCGGCGCCAGGCGACAGCACTGTGCGCAGCGGCGAACGCAAGCTTGCCTTCGGCCTCGCCGACACCATCAAGCAAGCCTATGCCGACCTGATCAAACAGGCGCTTGCCGCGACCTCCGATCCGGCCTTCCTCGACATTCATGTCTGGGCCAAGGGACCGGTCGGCGAAGCCGCCCGCGACGAAGCCGACACCTTGCTTGAGCGCGATCTTGGCGCGGACGGCACCGTCTTCGTCACCAAGCGCTATCAGGTGTTCACCGACATGATCCAGCGCCTCATCGACAAGGGCGTGTCCTTCGTCGAAATCGGCGGCAATGACGAAATCATGATGACCGTTCTGTCGCCCGATCCGGTCACCACGCCGGACGGTGCCCGAGCACTGTTCAGCTATCCGCTGCCGGCCAAACCGGAGATGCGCCGAACCGGGCTGACCGTCGCCGTGCGCAAGCTGCATCTCGTGCTGCCGGCGCTGACCAAGGCCGGCGCGAAACTCGAACACGTCTACGACTACTGAGGCAATTCGGCCACGGCTGGCGGCGATCAGAGGTCTCAGGCGCTTCGCCACGCTCATTCCACAATCGCGGCCAAATCCCGCCTTGTTCGCGCGCGATGGATCGCTTTGATATGCCGGGGGGCATCTCGAAGGGACAAGACCGTGATCAAGACCGCCCTTGTCGCCATGACCATTGTTGGCTGCGACTGCGACGCGAAGCTTTGCGAATATATCGGCGAGACGCCGGCCAAATGGTCGACGATCGCCGATTGCGAAGCGGCGATGAAAAGCCAGATGCTGCACGAGCGCAATTTCAACTATCCGCTGATCTCGGGCATCTGCCGCCCCGCCCATTCGGCGTCGTCCTCGAAACTTGCCGCCATCGCATCGGGACCGGAGCTGAAGCCCGCCAGCCGGGTTGTCGAGACCACCGACCCGCTGCCGCCGGAGCTGAGTCATCGGCCCAGTGTTTCCGTTGGCGCGCAAACCACGGCCGTGGAAGCGGCCGCGGCCCGGCCCGTCGCCTACGAAGCGGTGGTCGGTGGCGGAACCGGTGTGCTCTATCGCACCAAGAATGGCTACGCCGTGGTCAAGACCGACCTTGGCCGCGCCGCATTGGCGACGGTCAGCATAGCCCGGCGGTCGGCGAACTGGCTGGCGTCGAAAATGCCGGACGGGCTGTAGGCCGCCCGTCGTCAGAGCTTGATCTTCAGGCTCTCCCAGAACCTGTCGATCAGCGAGGCTTCGGCTGGTGCGCTCTCGCCGGCGAGCCGCGTGACCAGGATGATCCCCTGGTCGGTCGTGCCGTAGCTGACAACTTCAAAATCGGCGCTGTCGGTGCGCGACTTCACCGTGGCGCGAAGGCCGGTCATCTCCTTACCGTCCGCAAGCTTGCGCGTCGTCGCTTCCTGCGTCAGCTTCGCACCCGCCTGCACGGATTCCTTGGTCATCTCCTGAAGCATCAACTGGTTGAGCGACACCGGATTCATCTCGCCATATTCCTGCACGATGACGATCGTCCCCAGCGCCGACGCCATCAGATACTGGGTGATATGATCGCCGAGAGCGGTCTTGGTGACCGAAATGTCGCTCGGATGCACGAAGGAGAAATTCTCGCCGGAAAAGGTGGCGAAGTCGTTCTTGTCGAGTGTCACCTTGGTCTGCTTGCCGCCAGGCAAGGTCACATCGACACTCTCGCCGGGATTGATGTCCACCGCCACGCCGTCGATCGTCAGCTTGAAGGCCTTCAGGTCTTCCGCCTGGCTTGAACCGGCGCCCAGCACGATGAACGCGAGTGCCGCCGCCGTTGATCTGATCCGCATGACTTCTCCTGTCGTCTCTTACGCAACCCCGCTCAGCGCCTTGATGGCACGGTAGAACGTCGAGGAAAACAGTTCCGTCGGGTCATATTGCCGTTTAACGGCAAGGAAGGCCGGCAGTTCCGGATAGGATGCCAGCAACTCCTTGGCCGTGTAATGCAGCTGGTAGGGCAGGAAGAACCGCCCGCCATGCTTGATCGTCACATCGATCAGCGCCCGTGTCAGCGCTCGCATCCTGGCATTGCCGTCGGCATCGGTCGGCTGGTTGATGTAGAGCACCAGCGAATAGGCCGGCTCCGGCGCGTAGGTCAGCGCGACATCCTCCTTGTGAACGATGCGCACCGAGGCGTTGAGCACCGGTAGATCCTGGTTGCGCAGGATCTCGCGGGCTTCCCCGATGAACCCGACATAGGCGGCGCGCGGGATGAAATACTCGTGCAGAATGTCCGTCTCATCCATCAGGTCGTTGAACAGATAAGGCACGGAATCGTGCATCGGGTTGTTGCGCGTGACGAGACAGGCCTCGCCCTCGGCCATGGCTGACGTACGCGGCACCGTGCAGCTCTCGAATTTCGGCTCCAGCGTCTTTTCGGTGAACCACTTCAATTCCTGGAACAGGCTGCCCCATTTCGCCAGGTTGATGATCACACGCTTCAGCCCGACCCCGTCCGGCTCGCCAATTGCCGGCTGGCCGACCGGCGGCTGGTCGGCAACCTTGTCGTAGCGGTAGACGATCATATCCTCGAGGAAATTGCCCGGCGCCGTCGACAGATGGCCGTAGAACAGGCCGATATCCTTGTTCGGCTCCAGCACCTCGGCGAAGAACTTTGGAAAATCATCGGATTTGATGATCTCCCTCGATGTCCGGTAGACGGTGTTGTCGACGATATCGAGCGTCGCCTCCAGCACCACCCCGAACAGGCCGTAACCACCGACGATGTGACGGAATAGGTCGGTGTTTTCGGTGGGCGAACAGGTCGTTACCGAACCATCGGCCAGCATTACCCGCATCGAGCGGATCGAACCGGCGACCGAGCCTGCCTGATGGTCCATGCCATGCGCATTGACCGACAGCGAGCCGCCGACCGAAAAGATATCGGTCGATTGCATCGCCTTCACCGCGAAACGCGGATGCAACAGGTTCTGGATGTCGTGCCAGCGTGCGCCGGGCTGCAGGGTCATCGTTCGGGCGGCGGCGTCGACCGTGACCCTGTTGAATTTTCTGAGGTCGAGCACCAATGCGTTGTCGTCAAACGCGTGCCCTCCCATGGAGTGGCGGATCGCGGCCAGCGACACTTTCAGGCCATTGGCGCGGGCGAAGGCCAGTGCCTTGGCGATATGGTCTTCCTCGCTCACCTCGACCACGCCATAGACCGGCGTCATCGACAGGCCGCTGGCATCGTTGAGGTCGCCGCCCTTGGCCGACCATGGCAGCAACGGGTCATAGGCCGGTGCGTTGACGAGCGGCTTCAGCGGCAGGGCAATGCCGTCGACATCGGCGATGCGTCCGGCATTCTTCGGCCCTGACGGGCCGCGCGCCAGCCGCGCCACGGTGTTTCCACCCCACAGCACCGCGCCGCCAACCACCGCCGCGCCCAGCAGCAGCCGCCGCGACAGGCGAAACCCCTT
>JBDSLV010000033.1:0-5995 GCA_039916205.1 Mesorhizobium sp. | reverse complement strand
GACAGGCGCAGCAGATCGTTCATCCGGTAGCGCGCCATGATTTGTGTCTGGCGGCGGAAGGCGGTGACCAGAGGCGTCACCAAGCCGTCGCCAGCCGGCTCGAATTCGAAGAACACCGAATCCTCGGCCAGATGCAGCCCGCCTTGCCGGCAGGTCACCGCGAACAGACCCTCGGTGGCCATGTAGATCTGGTCGAGGGGGCAGCGAAAGAAGGCCTCGATCGGCGGGCGATCGACCGGGTCAAGCGTCTCGGCGCTAGAGAAGACGCGTAGCGGACCAAGCTTGAAACGGTTGGCCGCGAAGTGGCGCAGCATTTTTGGCGGTGCAATGATCACGGTCGGCGCGAAATCCTCAAGCGCCGTGCGCCAGTGCTCAGGTCCAAGCCTGAGATCGAAGAAACGCAAGTCAATGCGCCCTGATTTGGCTGCGCTGTCATAAAGGCCGGTGTTCTGCGGCAGGATCACCGCGACACGTTGCCGGCGCCACAGCAGATCGGTAATGGTTTTGGCCAGGATCGTCCCCAGCCAACGGTATTTCTCGCCCTCGGAAATAACAAACAGTCCGCGATTCCCCGATGTTCCGGTGCTGGCGCCAACGGTCAATTCGCCAAGCCTGCCGTCAGTGGAAGCGGCGGCCCAGGCATCGCGGGCCGACACGCCAGCGATGTTGAAGCGCTCGAAATTCTCCATCAGCAGCGCCTTATCGACGATGGGCAAGTCGCCGAGCTCTTGGGGCGCCTTGCCGTAGAACGGCGCGCGTGGCAGGTCGCGATCGAGCCAGCGGCGCAAGGTGCGGGCTTGCCAGCGTTCAAAGCCTTTGCGGCTCTTGCGCGATACCCACTGGGTAACGGCAAACGACAGGATGGCTTCCCCCAGCCCGTTCATCCGCCCACCGAGGGCAGGTCGTAGGGCGTCACTTCGGGGTCGTGGCAGAACATGACGTCGCCGCCGGCGGCCAGGAAACGGCGCAGGGTTGCGCTGCTTGGCTCGATCGCGGCGAAATCCTCGGCCAGCAGCCGCGCCAGGTACCCAGGGGTGCGTTTCTGGACCAGCGCCTTGAGCAGCCATTGCGCATCGACCGCATAGAGCAGGGGGCGATCCAGTTGAGGGAATAGCAGTCCGAACTGGCCGTCCGCATGGCCAGGCAGATCGACCGCGACAATGCTGCCGTCGCCGAGCAGATCGGCGCCGCCGGGGATGTCACCGCGTGGTTCAATTCGCGTCTTGGCGGACAGCCCATCCGTCCGGTTTTCGAAATCGGCTGGAAACAACTCGGGGAACACGCCATGGCGCAGATTCTGCCAGGCGGTCTTCTGCTTCTGTCGCGACCAGGCAGCGTCGTTGGCAATGAAGCGGGCGTCGGGAAACATCGACAGGCCGGAGATGTGATCAGCATGAAAATGCGTGACGATGACAGCGCGCACATCGCGCGGCGCGAAGCCAAAGCGTGCCAGCACCGGTATCGGCTGTTCGGCCGCATTGAGCTCGGGTTTCAGCACCGCGCCATAGAAGCGCAGCGCGGCGCCCCGATCGGCGCCATTGGTCACGTGCGGCGTATAGCCGGTATCGATGAGCACCGGGCCGGCCTTGGGGTGAATGATCAGCCCATAGCGGACCCGCAGCCGGACGCTTCGCCAACTGCCGCCACGCAGGATCAGCCGTTCAGCGGCATTGACCCATGCGCTGTTGGCAAAGACGATCTTCACGCGGCTGCTCCCCAAGCCGCATGGCCTTCGCCGAAGGTCCGATCCAGCCCCTCCTCGAACGACACTTTTGGACACCAACCCAGAATGCGGCTCGCCTTGGAAATATCGAGGCTCTGGGCATAAGCGAACAGGCCAAGGCCATAGCGAGTGATGGGCGGCTCAGGCTGGCCTGGCAGCCGCAAGGCCATCGTCTCCATTGCGCCGGCTGCCAGCATTGCTAGCCACAGCGGCTTTTCGCGCCACCGCGCCTGCACGCCCGCGCGTCGGCATGCGGCGTCGGCGATGTGGCGCACTGGCAGCACCTCGCCGCCCGAGACGTTGAAGATGTGCCCGTCGGCGCCACTGCCGGCAAATAGCGCCGCAATCACCGCATCGACGACATCGTCGAAATGGGTGAGGTCGATGCGTGCCTTGCCGTCGCGAAACAGCGGCAAAGCCCGCTGCTGTGCAGCCTGCAACAGGCGCGGCAGCAGTGCACGATCGCCGGCGCCGTAGATGCCGCGTGGCCTCAGCACCACCGGCCCGATTTCGGGCGCCGCCAGCACGATCTGCTCGGCTTGCCGTTTTGTGCGAGCATAGTGGTTGACCGGATCGGGCAAGGGACTGTCCTCGGCGACATCCAGCTGGTCGCGATAGGCGAAACAGACCGAAGGGCTGGAGATGTGGACGAAACGGCGCACACCTTGCTCGCGCGCGAAATCGACAAGATTGCTAGTCGCCGTGACATTGGCAGCCTCGAAATCCGCCAATCGGCCAAAGGGGGCGGAGAGTGCCGCGCAATGGACGATCATTTCGACGTCACCAAACAATCGGTGGGTTGCCGTGTCGAAAGGCTGCGACAGATCGAATTGCGCCACCGCGTGGCCCGCTGCCTCAAGCGCGGCGCAGCGTTGCGGTTCGCGGCCTTGCGCAAGTGCCGGCATGCCGGAGGCCGCCAGCCGCGCCATGACATGGCCGCCGAGAAAGCCGCTGGCGCCTGTGACGAGCACGCGTCCCATCAAGCCTCCAGCGCCATGCCGCCGAACGACACGCCGGCCGATGTTCCAAGGAACAACACTTTCGCGCCAGGTGCGATGCGGCCCTGCCTGCGCGCGATGTCGAGCGCGAAGGGAATGGACGCGGCGATCTGGTTGCCGTGATGCGAGGCGATGTCGACCAGCTTTTCCCTGGCGAATCCGGTCTGCCGCGCCATATGGGTCAGCGCGAACGGGCTTGCCTGGTGCGGCACGACGAGGTCGACGTCCTCATGCCGCCAACCGGCCCGTGCCAGGAGATCGCTGACGAAGCCGTTGAAATGGCGCGACGTCACGCGAAACAGCTCTTTGCCATCCATGTGAAACAGGGAATGCCGGGAAAATTCCTCCGGCTGGCGATGGAAATCGAAGCGGGTGCCACCTGAGCCGATACTGCAGGCCTGATAAGCCGAGGGATAGGTGCGCATCAGGTTGGCCAGCACTTTTCCCTCTGCAGGTACCGCCTTGCGCAGCACAGCGGCAGCCGCGCCATCTCCGAACAGCGCGGCAATTTCAGGCTGCTCTTTCCAGGGCAGCGCGCGCGAGGCGACCTCCGACGAGAACACCAGTGCCGTCTCGCATTGTCCGGCGTCGATCATGCGGGAAGCGGTCTCGAAAGCTGTGAGGAAGCCGAGGCAGGTGCTGTTGACGTCGAAGGCGGCGGCGGATCCGTCGGCCAGCCCCAGCCGCTGCATCACCAATGGCGCCGTCGAAGGCAGCGGCTGATAGGGTACGCCGCAGCCACCGATGACAAGATCGATGGCATCGGCCTCTATCCCGGCATTGGCAAGTGCCAGGCGTGCCGCCGCGCAGGCGAGGTCGATCTGCGATTCTCCTTCGCAGACGTAGCGTTCAACGATGCCAGTGGCGGCCTCGAGCCGGCCCTGGACGAGCCCAAACCGCCCTTCGATATCGCGCGACGTCAAGCATTGAGCGGGCAACGCACGCCCGGTTCCGACGATCTTGATCCGCATTCTCAGCCGCCCAGTGAGTTGCGCTTTTCTAACCCATAATTCGGGCCGATGGTAACAGTGAGGCGTGGTTCTTCATTCTTTGCCTTGCGGCATAACCCGCACATGCTAAATGCCTCGCCATGAAAAAAATCGGTTTCCTGTCGTTCGGGCATTGGTCTCCCTCTTCCCAGTCGCAGACACGGTCGGCATCCGACGCGCTGCTGCAGTCGATTGACCTGGCTGTCGCCGCGGAGGAATTGGGCGCCGATGGCGCGTATTTCCGTGTCCATCACTTTGCCCGGCAACTGGCGTCGCCATTTCCGCTGCTGGCGGCAATCGGCGCCAGGACCAGCCGAATCGAGATCGGCACGGCGGTCATCGACATGCGCTATGAGAACCCGCTCTACATGGCGGAGGACGCGGGCGCCGCCGATCTGATCGCCGGCGGCCGTCTGCAGCTCGGCATCAGCCGCGGCTCCCCCGAGCAGGTGATCGACGGCTGGCGCTACTTCGGTTTCGCCCCGCCGGAAGGTCAGTCCGACGCCGATATGGCCAGGCGCCACGCCGAGGTGCTTCTGGAGATTCTGCGCGGACAAGGTTTCGCGCAGCCAAACCCTCGGCCAATGTTTCCAAATCCGCCTGGACTGCTGCGCCTTGAGCCGCACGCGCCGGGTTTGCGCGATCGGGTCTGGTGGGGCGCCGCCACCAACGCAACGGCTGAATGGGCGGCTAAAGCCGGAATGAACCTGCAGAGCTCGACGCTCAAATTCGCTGAGAGTGGTCAGCCCCTGCATATTCAGCAGGCCGAACAGATCCGTGCTTTCCGCGCGGCCTGGGCCGCGGCCGGGCACGCACACCAGCCTCGCGTGTCGGTCAGCCGCAGCATCTTCGCGCTGGTGAATGACCGCGACCGCGCCTATTTCGGCGACAACGACAGCGAGGATCATTTCGGTTATATCGAGCCGGAGAAACGCGCCGTGTTTGGCCGTGGCTACGCCGCCGAACCGGAACTTCTTATCGAGCAGTTGAAGCAGGACGAGGCTATTGCCGAGGCCGATACGTTGCTCCTGACCGTCCCCAATCAGCTCGGCGTCGACTACAATGCGCATGTCATCGAGAGCATCCTGACCCAGGTCGCTCCGGCCATGGGCTGGCGCTGACGCCTGTTTCGAATGACCTTAGGCTAGGTCGGCGCGGATGCCGTGCTGCTCTGCCGGCAGGTCTTCGGCATTGGGGTCGCCCGGTGCGGTCGCCCAGGCCAGTTCAACCAGTGTCACGGTGCGCCGGCCCGTCCCGTCAAGCTGGCAGACGATGAGGCCTTGCTCCTCGATATAGGTCAGCAGACGCCGCGCCCGGCGCATCGAGTGCGAACCGTAGGCGCGGGCAATCGCGGCATCGCTGGGGCATGGCCAACCTTCCTTGGCGGCGCGGGCGATCATCATGAAGACGCCCTGCATATCCTCAGGCAGAAGCGAGGCACGGGCCGAGACATCTTGCCATGCGACATCCTCGGCCATTTCAGAGCCGAGTCCGGCGCGGGCGCGTGTCAGCAAGCGCCGGAAGCCACCCAGGTCCGGTATGGCTGATGCGAGACCCTCGATCCGGCAGCGGACAACGAATTCCTGATAGAGGACGCCAATGACACGGAAACCCGCATCGGGTTCCGCTAGCACGGCGCGCAAAATGCGGTCCATCCGGTCACGCCGCGCCGCGAGGTCCTCGGCATTGAGCGGTGGCTCCACCGGTTCGGGACGGATTTCCAGCGGCGCGGACTTCGCCGCCATGAGTTGATCGAGCAGGTCCGGCGACGACCGGCGCGGGGCCCGGACGGTCTCTGGCGGCGGAGCAGCCAGAATGATGGCGCGTGCGTCCTCCAGTGCCGATTCCGGCAGCGGCATAAGGCGTGGTGTCGCGTTGCGCGGCGCCGTATCGGTCGGGCCGATCCGCAGCCCCAGCGGACGTCGGGAAAGGGCGGGGCCCAGCGCCATGAATTGTCCGCGTTCGAGATCCCGGAAGGACTCGGCCTGCCGCCGCTCCATGCCGAGAAGATCGGCGGCGCGCGCCATGTCGATGTCTAGGAAGGTGCGGCCCATGAGGAAGTTTGAAGCCTCGGCCGCGACGTTCTTGGCGAGCTTGGCCAGTCGCTGGGTCGCGATTATGCCCGCAAGTCCACGCTTGCGGCCCCGGCACATCAGGTTGGTCATGGCGCCGAGTGACAGTTTGCGCGCCTCGTCCGAAACTTCGCCCGCGATTGCGGGCGCGAACAGCTGCGCTTCATCAACCACCACTAGCATCGGGTACCAGTGGTCGCGGGCGACCTCGAA
>JBDSLV010000032.1:0-10148 GCA_039916205.1 Mesorhizobium sp. | reverse complement strand
CCGAGATGGCGGATCTTGCCCGCCTTCACCAACTCGTCGAACACCGCAAGCGTCTCGGCGATCGGCGTTTCATCCGTTGGCGCCCCGACAGAATCGGCGCGGCGGGCCGTCGTGCCGACGCGGGTCGGATTGGAGCCCCAGGGAATGTCCCGTTCCGGCCAATGGATCTGGTAGAGGTCGAGATAGTCCGTGCCGAGCTTGGTCAGCGATTTGTCGATAGCGTCGAAAATATCGGCGCGCACCAACTGCGATGGACGGTCGCCCCGGAACCAGGTGTTGGCGGTGCGGCCAACCACTTTCGAGGCCAGGATCACCTTGTCGCGGTTGCCTTTTGCCTTCATCCAGCTGCCGATGATCTTCTCGGTGCGACCCTGGGTCTCTGCCTTGGGCGGGATCGGATAAAGCTCGGCGGTGTCGATGAAATTCACTCCACGCGAAAAGGCCAGATCCATCTGCGCATGGCCTTCGGCCTCGGAGTTCTGCTGGCCCCAGGTCATCGAACCGAGGCAGATTTGGGAAACAAGAAGGTCGGTCCGACCGAGACGGCGTTTATGCATGGACTATAGCTCCGAGGGGAATTTAGCGCGCGCAGCGCTGGGAGGATGCCACAGCATACAGGACCGCGCGGGCGGTCTCCAAGCCCATTAGCGCCCTGTTGCGCAACCTTTTCGTTATCTTGAGATGCTTCTAGCGCCGAGCACCGGCCAGCGCGCGCCGCTTGGCTTCGTCTATCAGCATGTTGGCCACCTGCATGCGGATCATGGCGCGCTGGCGCAAATGCGGCGCGACACGATCGGGATGGTTCGAAAAAGCAAAGCTGCGGCGCATGCGGCTGAAATCCGCGGCCGACTTGGAATTGTCGAGGCCGAGTTCGACAGCGATCGTTTCCGGATCGATCGGCGGCAGCTTTTCCTCAGGCCTTGGCTCTTCGCTGGCAAGCGCGAGCTTGGCATGATCGAGCAACGCGGCGAACTCGGTCGCCAGGTCGGCTCCCGTCTCACGATACTCGGCGGCAAAGCTGCTGCCTGAGACCTTGATGCGGCCCGAATGGAGTTCGTCAGCCACGGACAGGTAGTCGAACGGAATGGAGGGACGAGCAGCTACGTCCTCGACCTTGTCGGATTCGACAAAGAGGTCGTCGAGCAACGACGCGAAATCGCGTTTGGCCGCAGTACCGATGTCAGCCTCCCCCTGTCTCAAACATGCGTATTCGAGAAATCCAACATAGAGCGGGCTCGTTAAAAATGAATGCCGTCGATCTTAACGAATTTAGCTGTCTGCACGGCCGTCAGGCAAGCGGGCTCGGCAAGCCGAACAAAAAGCCGGACTGCACTTTCATGCAGTCCGGAATTCGCCAGGAGTGGCGAGGAAAAACCGGCCATGTGCCAGCGTTGAAGCATACGGTCGGCTCCCGCCAAAAGTTTCATCGCGAAACAGGAATGTGGCGAAAAAAATCAGCAGGACATGGCTGGCATGCGAATGCTGCACTGCACAATCGTCACGATTCACCTATATTGCGGGCTGTGGAGGACCAACCAGGAGCCTGAATGATGGGTTTCTTCACTGAAATGTTCGCGCGGCCACGGCCGCAAGAACATCTGAGATACCGCGCGGCACTGGCGCTGCTTCATTCGATGAGCAATTCCGACCGCGCCGATATCGGCATCAAGCCTGCCGATTTTCCGCGCATCGCCCGCGAAATGTCCATTCGCTAAGTCCAGCAAGCACCAGAGGTTTCTCGACAAGAGCCGGGAAACCTCGATGGTCTGAGGGTTTTAGCGCGCGCCCAGGAACGTCGCCTTGCCCAGTGGCACGCCAACATGACGCAAGATGTCGTAGGCCGTGGTCAGGTGGAAGTAGAAATTCGGCATGGCCAGGTGCAGCAGATATTGCGTGCCTGGCATCGTGATTTCACGGCCGCCCAGCTTCAGCTCGATCATCTTGTCGTCCGAACCGTCGATATCCGCGGCCGAGAATGTCGCGAGATGGGCGAGTGTCTTGGCGATGCGTGCCTCCAGGTCGGCAAAGCTCGCCTCGCTGTCTTCGTATTTTGGCACCTCGCGGCCAGCGAGGCGCGATGGCGCGCCCTTGGCATGGTCGGTGGCGATCTGTACCTGTCTGGTTAGTGCATACATGTCGGGCGCCAACCGCGACGTCAAAAACACCTGCGGGTCGATCTTGCGGTCAAGCGCATTCTGTTCGGCGGTCGACAGCACGGTGGAAAGCGCTTTCAATCGAGCGGAAAACACAGGCACGGATGCCTCGTACATCGATATCGTCACGTGAATCTCCTATCCGGCTGGAGCGCCGACGGCAGGACGTAGCGCCTTCGCCGACGATTCTTCAAGCATGACAACGGTTCCGCGTCACCGCGCCGCCGCAATCCTGATGGTAGAATCGGCCATCCGTGGAGATTCCCGATGAAACGTGCTCTTTTCGCAGCGGCTGCTTTCTTCTCCCTTGCCACGACCGGCCAGGCGGCACTCGCCGCCGAGGATGCACCCGAGGCACCTTATGTCGACGACAGGTCGAGCGCCGACGCGGTCGTCCGCTCACTCTATAGCGCCATCAATCGACATGAATTCGCCCGGGCCTGGGACTATTTCGGTGGCAATAAGCCGGCTAAGGACTTCGACAGTTTCGTCAAGGGTTATGACGGTACGGACAAGGTCGAGGTCGAAACCGGCGCCGTCTCCGATGAAGGAGCCGCGGGGAGCATCTTCTACAACGTTCCGGTCGCCATCAAGGCGACAGACAAGGATGGCGGCGAGAAGGTCTTCGCCGGCTGCTACACGCTGCGCCAGGTCAATGCCCAGATTCAGGCCCCGCCCTTCAATCCGATCCATATCGAAAAGGGTGCGTTGAAACCTTCTACCGCCGATTTCGAAGAAGCTCTGCCGCCAAGCTGCGGTGACGGGCCGCCGCCACCGAAGAAGGACACGGCGCTGGAGCAAGCCAAAAAGGCTTTTTTGGCGACCTATGGCGGCCAGTGCGACAAGCAATTCCTGGCTGATGAGCCGGAGGTTTTTTCGATCCACTACAAGGATAAGAATGCGGCAACTGGCGATCCCGACAAAGAGACCCGCCTGTTTCATTTTTCCTGCTCGGCCGCTGCCTACAACGAAAGCTCAGTCTACTACATGACGGATGAGGTGGACGGCGTGCGGCAGTTGCAATTCGCCGAGCCGGAGACCGATATCCGCTACGAAAACAACGACAGCGACGGCAAATTGTTGAGCGTGACGGTGATTGGCTTCCATACGACCGGTTGGGCGGTCAATTCCGATTATGACCAGGACGCCCACACGATCACCACGTTCAACAAATGGCGCGGTGTCGGCGATGCCTCGGACTCCGGCACCTATCTTTTCCGCAACGGCGATTTCTCGCTGGTCCAGTACGACGTCGATGCATCCTATGATGGCGAGGAAAACCCGCAGACGATCGTCGACTACAACACCGCGCCCTGATCCAACCGGCACATCGATCGCGCCCTACGGCGCTTTCGACAGCATCCAGTTGAGCGTGCCGCGCCAGTCGGTCATCCGGATCGGCGTGCCGTGGGTACCTGTCTCAAAGCGGACGAAGCGCGTTGGATAGGTTTTCGACTTGGCGAGGATGGAGCGGAAAAAAACTTCCTGCTTCTCCACCGCGAACACCGGGTCCTTGCTGCCTTGGCCAAAGAAGACCGGCACGCGACGCTTGAAGGCCTGGCTTGAGAAGAAACTTTCGTCCCACAGCGAGCCGAGCAGCAAAAGCCCACTGATCCGCGCGCCTGTATCCTTGCTGGAAGCAAGCTTCCAGCACAGTGCGCCGCCCATCGAGCCGCAGGCGACGAAGATTTTCGCGCCGGGCGACTGTTCGGCATAGTGATCGATCAATGCCGCCACCTGGGCCGCGCCCTTGTCGCCGAAATCGGGAAAATCCGGGCTGAGATAGAGGCCGTTGTTGCCGGCCATCAGGTTCTTGACGCGGTTGAAATTGCCGCCGAAAGTGAAGTCATCGACACCTTGCTTGCGGCTGCCGCCCTGCCCGTGCAGGTAGAGCACGATGATACCGGCGCCTGCCGTGCTGCCGACGGCGACATGCCTGACGTCCCCAGCATCGGTTTTTAGCAGCAAGTCCTGCTGTACCTTGCGCACGCTGGTATCGGTGTATTGGGCATGAACGCGGCGCTCAGGCACCTCGTCACGGGCATTGATGTCGCGCAGTTCCTGATAATCGATGACCGTGTAGGCGCCGCTGTTGCCGGACGATAGCGTTGCCGGATAGGCGAAGAGGTCATCCTTGAAGGGTTTTAGCGAGAGCGCATCGGCACAGGCGATGCCACCCGCCAGCAGAACCAGCAGGGCCGAGGAAAGCAGGGTCGGCAGGACCGCGAACGGGTAGTGAATTCTGGAAATCATACCAACGCATGCTTTCTTCGGCCCTGATATGTCAATCCTGCAGCACGCCGCCGGCGTCTTCCAGCGCCTCGCGGGTGTCGACATCCATGGCCGCTGCCTGGCCGATCTCGACATCGACGACATCGAGCCCTTCGGCCTCGACCAGATGGCGGGCTCCGGTATCGCCTTCGAGATGGGTGATCGCCGCAAACAACGAACGCGGCAAAAGCACCGGATTGCCACGCTTGCCGTCATGCGAAGCCCGTACGACCGAGCGGCCGCCGGATTTCCGGAATGCCTCGACAAGCCTGTCGAGATCGTCGGACGAGACGCCCGGCATGTCACCAAGGACGATCATCGCGCCGGCGACATCACCTGGAAGTCTGGCGACGCCTGCCTTCAGCGAAGACGACAGGCCTTCGGCAAAATCAGGATTGTCGGCAAAGCTCACATCAAGCCCCGAAAGCGCCGCGTGTACCCGCTCGCGCTGATGGCCCGTGACCACCACGACCCCGGAGGCTTTCGATGCCAGCGCGCGCTCAGCGGCGCGGCGCACCAGTGGCTTGGCATCGAACAGGGCCAGCAACTTGTTTGGCCCACCCATGCGGCTGGAGCGGCCTGCGGCGAGCAGCACAATGCCAACCCTCAGTTCGGCCCTCGCCGGCATGGGCTCACGCGGCTGTGGGCGCGTCGGAATTTCCATCAGAAGCCCGCCAACCCCCATGCCCGCGATATCCTTCGCCGTTACATCGAGGCCGGCTATCAGCCGGTCCAGCACCCAGTCGAAGCCGTTCTCCTTGGGGCTGCGGGCACAGCCCGGCGCACCGATGACGCGCTTGCCATCCAGCGTACCGAGCACCAGCAGGTTGCCCGGGTCAACAGGCATGCCGGCGCGCACGACAGTGCCCCCTGCTCGTTCGATCGCCGCCGGAACGACATCGCCGAAATCGCTCATGGCGGAAGCGCCAAAGATCACCACCATGTCATTGTCACGCGCCAGCGCGGCGGCGGCCGCCGCTACCGGTTCGACTTCATGCGGCGTACGCCGTTCAGCCGTCAGCCTGCCGCCCGAGCGCGCCAGCCGCGCCTCGGTGACACGCAGCGTCTTGTCCAGCACGCTCGGCTTGATGCCGGGCAACACCGTCTGAATGACCCCGACCCGCACCGAACGGTAGGCATTGACGGCAAAAATCTCGCCGCCGGCGCAGATCGCCGTCACGTCGTTGACGAGGCCCGAGCCAACAGCGAAGGGAATGATCTTCACGGTCGCGACCATCTGATCCTGTTCGACCGGCGCGTGCTGCGCCAAGGTGGCGATGGTAATGGTCGGATCGACAGCGTTGATGGCGTTGATCATCGCCACATCGATAGTGAAGATGCCGGCAGCCCTGGCGTGGAGATTGACCCGGCCGGTCGCGGCGGGCTTCGCCTCTATGTTGCGATGAACCATGCTCTCTGCGATCTTCTGGGCTGCGGCATCCTCGCCAAGGTCATCGCTTGCCAGAACGGCCGCGACCACCTGGGAAACGCCAGAAGCTCGCAGCAACGCAACATCAGCCGCGCTCAGCCTGTGCGCCTTGCGGAACCGCCGTTCGCCTGCGGTGGTGGCGTGCGCCAGCACGGCACCTTCCGCCGCCTCGATCGAGATCGGACCGAATTTCACGCCGCTACGCCCGCGGATCGCCGCGCGTCCTTTTGGACGCGCAAAGGACGCTCTACCATTTCGAATCTACGCATCGTGCTTCTCCAAAATCGGTTGCGATTTTGGAGCCGATGCGGTGGCTTCAAGGCCGCGCGAGCGAAAGGCGTGGATGACCTGCGCCAGCACGGCGACGGCAATCTCGGCCGGGCTCGCAGCGCCGATGTCGAGGCCGATGGGTGCGTGGATGCGGGCGATCTGGTCGGCGGTCGCGCCCAGGGCCAGCAGCCGTTCGATGCGCTTGGCGTGCGTCTTGCGGCTTCCGAGCGCGCCGACATAGAAACAGTTCGCGTCAAGTGCAGCCTTCAGCGCGAAGTCATCGACCTTCGGATCATGGGTGACCGCAGCGAGCGCCGTGTAGCTGTCGAGCGGTTGGCGCTTCAACACATCCTCGGGCCATTCAGCCTGCAGCGCGACATCAGGAAAACGGTCCGGCGTGGCAAAGGCCGTGCGGGGGTCAATGATTTCAACGGGATAGCCTGATATCTTCGCCATAGGCGCCAGCGCCTGGCTGATATGCACGGCGCCGATCACCACCAGGCGCGGCTGCGGCAGATGCGCGTTGAGAAAGAACGTCCGGCCCTCGGCTTCGACCGATCCCGAATTGCCGGTGCGGAAGGCCTTGCCGATCGCGGCACCGAGATCGCCAGCGACCTGATCACCTTCGCGCACGACGCGGTCACGCCCGTCGCCAAGATCCGTGACCAGGATCGCCGCGCGGCGGGCGCGGCGTTCGGCATTGAGGGTTTTCAGGGCATAGGGGTCCATGGCCGCGCTGACCTAACCCAGTCTCTCGACATAGACCTTGATGCGGCCGCCGCAGGACAGCCCCACCTGCCAAGCTGTTTCGTCGGCGACGCCGAATTCCAGCATCTTCGCCTTGCCGCTGTCGATCACGTCGATGGCCTCGGTCACGACAGCGCCTTCAACGCAGCCGCCGGAGACCGAGCCATGGAAATTGCCTTCGGCATCGATGACCAGATGGCTGCCAACCGGTCGTGGCGCTGAGCCCCAGGTCTCGACAACGGTAGCGATGGCAACATCCTTGCCGTCCTTCATCCAGCCTTCCGCGATGATCAGAGGATCGCGGGCCTCATCAAGGTAGACGCTGTTGTCCATGACCGTTTCTCCCAAAGTCTGTTTTTCCCAGGGATAAGATAGTCCAAGGGAAACATATGGTTATGCAGCGCGCCTGGCGCCAGCTTCCATCCATCGCCTGGGGTCGACCGCGTGTGCCGGCTTCTTGTCCAGCGACGCGCAGAGATCGGCAAGCGCATCGAGATTGTGCACCGAGCGGAATTCGTCGACATGCGGCAGCATTGCCTTGACGCCCCGTGCTCGAGCCTCAAAGCCGTCGAAACGCAGCAAGGGGTTCAGCCAGATCAGCCGCCGGCAGGATTTGTGCAGACGTTCCATCTCTTCGGAAAGGCCGCCGACATCATCGCGCTCGAGCCCGTCGGTGATCAGAAGCACCACCGCGCCCTGCCCCAGCACACGACGCGACCATACCAGGTTGAATTCAGCCAGCGTGTCGCCGATGCGGGTACCGCCCGACCAATCCTTCACCGCCGCCGAACAGTCGGCAAGTGCGGCATCGGGATCACGGTGACGCATCTGCCGGGTCAGATTGGTAAGCCGCGTGCCGAAGACGAACGTGTGCACATGACGGCGTTTCTCGGTCAACGCATGCAGGAAATGCAGGAAGATGCGCGTGTACTGGCTCATCGATCCGGAAATGTCGGCCAGCACAACCAGCGGCGGATGAACCTCGCGCGGCGAACGGAACCTCGGCAGGATCAGCTCGCCGCCGGTGCGGGCGGCCATGCGCATCATGGCGCGCGGATCGATGCGGCGGCCATGCGCATCGGCCTTGAAGCGGCGCGTGCGAACCATGTCGAAGGGCAGCCGCAACCGGGCAATCGCCTTCTGGGCGTCGGCCATCTCGGCGGCATTCATCTGGGCAAAATCCTTGCCGCGCAGCACCTCGTTGCCGGAGAAGGTGAAGCGGGCGTCGACCTCGATCTCGGGGATCTCCTGAACCGGCTGGTTCTTTTGATGGCCCTCGAATATCGCCTGGCTGACACGGTTTTCGGCGGCGCGGGGCTTCTGCTTCTCCCTGTTGTCGGGCGCCACCGGCGAAAACATCGCCAGCATCTTTTCGATCAACTCACGAGATTTCCAGAACAGCCGGAAGGCTTCGTCGAATGTCGGATGATCCTCGTGACGTGACACGAGCACGGCATGAAGTGTCCAGTAAAAGTCGTCGCGGGAACCGATGCCGGCGGCAAGAACTGCCTCGATGGCATCCTTGACCGAGGCCGGCCCAACCCGCATGCCTGATTTGCGCAAGGCACGGGCGAAATAGACGATATTGTCGGCGATGCGCCCGTCCGGCCTGGCCTCCCTGGGTTCGGGGCTCGGCGCTTTCATCGCCCCTACTCCGCCGCCGAAAGCTCGGCCTTCACCTCATTGAGGATGCGCCGGCCTTCGCCTTGTTCGATGCGAGCAATATCGTCCTGGTATTTCAACAGCACGCCGATCGTGTCGGACACGGTTTCTGGATCGAGCGCCACCTTGTCGAGTTCGGTCAGCGCGCCCGCCCAGTCGATGGTCTCGGCGACACCCGGCACCTTGAACAATTCGATCTGACGCAATTTCTGGATAAACGAAACCACCTCCGCCGAAAGCCGCTGGTTAGCCTGCGGCACCTTGCGGCGCACGATCTCCAACTCACGCTCGGCATTGGGATAATCGACCCAGTGATAGAGGCAGCGCCGCTTCAGCGCGTCGTGGATTTCGCGTGTGCGGTTTGTGGTGATGATGACGATCGGCGGCTCTTCCGCCTTGATGGTGCCGAGTTCGGGCACCGTCACCTGGAAGTCCGACAATATCTCGAGCAGGAAAGCCTCGAATGCCTCATCGGTGCGGTCAAGCTCGTCGATCAGGAAGACAGGCGCCGCTCCGGTCTTGCCGGTCAGCGCGTCAAGCACCGGACGGCGGATGAGATATTTTTCGGAGAAGACATTGCGTTCCATGTCGGAGCGATCGACCTTGCCGGCCGCCTCCTCCATGCGGATTTCAATCATCTGGGCGGCATAGTTCCACTCATAGACGGCCGAGGAGACGTCGAGCCCTTCGTAGCATTGCAGACGGATAAGCCGGCGGCCGAGCGCCTGAGCCAGAACCTTGGCGATCTCGGTCTTGCCAACGCCGGCCTCGCCTTCGAGGAACAGTGGCCGTTTCATGCGCAATGACAAGAACAGCACGGTCGCCAGCGACCGATCCGCCACGTAGTCCGCGCCGGTCAACAGATCGAGCGTCTCGTCGATCGTCCGCGGTGCGGCTCGCGGTTCCAGCTCGCTCATTCCTTCTCCGTGGACACCTCTGCCCCGCTTTCCAGAATGTGGTAGCCGCGGGCGTGATAGATCAACGGCCGCAAATTATCGCCCATGCGCAGGCCTGTCACCTTGCCAAAAAGCACACGATGCGTGGCCAGATCCTTGGTGTCGATCAGTTCGCAGTCGAACACCGCGAGTGCGCCCTTCAGCGTCGGCGCCCCGGTCGAGATGACATCCCACTCGCCAAGCGCGAAGCGCTCCTCGACCGGCAGGCCGGTGACGCCGGAAAAGCCGATCGACAGAGGCTCCTGGTGCGAAGCCAGGGTGTTCAAGGCGAATTTGCCGTTTTTCACGAACGGCTCGTTCTTGGGATTTTCGCGGTTCAGGCAAACCAGAATGGTTGGCGGCGTATCCGACACCGAACACGCGGCGATCACCGTCGCGCCCCGCTTGCCGGCAGGGCCGTCGGTGGTGACCACGTGGACGTGGCCGGCAAAATGGCTCATCGCGTCGCGATAGGCCTGCGGCCCAATGTCGTTCTTCTTCAGCACCGGATATTTTCCATGGCGAGGATCCTACCGACATATATGGCCACACATGGCACGCCACAAGCGAAGTGCCTGAGCCATATCCCGAAATTCGCGTGTTGCGCCAAAGCCGGGCAGCCTTTAGGTCTTGGCGGCAAACAGTGCCGGGAGCATAGGACCGGCACGGAGGACTCCATCG
>JBDSLV010000031.1:0-3241 GCA_039916205.1 Mesorhizobium sp. | reverse complement strand
GCAGTTCGATGCGGCCGGTGGAGGCGAGGAACTTGAACACCTTGTCGGCGTCGTTGATCGAGATGTAGCTGACCTGCCATGGCCGCGAACGGCGAAAGCCGGGCGCCGCCGGATCGCTGATCACCGTTGTCATGTCGGGGTCGACGAACACGTAGAGACCGCCAAAGTGACTGGTCCAGTAGGCGTTGTGGCGGAAGATCACCTGGTCGGGCACCAGCGCGTTCTCGCGGATGTCGCCGCAGATCTTGGCCAGTTCCACCATGCGGGTCAGCATGGCGTTGTCGCGCCAGGCATCGGGTTCCTGCTTCAGCCGATCGACAAGCTTGCCGAGCTCTGCGGCCTTGCCAAGCACGTCTTCCGCCGACAGCACCTTGAACTCGACCTGGTTGATCGACAGCAGATCCTCGATGTCGTTGACCTTGGGGACGGAGTCCTCGATCTCGCCGTAGATGACATCCTTGATGGTCAGCGCGTCGATAGCGCGCTGGTTCTTGGTCATGAACTCGAACATCAATTGCGATGTGTTGGAGAAGGCTGTGTGCACCACCGGCAGATCGATCTGCGACGGCGTCAGGATGATGAAGCGCCGGTTGACCTCTTCAGGATCGAGATAGTCGTAGTCACCGCATTCCTCGGCCACTTCGGGCGAAAAGCCGGTGCGGTCGATCTGGAAACTCTTCAGCTTCGTCGGCTGCTTGCCGAACGCCGCCAGAGCCTTGTTGTAGCGCTGGATGAGATGCGGCTCGTCGATCGTCAGCAGCCGCCCGTAGATCAGCTCATTGTCACGCAGAAGGTCGGGTTTCTTGGCGGGGCTCATCGCGTACCGTTACGCATTCCAGAGCCCCTTTTTCTTCATTTCCTCCATTTCGCGCGCGGCGCGTTCGCGCAGCCGCACGTCGCGCAGCAGCTTTTCCACCGCCGCGTCGTCGGACTTGTCGGAATAGCGGAACTCGCTGTCGGCGTAGCGGTTGATCTCCTGCATGACCATATCCATTGAGAACGGGCCGCGCAGTTCCTCGATCATCGCCTTCTTCTCATCGTAGCCCTTGTGCATGAAGGCTTCCGGTTTCTCGAACCAGTCGTCTGGAAGCTCGATGTCCATGGCGCGCATCTTGATGGCGTCGGTGACGTTCTTGATGGCGCGGCCGGTGAAACGCGGTTCGGCATCCTTGATCAGGTGCAGGTAGGTGCCGATGTCGGCCATCGATTTCGGCTCGCCGCTCTCCTTCATGTAGCGCTCGTAGACCTTCATCAGCCCATCCTCCTGAGGCTTCTCATGCTCCTCATAGGCTTCGGTGACGGCACGCTGGATCTCCTGCGCGGCATAGAGCTTGTGGTCGCCGAGCGGGATCTTGTGGTTCTTGCCGGCCAGCAGGACGAAGATGTCGATGTAGTCGTCGCGCGTCTGCGGTCCGTCGACCAGCCAGCGGGCACCGGCGCGCTGGCGCAGCGCATCGTCGACATTCTCGGGATAGTTGGAAAACATGCCGAACGAGCAGTTGCCGCGCACCACGGTGGCCGCGCCCGCGAAGGCATCCATCAAGACGCCGGTGATTTCCTGCTGGCCGGCCGAGGCGCGGTCGTCGGAGCGGCGTGCCGCGACCTGGTCAATGTCGTCGATGGTGCCGAAGCCGATGATGCGCGGGTTCAGCACGTTGTTGATGAACTGGCGGCAGTTCTGGCCCGACTTGCCCTGATAGGACGAGATCTGGTCGACGCCGAAATTCTCGTAGGCGAAGGGATAGCCGGCGACCTGGCAGTAGCCGTTGACGAGGCCGGCGATCATCTGGATCAGCGTCGTCTTGCCGGTGCCGGGCGCGCCGTCGCCAATGAAGGTGAACAGGAACCCGCCGAGCTCGACGAAAGGGTTGAGCTCGCGCTCGAAATCATAGGCCATCAGCATCCTGGCGAGCTTGACCGACTGGTATTTGGCAATGTGGTTGCCGACGACCTCTTCCGGCTTCTTGAAGGTCATCACCAGCGGCTTCGACCGCTTGCCAGGCGCGACGTCAAAGCCGTCGAGGGTGAAGTCGTCGGCTTCGATGCGGATATGGGCGTTCTCGAACGGGCCGATGCCGTCGAAGCGGCCCTTGCGCGTCAGAAGCCCGTCGATGGCAACGCGGGCAAAGGCGCGCGCCTTGGTCATCAGGTCGGCATCGTCAGCCGATCCGGCCACCGCCTTGTCAAGGCCGGCCAGGATAGACTTGACCGCGTCCTGCGGCGTGTCGAACAGGAAGTCCGGCTCTTGCGTGTCGTTGGGCGCCTCGCCATCGCTGTCGATGAGCTGGAACAGATACGACGCCAGGCTGAAGGCCGAGATGTAGGCGGAGGCTGAAAGAAGCTTCTTGAACGCGGCCGCGTCGTCGCCTTCAAGCGGCGCACGGACGTTGCGCGCCTGCAGGCTTTCGAGGTCGGAACCCTCCGAGAAGACATCTGATATGGCCAGCGCGATCGCCGCGCCGCGCCGCGCCCGAAACAGAAGCGTGTGCTGCGCGATGGTCAGCAACTGGTCGTCCGGATGGATGGCGCCAACGGTTTTGGAGAGCTCGACCTCGCGCGTGCGGCGCACCGAGCCGACCGAGACAGTCGAGACGAAGCGCCGGTTGGTGCCCGCAAGCGCGGTGCCGGATTCGCGCGCGGGATCCTCCAACACGACGATGCGGGTGATCAAGCTCTGCGCGGTGGCGCGGTGCTTTTCGATAGCGGCTTCTGAAATCGTGGTCAGGCCGGTGTCCATGAAGGGTGCTCCGTGGTGTGGCGGTCAGACGTCTGAGATGACCTGTCCGTTGGACAGGATGTGAACCTTGTAGCCGGCGAAAATCTTCTGCGCCTCGCCTGCGGCGTAAAGGGCCTGGTAGGCCTCGTGCGGGATCAGTGCGTGGTTTTCGTAGCTCGAGACGCCCTGGCGCGCGGCTTCCAGATCGTCGGTGTTGATGAAGAATTCCTGCGTCGTCTTCTCGCTTGAGAACAGACCCTTGCGGCCAGGCTTTTCGCCCTTGGAATAGACTTCCTGGATGGTCCAGGTCAGCAGCCAGGCGTTTTCGGGCTTGCGCACCTTGGCCAGAACCTCGGTCACCGTCGAATTGTTGTCGGTGATGCCGGCCGAATAGAAAGGACCGAGCACCACGCGGCGCAACTGCTTGGGGTGCAGCGGTTCGAAATCCTTGTCGAGGTTGACGGCGATGGTCGCCGGCGACAGCGTGTAGGCGGAATTCTTTTCGGTGAAATCGTCGAAACGGTG
>JBDSLV010000030.1:0-7311 GCA_039916205.1 Mesorhizobium sp. | reverse complement strand
CGCAAGCCTCCGATGAACTGGCCAAATTTGTACAAGGCGCCGGCATTCCAGTCTGCGAAACGCAAGGCGGCAAATCCTCGCTGCCCGACGATCATCCGCTCAACATGGCGGCGGTCGGCGTCACCGGCACCTCGGCAGCCAACCGGCTGGCTGAGGAAGCCGATGTGGTGCTGGCGGTCGGCACCAGGCTGCAGGATTTCACCACCGGTTCGTGGTCGCTGTTCAAGAACTTTGGCAAGACCATCATCGGTCTCAACGTCCAGCCTTTCGATGCCGGCAAGCATCGGGCGCTGCCGCTGGTCACTGACGCGGCCGAGGGGCTGGCCGAACTGGGTGCTGCGCTGGAAGGCTGGAAGGCGCCTGCCGCATGGACCGACAATGCGGCCAAGGGCAAGAAGGACTGGCAGGCCGATGCCGGCAAGGTGACTGCCTCGACCAACGTCGCTTATCCCTCGGATGCGCAGGTGGTCGGCGCCGTACAGCGCGCCATGGGTTCAGGTGTAACGCTGCTGCATGCCGCCGGCGGCTTGCCTGGCGAATTGCACAAGCTCTGGCAGGCGGGGGCGCCCGGCTCCTACCATGCCGAATACGGTTTCTCGACCATGGGCTACGAGATTGCCGGCGGGCTCGGCGTCAAGATGGCCAAGCCCGACGAAGAAGTGGTCGTCATGATCGGCGACGGCTCCTATCTGATGCTCAATTCCGAGATCGCGACATCGGTGATGCTCGGCCTCAAGCTTACCATCGTGCTGCTCGACAACCGCGGCTATGGCTGCATCAACCGGCTGCAGATGGCGACCGGCGGCGCCAACTTCAACAATCTCTTGAAGGACTCGCGCCACGAGGTTCTGCCCGATATCGACTTCGCCGCCCATGCCGCAAGCCTTGGCGCCATTGCCGAAAAGGTGCCGTCGATCGCCGGCCTGGAAAATGCACTGCAAAAGGCAAAGAAGAACACGCGCACCACGGTGCTGGTCATCGACACCGATCCGCTGGTTTCGACCGACGCCGGCGGCACATGGTGGGATGTCGCCGTGCCCGAGGTCAGCGCGCGCAGCCAGGTCAACGTGGCGCGCAAGGCCTATGACGAAAAGCGGCAGATGCAGACCATTGGCGACTGACGCCGGCGCCGCAGCTTCTCCCTTCTCCCCGTCCCTATACGGGGAGAAGGTGCCGACAGGCGGATGAGGGGCGGCGGCGCCACCAAAGAATGAACTGTTCTAAGACTGGAGTGACGACTTGAAAGCCAAACTGGGCATGTCCCCCATTGCGTGGTGGAACGATGATCTTGCGGAGCTCAGCGATGACGTGTCGCTGGAAGAGTGTTTGCGCCAGTCGCGTTCGGCCGGCTTCACCGGCATGGAAATGGGCCGGCGTTTTCCCAATGATCCAAAAATCATGCTGCCGATCCTGCGAGAGGCCGACGTCACGCTGTGCGGCGGCTGGTTTTCCGGTACGCTGGTCGATGAGGACATGAGCAAGAACAAGGATCGCATCCAGCCGATGATCGATCTGTTCAAGGCGGTCAACGCGCCTTGCATCGTCTATGGCGAGGTCGGCCGCTCCATCCAGGGCGATCGCTCGAAGCCGCTGGCCACCAAGCCGAAGCTGTCGGACGACGAGATGAAGGCCTACGCCAGGCGCCTGACCGAATTCGGCGAATGGTGCTCCGAACAAGGCATGCCGCTGTCCTATCACCATCATATGGCGGCGGTGGTCGAGACCGAGCCGGAGCTCGATGCTTTCATGCGTCATTCCGGCGAAGGCATCCCGCTACTGCTCGATGCCGGCCATCTGGCCTTTGCCGGCGGCGATGTGTTGCGCGCCATCGACAACCACCACAAGCGCATCTCGCATGTGCATGTGAAGGATGTGCGCATGGGCGTGCTCGACACGCTCGATCGCAGCAAGCAATCCTTCCTCGATGCCGTCGCGCTTGGCGCCTTCACCGTGCCGGGCGATGGTTCGCTCGACTTCGGCGCCATCGTGAAGAAGCTCGCCGGCCACGGCTATGAAGGCTGGTTCGTGGTCGAGGCCGAGCAGGATCCGAAGAAGAATCCGCCGCTGAAGATGGCGCAGGTCGGCTACGCCGAACTGATGCGGGTGATGACCGCCGCTGGCTACACGGTTGAAACGCAAGGTTTCCCCAACGCATGAATGCTGGATTCCCTGCAGCGGGCAGCCTATCTGATGCCCAGTTGGTGAAACCGGATTTGGCCCGATGAAAGATTATGAACACCCGTTCTTCCGGCCGCTGTGGCGGCGCGTTGCCATCGTCGCGGTCTGCCTGGTCTGGTCGGTGATCGAATTTGCCACCGGCACGCCATTCTGGGGCGTGCTCGCCCTTGGTTTCGCCGGCTACGCGGTCTGGCAGTTCTTCTACCTCTACAAGCCGGTCGACGAGGACAAGGCATCGACCGACGCCGAACCGAAGGAATAGCCCGAATGTCGAAACTGCTCGTCAAAGCCAGCAAGGGCCATGGCCGCATCGCTCATGTGACGCCGAAAAGCGCCGGCTGGAGCTATGTCGGGTTCGACTTGCATCGGCTGAAGCCGGGTGAAAGCGCCTCAGGCAAAACCCATGATCGTGAAGTCTGCCTCGTGTTCGTCACCGGCAAGGGAACAGCCAAGGCGGACGGCAATGAACTCGGCCTGCTCGGCGAGCGCATGTCGCCCTTCGAAGGCAAGCCGTGGTCGGTCTATGTGCCCGAGGGATCGGATTGGTCGGTTACGGCCGACACCGATCTCGAACTCGCGGTCTGCTCGGCGCCGGGCTTGAGCGGCGGCCTGCCGGTGCGCGTCATCGCGCCTGACGATCTCGGCCAGGAAGTGCGCGGCAAGGGCACCAACACGCGCTATGTCACCAACATCCTGCCGGAGGGCAAACCCGCCGACTCGCTGCTGGTGGTCGAGGTGATCACCCCCGGGGGCCATACGTCGAGCTATCCGCCGCACAAGCATGACCAGGACAACCTGCCGGCCGAGTCCTATCTCGAGGAGACCTACTACCATCGCCTCAACCCGCCACAGGGCTTTGCCTTCCAACGCGTCTACACCGATGCCGACAAGAACGGCCACCGCGCGCTTGACGAGGCGATGGCGATCGAGGACGGCGATGTCGTGCTGGTGCCCGAGGGCTACCATCCCTGCGCCGCTTGCCACGGATACGACCTCTACTATCTCAACGTCATGGCCGGGCCGAAGCGGACGTGGAAATTCCACAATGCGCCCGAGCACGAATGGCTGATGAAGGCCTGATCGGGTTTTCATCCGCGCAAGCCGGCCTGGTCCAAGACGAAAAAATCGTCGGCTAATGACCCAATGGCACCGTTTTGTTATCGGAACGTGGCAAGGCTTCGTCAATCCGTCATGGAAATCGCCTATGGCAGCGGGGCCAATGCATGTCGCCCGAATGTGCAATGCGGTTTTTGGGCAAGGCATGCATAAACCAAGGACTTGAAGCGCGTCGCACGGACCTGTTCGAAGGCGTCGCGCTTTGACGAGGACTTTCCATGCGCTACGCCATCTACTTCACCCCCCGGCAGGACGAACCGCTGGCGCGGATTGCCGCCAACTGGCTCGGCCGCGACCCGTTTGGCGCCGCCACAAGGCCGGTCGAAGCGGTGGCTGATCTGTCGGCGGCGGAAGTGGCGTTCCACACGGCTTCGGCACGCCGCTACGGTTTCCACGCGACGCTGAAGGCCCCGTTCCGGCTGGCCGCGAACGAGACGGAAGCCTCGCTGCGCGCAGCCCTTGATGCCTTCGCCGAAGCAACGCCTGTCGTAACGATCCCACGCCTTGTGGTCAGCCAGATCGACGGGTTCTTCGCCCTTGTGACAGATGGGGCCCTGCCGGCGCTCAACCGCTTCGCCGATGACGTGGTGCGCGACTTCGATCGTTTTCGCGCGCCGATGACAGAGACCGAAATCGAACGGCGCAGCCCCGATTCGCTGAAGCCCGCCGAATTCCGCAATCTCTGCCAATGGGGCTATCCCTATGTGTTCGAGACATTTCGCTTCCACATGACGCTGTCCGGCCGGGCTGCGCCACAGGAAAGCCCTCGTCTTCGCCTAGCAATCGACCGCCTGTTTGCGGACGTGCTGCATCAACCCGTGCTGGTCGACGCCCTGACATTGTTTGTCGAAACCGAACCAGGCGCGCCGTTCATGGTGCTTTCCCATCATGCACTCGGGCGGCGCCCAGCCAGAATGACCGCCTGAAGAAGACCGCCCGAAACAAAGCTGCCCGACAACCAAGGACTGCCTGAAATGACCGCCGAGACTGTTCTCCACAATGCCCGCATCGTACTTGCCGACGAGATCATCGAAGGCTCTATCGTGCTGCGCGATGGCCTGATTGCCGGCATCGAATCCGGCGCCGGCCGCACTGGCGAAGACATGGGCGGCGACTTCATCATTCCCGGGCTGGTCGAGCTGCACACAGACCATCTCGAAGGCCACTACGCGCCGCGGCCGAAAGTGCGCTGGAACCCGATCGCGGCAGTGCTTGCCCATGACGCGCAGGTCGCGACGGCGGGCATCACCACCGTGCTCGACGCCTTGCGCGTCGGCATGGACGAGGACGCCGACATGAAGTCCGAGGACATGCGCAAACTGGCCGATGCGATCGAGGACAGCGTGCGGCAGGACCGCCTGCGGGCCGACCACTTCATCCACTTGCGCTGCGAGGTTTCTGCGCCGGACTGCCTGGACGCCTTCGCCCATTTCGACGGTGACGAGCGGGTCAAGCTGGCATCGCTGATGGACCATGCGCCTGGCCAGCGCCAGTTCGTCAATCTCGAAACCTACGCCTATTACTATCAGCGCAAGCTGAAGCTGACCGATCGCGATTTCAAGCTGTTCTGCGAAAAGCGGATGGGCGAATCGGCGAAGAACTCGGCGCCGAACCGCGTTTTCATCGCCGCCGCCTGCCAGGAGCGCGGCATCGTGCTGGCGAGCCATGATGATGCCACCATCGGCCATGTCGACGAAGCGATCGAGCAGGGCGTCCGCGTCGCCGAATTCCCGACCACCGAGGAGGCCGCAAGGGCTTCGAAGGAAGCCGGGCTCGGCGTGCTGATGGGTGCTCCCAATGTCATGCGCGGCGCCTCCCATTCCGGCAATGTCTCGGCCCGCACGCTGGCCAGCGATGGCCTGCTCGACATCCTGTCGTCCGACTACATCCCGTTCAGCCTGATCCAGTCCGCGTTTTTCCTCGGCGATGTGGTCGAAGGCATTTCCTTGCCGCAGGCTGTGGCCATGGTTTCGAAGAACCCGGCCGATGCGGTTGGCCTGACCGATCGCGGCGTCATCGAGCAGGGCCGGCGCGCCGACCTTGTGCGCGTGCGCGTCGACGACCATGTTCCTGTCGTTCGCACCGTCTGGCGTCAGGGACGCCGGGTCGCGTGATGGTGTCGGCATTGATCGAACGTGAGCTGGCAAGTGCCGCCTTTCCGATCCGCGACGGCGTCTTCGTCGCCGTTGTCGGGCCGAGCGGCGCCGGCAAGGACACAGTGATCGGCTATGCCCGCATTCACTTCGCCGAAGAGAGCCGGCTGGAGTTCGTACGCCGCGTTATCACCCGGCCGAGCGATGCCGCCAGCGAGGACCACGACACGTTGGCCGAGGCAGCCTTCATCGAAGCCGAAGCCGACGGCGCTTTCGCCGTTGCCTGGGAGGCGCATGGCCTGCGCTACGGCATCCCGGCGGACGTCGACTGGTCGGTTGCCAATGGTCATGTCGCCGTCGCCAATGTCTCGCGCGCCATCATCCCGGTTTTGCGCGAGCGCTATGCCAATCTCGCCATTGTCGAAATCACCGCGTCGCCGGAAGTGCTGGCCGAGCGGCTGGCCATGCGCGGCCGCGAGTCGCGCGGCGAAGTGCTGGCGCGGCTGGCGCGCAGCGCCAATGTGAAACTGGCGGGACCAGGCATCACCTCGATCGACAACAGCGGCCCGCGCGAGACAGCCGGCGAGCGCTTCGCCGAGGTGCTGCGCAAGGCGATGGCGTTTTCGGACATGTCGGGATTGATCTAGGATGGCTCTCCCTTCTCCCCATGTGGGAGAAGGTGGCCGAGCGAAGCTCGGTCGGATGAGGGGTGTTCCAGCTCGGCACCGACGGCACTCCGTCCAAAACCCCTCATCCGTCTTGGCGCTGCGCGCCAATCCACCTTCTCCCACAAGGGGAGAGCGACTGTCTTGGCAGTCAAGGGGTTTGCCATGATCTTTGGTCCCGGATGATTGCGTTGAGGATGGTGAGCAGCTTTCGCATTGTGGCGACGACGGCGACGATCTTTGGCTTGCCTGCCGCCACGAGACGATCGCGGAAGGCCTTGAGGATCGGGTTGTGGCGAATGGCGACGAGGGCTGCCATGAACAGGACAGCCCTGACGCGGCTCCTGCCGCCGCCAATGAAGCTCTTGCCGCGCCATTTTCCGGACTGCCTGGTCCATGGCGCGAGGCCGGCGAGCGAGGCGATCTGTCGACGGTCGAGGCTGCCGAGCTCCGGCATTTCGGCGATCATGGTGCGGGCGACGATAGGACCGACACCTGGTACGGAAGACAACAACTTTTCATTGACCCGCCAGACTGGAGACTTGCGGATATGATCGTCCATGTCGGCATCGAGGCTTGCCAGTTCGCGCCGTAGCGCGGCGAGCAACCGCTGGATGCTCTTTCGCGCCTGCTTTGCACTCATCATGCGGGCGCGGTTCTCCTCGGCTACGATCATCTGCACGATCTGACGCCGACGGACGACGAGTTCAGCCAGGGCCCGGGTTTCGGCGTCAGGCAACGGGCGCGGTTGCGGCTTGGTCGCACAGACAAAGGCAGAGATCACGGCAGCATCGATCGGATCGGTCTTGGCCCGCTTGCCCAGCGCGTTGGCATAGGCCCGCACCTGCGCTGGATTGAGCACGACAACCTCAAGGCCCGAGCCGGCTAAAGCCGCAACTGCCAGCCTCTCGAAACCACCTGTCGCCTCCAACCCGACCGTGGACGGGCCAAGAGCTGCGAGCCGCCGAACCAGGTCCTCTACCCCGGCGTGGTCGTTGCCGATCCAAAAGGCGTTCCCGCTCGGCAAAACATGCACGTCAAGCCGGTCTTTCGAAACGTCGATGCCAACAATGATTTCCATCCTGTCCCATCCTTGCCTAATCGGGCTTCGCTTGCGGCCCAGGCGACTGTTCGGGTTCGATGGAACGGCGGACGAAGACCCAAGCTCTCCCACGGGCTCGATCACCCAAAGGGTCTCCGGTCTTTCGTCCGCCGCCGCGCTGTGGATCGTATCACAACCGGCACAATCCAAGTTACAA
>JBDSLV010000029.1:0-18083 GCA_039916205.1 Mesorhizobium sp. | reverse complement strand
GCCCCGGCCGCGCTCGACAAGGGCAAGGTATGGTGGGTGCCAAAGCGGCTTGATGCGGATGCCATGCACGAGGCGGCCAAGGTGCTGCTCGGCCGGCACGATTTCACCACCTTTCGCTCGACCCAGTGCCAGGCCAACAGCCCGGTCAGGACGCTTGAACGGCTGGACGTGAGCCGGGCGGGGGACCGGATCGAAGTGCGGGCCTCGGCGCGTTCCTTCCTGCACAATCAGGTGCGTTCCATGGTCGGTTCGCTCAAGCGCGTCGGCGAAGGCGGCTGGACGGCTGCCCAACTCAAGGCAGCGCTCGATGCGCGCGACCGCGCAGCCTGCGGCCAGGTGGCGCCGCCCGACGGGCTTTTTCTCGTTGGCGTTGATTATCCGGGGGCGGACACAACGGTTGCCTAACGCATGTCGCGATTTGAAGGGTTCAGGATTTCGCTAGATCGCGACGGGTTCTAGGCTCCGTCAGGCACGGTGATGCCGAGCAGCATCTGCAGGCCGAACAGCACCGCCAGCGAAGCGATGAACATGCCGACGAAAACGGCGGTGCCGATCGCCGCGCCCTTGCCGATCGTGGCGTTGGTCATCCGCCATGTCAGCACCATCGACAGCGCGAACAAGAACAGCGACACAAGGCTTGATACCTGGCTTGAAGGCGCCACGAAAAGCCTGATCAGCGCCGAGGGCAGCATCAGCCAGGAGGTGATGGCCGAGGCCCAGTTGCTGGCCACGACATAGTGGACGAAGCGGCCGCCGACGCCGGCGCGCGGCGCCACCAGGGCCAGAACAACCAGCGGCAGCACCCAGGAGCCGATATCGACCGTTGCCAGGCGCAGCAGCGTGCTGAACCGGCCGGCGAAGGCGTCAGGATCGCCAATCTCGTTGGCCAGGCCGACCCAGCCAACGATCAGCGCCGGTGCCGCGACGACTATGGCGAAGAACGAATTCCAGAACCCGTCGGCGGAGAGGTCGAGCAGGCGCAGGCCATCGGCCTTGCCGAGCATCAGCCGCCAGGCGCCGATGAGCGAAGCTTGGGTTTCGTCCGCCGAGAGCATGTTCATGATGCGCCTTGTTCGAACCAGTCTTCGATGAAGCGCAGGTAGATTTGGGTCAGCGTTTCCAGGTCCGCGATGGCGACGCGTTCGTCGACCATGTGCATGGTCTTGCCGACCAGCCCGAACTCGACCACCGGACAATAGTCCTTGATGAAGCGCGCATCCGATGTGCCGCCCGAGGTCGACAGCGCGGGTTTCTTGCCGACCACCGTCTTGACCGAACCGCTCAGCGTCTCGATCAGCTTCTCGTCTCGCGTCAGGAAGACGTGGCTCGGCCGATCGCGCCAGACGAGATCATAATCGACAGGCGTCTTCTTGCCCCTACGGTATTTCTTGCGTTTCGCCGCCTGGTCTAGCCGGTTGTGGATCTCGGCCTGTACAGTCTCGCCGGTCCATGTGTCGTTGAAGCGGATGTTGAACGTCGCCGTCGCCTTGGCCGGAATGACATTGGTGGCCGGGTTGCCGACATCGATGGAGGTCACCTCCAGGTTGGTTGGCTGGAAGTCTTTCGTTCCCTTGTCGAAGGCCGGATGCAGCAAGGCATCCACCAGGCTCATCAGCCCGGACACCGGATTGTCGGCAAGCTGCGGATAGGCAACGTGGCCCTGGCGACCGTTGACGGTGATGCTGCCGGACAGCGAGCCGCGCCGGCCGATCTTGATCATGTCGCCCAGCGCATCGGGATTGGTCGGTTCGCCGACGATCGAGGCATCCCATTTCTCGCCCTTGGCCGCCGCCCACTCGAGCAGCTTGACCGTGCCGTTGATCGCCGGACCTTCCTCGTCGCCGGTGATCAGCAGCGAGACAGAGCCTTTCGGGCCACCGCTCTTTTCGACATGCCGCGCCACGGCGGCGATGAAACAGGCGATACCACCCTTCATGTCGACCGCGCCGCGGCCATACATTTCGCCCTTGGCGATTTCGGCGGCAAAGGGAGGATGCGTCCAGGCAGCTTCGTCGCCGACCGGCACCACATCGGTGTGGCCGGCGAACATCAGGTGCGGCCCGTTGCCGGAGCGCCGCGCGTAGAGGTTTTCGATGTCGGGTGTGCCGTCCTCCGAGAACACCGGCCGGTCAACCAGGAAGCCGAGCGGTTTCAGCATTGTCTCCAGCGCGGTCAGCGCCCCGCCTTCGGCGGGCGTCACGGAAGCGCAGCGGATAAGGGCGGCGAGGTTTTCGGCGGGATCGGTCGGCAGCGTCATGGCAAAAGCGATAGTCGAAAGCGCAAGGCCTGTCACGACCAGAGATAAGGGCCAGCCTTGCCGCCGACAATATGGTTTTCATGTCGTATAGTCGCGGGCTCGTGCGGAGCGACAGGATGGCAAGCGGGGAAGAAACAATCGTCGTCGCCGGCGCTGGCAGCATCGGCTGCTACGCTGGCGGCTGTCTGGCGCTCGCCGGACGGCCCGTGATTCTGCTGGCGCGCCCACGCATCGAAGCCGCGTTGCTGCAGGGAGGGCTGCGGGTCACCGATCTTGAAGGCCGCGACCGCGTCATCAAGCCGGGTGCGCTTGTGGTCACCGCCGATCCGGCGGCTGCCTTGCAGAAAGCCGATGTTGTCCTGGTCACGGTCAAGAGTGGTGCGACGCAGGATATGGCGGCGCTGATTGCCGCCCATGCCCGACCGGATGCCGTGGCGGTCAGCTTGCAAAATGGCGTCGACAATGCCGACAGGCTGCGGGCCATGCTCCCGGGGCGGCGTGTGCTGGCCGGCATGGTGCCGTTCAACGTGGTGCAGTCGCCCGACGGCGAGATGCCGCTTCGTGTGCACCGTGCCAGCGATGGCAAGGTGATGATCGAAGACGGCGAAGGCGGCCTTGCCGCCCTTCTTGGTGTTGATGGCTTCGCGGTTGAGACCCATGCCGACATGAAGGCGGTGTTGTGGGGCAAGCTGCTGATGAACCTCAACAATGCGCTGGTGGCGCTCTCCGGCCTGCCGCTTGCGGCCGAGCTTGCCGATCGCCGCTGGCGGTTGATCCTGGCCGGTCAGATCGAAGAGGCACTGGCGGCGATGAAGGCCAGCCGCATCGAGCCGGCGCGAATCGCCGGCTTGCGTCCAGCGCTGCTGCCCAAGGTACTCAGGTTGCCGGACTGGCTGTTCAAGCTCCTGGCGCGGCGGATGCTGGCGATCGATCCGGAGGCACGTTCCTCGATGTGGGACGATCTGCAACGCGGCCGGGCGACGGAGATCGATGATCTGCAAGGCGCGATCCAGCGGCTGGCCGAAAAAGCCGGTACGCCGGCGCCGCTGGTCGTGCGGATCATGACGCTGGTGCGGAAAGCGGAGCAGGAGAAACGCGGATCGCCAGGCCTGGCGCCGGGCGCGGTCACAGCTGGCATGACTGTCTAGATGCTCACCCGAATATGGGCCCTGTAGCGGCCCTTACCGGTGCGCTTGGCTTCATAAAGCGCTTGATCCGAACAGTGGACGAGGATTTCCGGGTTGCCGCCGTCGGCAGGGGCGAAGGCGCTGCCGACGCTAAGGCCGATGCGGACAGTGGCGCCGACGCCAAGATCGAAAGGCACGGAAATCTTCTCGATGGCCCTCTTTGCCAGGTAGGTCGCCTCGATTTCGGAGGCCACCGGCAACAGGATGACGAACTCGTCGCCGCCGACGCGGAACACCATGTCGCCACGGCGGAAGGTGCGCTCCAGGCGTTGCGCCACCTTGCGCAGCAACACGTCGCCGATGGCGTGGCCGAACCCGTCATTGACCTGCTTGAAGCCGTCGAGATCCATGCTCAAGACCGCGAACGGCTTGCCGCCATTGGCGGCCGGCGCCGCCAGGTCGCGGCATAGGGAACGCAGCATCTCCTGCAGCGAGATGCGGTTCGGAAGTCCGGTCAGCGCGTCCTTGATCGCCAGGTCGCGGTTGTCGAGCTCGGCACGGATCATGCGGGCGTTGATCGCGTGGTTCTGCAGCAGCACGATGATCACGCCGGTCAGATAGAACGGCATCTGGATACCGATGACAAACATTCCCGGGGCTGTCGAAAACAGCGCGCCGGTGAAATAGGGAAGGCTGACGGCCAACATCACGAATATGGCGTAGCGCGGGGTTGCCGCGTTGCGCGAAGACACAACGCCGACGACACCGGCGACGTTGAGTGCGGCAAGCACGGCCAGCGCCATATGCCCGCTTGCAATGCAGCCATGGCAGCCGAGGCCGAACACCACCGACCATGCGGCGCCTGCCCCCATCAGCGCTCCCAGAGGCCCTGTTGCGTCCCGCTTGCGGGCGGCTTCGCACGCCCGCATCAGCAGCACACGTGTCACGAAAAGGATCAGGTCGGCGGCAATCCACGCATAGGGCCACCAGTCGTCGGTGGTGACAATGGCGCTGACGGCAAGCACCAGCACGCTGATGGTGCCGAACAGGACAGCGAATTTACGATCGAAGGTGGTGTCGAGGAGCCTTGCCCGAACCGCTTCCGGCTCCAATCGGGTCGGTGCCGAAAACCATCTGAACAGGCGGCTGCCGAGGCTCCGCGCTTCGCCCGGCGAAATGTCGGTGTATGGTTCGTCGTATGCCAGTCGAGCGCTCCGTGCCGGTCGACACAAGTCACCACCTGGCAGGCTGCGCCAAGGAGCTTAAGATTCGCTTAGAGCATGACCGCGGATGCCGGATGAGACCGGTCGCGCTACCGCTACGGGACGGCGCCTACCGCTGTGGCGTTTCGATCAAGGTGATCTTCTGCCAGATCTTGCGTGACAGGTTGGAGCTGAGGTTCTCGATGTCGTTGACGCCGTCGATGACCACATCGTCATTGACCGATTGCGCGAACAGCGCGGCGATCTTGCCGGTGATCGACAGCATTTCGGAACAGTAATCGAGGTAGCGGGCGAGGTCGGCGGCATTGGTTATGCGCGCCGGCGAATGCGTGGTCGGCTTGAAACTGGCTGAGAGCGCCGCCGGATCCTTGGTCAGCTGGTGCATGTCGATGACGTGGATCAGCGAGCGCAATCCGTGCAGCTCGCGAAAGACCCGTTTGCGCTTGATGCGTTCCTCGGTTCGGATCAGCGCGAGCAGTCCCAGCACGGCCAGGATAATGGTGTTGATCGATGCCTCGATGCCTTGCACCGACTGCAGCGCGTCGTCGGATCCAGAGATGCGGTCGAGCGGCAGGATCGTGCCGACGAACAGGAACACCAGCACGCCGGCGGCGAAGGCGGCGATGATAAGCCCGCGCAGCCACCAGATCGGCGCTTCGAGCGCTTTCGCCGCCTTGGCTAGGTCGCGCGACAGCGAGACGAGTTCACCGGCGACGCCGCGCAATCCCGCATCGGGAAAGCGGTCGCCAACCCGGCCTTCCAGCCGCTCGGCGGTTTCGATGATCAGTTTCGGATCAAGCGTGCGGTAGCGCATGACGTCCGGCGGGCCTTACTGTTCGGCTGGCGCGTTGGTGCGTCTGCCGTAGCGGTTGGGCCCAGGCTGCCCTGGAAACAGGCAAAGCACAAGGAAGGCGACGATCGAGACGACCGGCACGAACAGCACCAGCGACGCTATGCCAGGCTTGTCGAGGTCGTGCAGCCGCTTCACCGCCAGCACGATGTTCGACCACAGCGAGGCAATGAAGGCGATAAAGAAGATGAACGACCACATATTGCTCTCGGGGCTGCCCTCGGGCACCAGCGTGAAGCGATACAGGGGAAAGGCCTGGAAGATGGCGACCAGCAATCCGCCAAGAAAATAGGCCGCGCGACTGACGCGGCCCGAGGTTTTGAAGAAAAGCCAGGTAAGGTCTGAACTGTCAGGCAAGCGGGTCCGGTCCATATTGATTGGCACCCCTGGTGCCTTCGAGAATGCCGAGCTCAACCAGCAGCCAGATACCGCCGATGAGTGGCACAAGGCCGATCAGGGTCCACCAGCCCGACTTGTTGCGGTCGTGCCAGCGTTTTGCATAGAGAGCAATCGCGAAATAGATCGATGCCAGCGCGAAGATGATGCCGATGATGCCGATCTGGCCGCCGCCCCCGAGCGTGATACGCGTGCCGAGGATCGCGTCGAGAATGAAGGCAACGATGCCGATAACGATGAATACGCCAATGCCCGCCCAGAACTTGGCGCGATTGATACGACCGTCGAAACTCGTCAGCAGATACTTCCAGTCCATGTCACCCCTCCGTGTCGTCAGGCGCGACCCATTGTCGCGCTGGCGGAAGGTGCGTCCGTTTTCGGCAAAGATCAATCGCGAAGCAATTCGTTGATCGAAGTCTTGGAGCGGGTCTTGGCGTCGACCCGCTTGACGATGACCGCGCAATAAAGGCCTGGACCGGGCTCGTTGTTCGGAAAAGCCTTGCCCGGCATCGAGCCGGCGACGACCACGGAATTGGGCGGCACCTCGCCATAGAAGATCTCGCCGGTGGCGCGGTCGACGATCTTGGTCGACTGGCCGATGAACACGCCCATGCCGAGCACCGAGCCTTCGCGCACGATGCAGCCTTCGACCACCTCCGAGCGCGCGCCGATGAAGCAATTGTCCTCGATGATGGTCGGGCCGGCCTGCATCGGCTCCAGCACGCCGCCAATGCCGACGCCGCCCGACAGGTGCACGTCCTTGCCGATCTGGGCGCAGGAGCCCACGGATGCCCAGGTGTCGACCATGGTGCCGGTATCGACATAGGCGCCGACATTGACGAAGGACGGCATCAGTACTGCGCCCGGCGCGACGTAGGCGGAGCGGCGCACGATCGACGACGGCACGGCGCGGAAGCCCGCCTTCTCGAAATCGACGGCGCTCCAGCCGTCGAACTTCGACGGCACCTTGTCCCACCACACGGCCTCGCCGGGACCACCCTTGATGATCTCCATCGGATTGAGCCGGAACGACAGCAGCACCGCCTTCTTCAGCCACTGGTTGACGTGCCATTTGCCATCGGCCTGGCGCTCCGCGACGCGGACCGCGCCGCGGTCGAGCAGGTCGAGCGCCGTCTGGATGGCGTCTCGCGTCTCGCCGCGTGTCGCCGTCGAAATCGTGTCGCGTTCCTCGAAGGCCTTCTCAATGGTCGTTTCGAGGCTCGCCAGATCGGGCTTCGACATGAATTCGCTCCATTACCAAGCTGTTAAGGGGCTGCGCCTTAACCTGTTTTGAGAGTCGCGCGAACCTTATGCAGACGTCGTTCGCTTCGTCTGCTCAGGTCTTTGCTCTATGGCAGGTTCCCGTCGCGAAAACCGTGCGACACTTTCGCGGAACCTGCTTAAGTGAAGCCTAGGTGAGGGTCAATCGCGGCTGCGTCATGGGACGGCGCAAGTGAAGAATTTGGACGGAAAGAGCATATGACTCCTATGGAAAAGGCGGGGTGGACCCCGCTGCCGCATTCGGACGAGGATCTGGAGCGGTCAAAGAGCGTGCCGGACACGCCGCAGACGCGCGCCGACACCTACCGGCTGGCCTGGAACGATCCAGACTTCATGACCCGGCGCGAGTTGCGTGCGGTGCGGCTGCAGCTTGAACTCCTGAAGCCCGAGATGATCCTGGCCGAACGCGGCATCCGCTCGACGGTGGTGCTGTTCGGCGGCGCGCGCCTGCCTGAGCCTGGTGGTGAGGCCTGGGCGGCCAAGAACGAGACGCAGAAGAAGAACCTGCAGGAAAACAGCAAATATTACGAGGAAGCGCGCAAATTCGCCCGTCTCTGCTCGCAGCAGTCAGCTGCGTCCTATTATCGCGAATACGTGGTGGTGACCGGCGGCGGACCGGGCGTGATGGAAGCTGGAAATCGCGGCGCCGATGATGTCGGCGCGCCGTCGATCGGCCTCAACATCGTGCTGCCGCACGAACAGGCGCCCAACATCTACGTGACACCGGAGCTCTGTTTCAATTTCCACTACTTCGCCATCCGCAAGATGCACTTCGTCATGCGCGCCAAGGCGGTGGCGGTGTTTCCGGGCGGCTTCGGCACGATGGACGAGTTTTTCGAGACGCTGACCCTGATCCAGACCGGCCGCATGGAACGCGTGCCGGTGATCCTGTTCGGCAAATCGTTCTGGAAACGGGCGATCGATCTGGACTTCCTTGCCGAGCAGGGGACGATCAGCCCCGGCGACCAGGACATCATCGACTTCGTCGACACCGCCGACGAGGCCTGGGGCATCATCAGCCGTTTCTACAAGTTAGGGGAATAGGGCTGGAGTTGGAGAATTGAGGAATTGAGGAACTGACATCGCGGCGCTCCGGGTCAATTCTTCAATTCGTCAGTTCATTCCTGGACCCCCTCCACAATCGCCGTCAGGAAACTGGCAAGATCGTCGGTGACGAAATCGACATCGTCTTCCTCGGTCACGTCGCGTTCCCAGATTTCCGCGAAGGTCGGCTCGAAGTTGCGCGGCACCACCAGCACCGTGGTCATGCCCAGCGATTTCGGCACGGACAGGTTGCGGGCGAGATCCTCGAACATCACCGCATTGTGGCCGGTGACGGCGTGGAGTGCGGCGAACTTCTCGTAGGTCTGGCGCGCCGGCTTGGGGTTGAGCCCGGCGGCGACAATGTCGAAAATATCGTCGAAATGGTCGAGGATGCCGAGTTGGCGCGCGGTGCGTTCGGCATGCCGCCTGTCGCCATTGGTGAAGATGAACTTGCGGCCGGGCAGCTGCCGGATGGCGGCGCCGAGAACCGGATCCGGCACCAGCCAGGAATAGTCGATGTCGTGGACCTTCTCGAGAAAATCATCGGGGTCGATGCCGTGGCGGGTCATCAACCCGTTCAGCGTGGTGCCGTATTCGCGATAAAGCTCCTTCTGCAGCTTGCGCGCTTCATCGCGCGGCAAGGTCAGCAGCTCCCCGACATAGGCGGTCATCTTCACGTCGATCTGCGAAAACAGATTCGAATGATGTGGGTAGAGCGTGTTGTCGAGGTCGAAGACCCAGTCGGTGACATGGGCGAAGCGGGTGGGATCAGGCTGCGTGGTCATGCGCTTCTTATGGCACGAAATGCCAATTCTGGAAGAGGCATTATCCACAACTTATACGCGTCCAGAGTGGCGAAAACGGTTCGACGATTCAAATTTTAGCCATCCGCGAAAGGTCGCCTTCAGGGCTTGCTGGCACAGAGGCAGTTCAGTGGGAGCAAGCGATGAACAGCATACTTCTGAAATCCGCCGCCGTCGCTTTCGCCTCCGTCGCCGCCTCGCTCCTGTTGACGCTGATCATTGTTCCGGCGCTGGGCTTTCCGGTCAATCGGACGATCTGGCTGACCACCACGCTCTGTCCTCTGGTCCTCGCATGGGCTGCCACCGCGAGCACCTTCTGGCAGAGCGACAGGTTGAAAAACGCGCATCGCGACGTTGCCCGCGCCCATGCGCAACTTGCCGCCGCGCACCGGCGGCTGGAGGAAAAGGCCAGCCGCGACGACATGACCGGCATGCTCAACCGCGAGAATTTCTTTGCCGCGCTCGACGGATCCCGGCGCAAATCCGACCGCGGCGCGCTTCTGATCATCGACGCCGACCACTTCAAGATCATCAACGACAACTATGGTCATCTGACTGGTGATGAAGCGCTGTTGCTGATCGTCAGCGCGATCAAGCGCGGCGTGCGCAGCGGCGATGTGCTTGGCCGTATCGGTGGGGAGGAGTTCGGCGCGTTTCTGATTGGCGCCACCGAGCAAGAGGCCAAACGTGTCGCCGAGCGCGTTCGGCGCGAAGTCGAACTGGTCCGTTTCCGGCCGGTCGACGAACGCACCATTCCACTCACCGTCAGCATTGGTGGAACCGTCTGCGGCGAGGATGCCAATGTATCGGATCTGATGCGTGCCGCCGACCGGCGCCTCTACCAGGCCAAGCATCGGGGCCGCAATCTGACGATCCTCGACACCGACATTTCCGAAGCGGCGTAATCGGCTGTGCCACCGGTCTTGGCTGAAACTCCGCTCGGGTGGCTGCCGTTAAGAGAGTTCTAACCCTGTTTGCATTCGCGAACGCCTTTGCGCTGTTTGAAAAGGCTTTTTGACTAGGTCTGGCATGAAATTGGCGTCTGTTTCGGTGCATGTGCCGTTCGGGAACGCCATGCGCAGTCGAAGCCCCCATCGAGAGACCTGTCATGAGTTTCTTCATCAAGAAAATATCGCGCCGTACGATCGTGCAGGCGCTGATCGCATTTCCGGCGTTGTCGCTGCTGCGCAAGCCGGCTGATACCGATAGCGCCAACGCCGGCTCCAATGAGATCGTCGAGATCAATGGCTGGATCCTGAAGCGGAGCGATCTGGCATGATCTTCGATAGTTACGAAGCGTTTCGCGCCGTCAATTTCACACCCAGGGTCTGCATTCTCGGCTCCGGCCCGGCCGGCACCACCATTGCGAGGAAACTCGGCGCCGCCGGCATTCAGGTCGTGGTGCTGGAAGCCGGTTCCAGGGAGTTCAGCGATGATTCCCAGGATTTCTACCGTGGCACCACGGTTGGCGACCCCTATTTTGATCTCGACATTACGCGGTTGCGGTTCATGGGTGGCAGTTCGAACCATTGGGCCGGCTGGTGCCGTGTCCTGGACAAGCAGGACTTCGAACCGAAAAGCTGGGCACCGGACACCGGCTGGCCTATCAGTCGCGCCGATATCGAACCCTATTTGCCGGAAGTGCATGACATTCTTGAGCTCCCGGACTTCCGTCCGGATGTCTCGATCTCGGACGATATCCGCTGGGTGCAGCTGATCAAAAGCCCCGCCGTGCGCTTCGGCGAGAAATTCGCCGACGAGCTCGACAAGAGCCGCGACATTGCTGTCGTGCTCAACACCTACGCCACCGAACTCACCGGCGACGGCAAAAAGGTTACCGGCGCCAAATTGTGGTCGAACGGCCAGGATGCGGGTTCCTTCAGCGCCGACTACTTCATTGTCTGCACCGGCGGCCTGGAGAATTCCCGGTTGCTGCTGTGGTCGAACCAGCGCTCGAACGGCGGTGTGGTGCCCAATTCCGCCGCCCTTGGCCGCTACTGGATGGAGCATCCGACCTTCGAGGGCGGCAACGCCATCCTGGCCAATTACAGCGAGTTCGAGGTCGATGCCGTCAACGAGGCATTCTTCTCGCCGACGCTTGCGGCGATGGAGCGTCTGAAGATCATGAACTTCGGCGTCCGGCTGATCGAGACACCCTATCCGGGCGTCAAGAGCCTCATCGCCGATCTCGCCTGCACGGCGCCAGGCATGGCGGAATGGGTGTCGGGTCAACTGGACCAGAACCTGCGTTGCGCTGCTCAGCTCTATATGGCCTGGGAGCAGGCGCCGCTGGCCTCCAACCAGATTGAATTGTCGAAGACCGATGTCGACCATGCCGGCGTGCCGCGCATCGTGCTGCACTGGAAAAAATCCGAACTGGAACGCCGCACCATCCTGGAAGGGTTGAAGCTTTTCGGCACGACGATGATCGACAAGAATCTCGGCCGGGTTCGCATCGCGGACTGGCTCACCAGCGGCCAGGATTATCCCACCAATGCTGAGCTTGCCGGTCACCATCATATGGGCGGCACCCGCATGGGCGCGGATGTCACCCGCAGTGTCGTCGATGCCAACTGCAAGGTCCACGGCATGGACAATCTGTATGTTGGCGGCTCCTCCGTGTTCTGCACCTCGGGCGAGTGCAACCCGACAACCACGATCACCGCGCTGGCCTGCCGGCTGGGCGAGCATCTCAGCAAGGTGGTGGTGGTCTAGGCTCCAAACCCAATCAACACCCTGATTGGGTTTGGAGCCTAAAGGGCTGGCTTGCTGAGCGGCGCGAGATCGGCGCGATAGCGCGTCACCGCCCGCGTCGTACGCGAGCCGAAGCGGACAAAGAACGGCAAGATGAGATCCCGTATGAACAGCGCGACACGTCCTGTTGCCTGTTTCCTCGAACCAATGCGCCGGCTAACCTTCACGATGTGTTCGACGCGGCGCTGCCGCAGCGTCTGGAATAGGGCGAATGCCTGCGCCGGCGAGGCACAGGTTTCAAGACATGCAGAGAGCACCACGGCATCCTCTATCGCCATCGAGGCGCCCTGGCCGGCATGCGGCGACACGGCGTGTGCGGCATCACCCAGGAGCACCGTGCGGTCGTCATGCCATCGCGGCAGATGCGCCATGTCGAAGACCGGATAGGCGCGCGGTATTTCGGTGATGGTCTCGCTGATCCGGCGCACCGAACTGGGGTCGCCGGCATGCAGTTGCCGAACCATCACCGCGAGCTGCGCGGGATCGGGCCTCGCCAACGCGGCTTCTTCGTCGAGCGGAAAGGAATCGAACCAGAACACCGGCCCATCGCCTGACTTGATATGGCCGAAGAAAGCCTTTTCGCCGAAGACCATATGCATCAGCCCGTCGGTGGGCGGAACGTCAGGCAGGTCGGCCACGCCGCCGACACCGGTCAGCCCGGTATAGACCGGGTCGGGCGACGCGGGGAAACAAAGGCGGCGGGTTCGCGACCAGACACCATCGCAACCGGCCAGCCACGAGGCGCTGGCCTCGCCGCCGTTGGCAAAGGCAAGCCGCACACCGCTCTGCTGGACCTCTATGCCGGCCAGCGCATGGTCGAAGCGAATGTCGGCGCCCAGCGCCATGGCCTCCTGGTGGAGAACGCCAAGCAGGTCCGAGCGCCGAAGCGTGACACTGTCAGCGCCCGCCTCGCGCATCGATGGCTGCTCGTCGAGATGGATGAGGCGGCGACCGCTGGCATTCATGATCTCGAAGCCGAGCGTTGGAATGCCGATCGCCGCGATGCGCTCGGCAAGCCCAAGCGCCCGCAATGCGTTGATACCGTTGGGAGCCAGCGTCAGAAAGGCCCCCTCGGTCATCGAAGCGCGTGAGCGTGCCTCGAATACCGCAACCGCCTGGCCTCGCCGGCGCAGCATGACGGCAAGCGATAGCCCAGCGACGCCGGCGCCAATGATGGCGACCGGCAGTGTTTCGGCGACGGACGCGGCCATCGTTACAGGCCATGGACGGCGATGCGCACCAGCACGGCGGCCGCCGCCAGCGCAACCAGCAGGATGCCAAGGCCGATGGGAGAACCCCAGCCGTACCATTCCATTGCGAGCTTGGCGTATTTGAATTCCTCTTCGTGAGAGAGAGGCGTGCGCTGTTGAATCAAGCTCATTTTTCACTCCTGTCGGCGGCTGGCTCTTGCCTTGTTCGAGTTGCAGCCGCATATTGCTGTAATGGTCTAAATGTTAGACGGATTAATAATTAGATGATCGAAGTAAATTCGTCAAGCGGGAAACGCGACGAGATGACGATGGCCATCGGCCTTGCCATCATGCAGTGGCAGGACGCGACGCAGGCCTATGACGAAGCAGTCGGAGTGAGGCTTGGGCTGAACATGGCCGAACGCCATTGCATCGGGCTGCTCTACGGCGGCCCGCAATCCGCCGGCGCGGTGGCGACGGCGACCGGACTGACGCCGGCCGCGGTAACCGCACTGATCGATCGGCTGGAGGCGCGCGGCCTGCTGACGCGCACGCGCAGTCTCGAAGACAGGCGCAAGGTGGTGATTGAGGCGACCGAGGCGACGCGCGACCTGTCGGCGCGCTACTACGGCGCGATTGCGCGGGAGGGCGAAAAGGTCATTGCCACGTTCAGCGACGCCGAACTGACCACCATATCGCGCTTCGTCAGCGCCGCGCTCGGCCTGCAGCGAGATCAACTGGCGCGGCTGAAGGCCGAGGCGCCGACACCCCCTGACGGGCGGTAGGAGTGCCGGTGGCTCCTGTCTTCCCAGTGTGGCCGGGAAGCAGGGACAGTCGTTAAATCTGTGCGGGGTCGAGTGCCGGCTGACCCTTGCGGCGCGCGACGATCGCTTCGAAATCCGCCGTCTGGAATGCATCGCGCAGAGCGTCAAAGGACGGCAGCACGAAATAGGCGCGCTGGAACTTGTCGATCTCGTAGGACGTCCGCATCACCGTCTCGAGGCCGAACGGCACATGGTGGGCCTCTTTGCCGTCGACCGCGAATTGCAGTTCGGTGAAGGACGACATCAAGCCGGCGCCAAACGCCTTAAGCGGCTGGCCTTCCTCCTGCATCAGGCCATATTCGGCCGTGTACCAGTAGAGCCGGGTGATCATTTCATCGCCGCCAAGCGCGATGATGCCGGCGGCCTTCTCGCCATACATCTGCATGAAGTCGGCGAACACCGGCTGCGCCAGCACCGGGACATGGCCAAAGAAGTCGTGGAACATGTCCGGCTCGACGATGTAGTCGAGTTCGTCCTTCGTCCGCAGCCAGTTGGTGACCGGAAAGCGCCGGTTGGCGAGATGGTCGAAGAAGGGCGCGGCCGGAATGAGGCCCGGTACGGCGACAATCTCCCAGCCGGTAAGCTTGCGCAGCTTGACGCTGACATCGTCGAAATCCGGAATGCGATCGAGAAGACCGAGTTTTTCGACGCCATCGAGATAGGAATGGTGGGCAAGCTTGCGCGTCAGCTTCGTCTGGCGGTCGCAGAGCGTGCGCCACACCGCCTGCTCGTCGGCGTTATAATCATAGTCCTGGGCCACGGTGAAATCGGTACGGCACACCGAATAGTCGCCACGCAGGCCCTGCGCCGCGCAGTCGCGGGCATAATCGGCAACGCTCATCGTCATGGTCTTCTCCTCGCAAATCATGATCTCGATCGGTGCGGGAAATCTAACTGGGTTCAGCGAGGCAATTCGGTTTTGATGATGACATGAGCCTGGGATTCGAGGTAACATTTACTCAGTTGAACAGATGTTGGAGTGAAGATGCCTCAGTTCGACGATTTCGAGATCAAGATGCTCGACATTCTGCAGAGTTATGGCCGCAAGCCGGTATCGGAGCTTGCCGAGGAGATCGGCCTCTCGACAACGCCCTGTGCCCGCCGTTTCGAGGCGCTGCAGGAGGCCGGCATCATCAAGGGTTTTGCCGCCGTGCTCAGCCGCCGCGCCGTCGGCCTGATGGTCGAGGTGTTTATCCAGGTGCGGCTGGTCAGCCACAGCGACGGCTCGCCGGAAAGCTTCATCGCCGCCGTGCAGCGCATGGACGAGGTGTCGTCGTGCTGGACGATGACCGGCGATCACGACTTCCTGCTGCATGTCCTGGTGCCGTCGGTCGACGACCTCAATGCTTTCGTCATGCACCGGCTGATGCGGCTCGACGGCGTGCGCGACGTTCACACCCAGCTGGTGCTGCAGAACATCAAGGGACCTGGCCACGTGCCTCTCGGCCATCTCAGGCGATGATGGCGCCTGCTTTCCCCATTCCTGCGGAAAAGCTGCACGCTAACTGCTGAAACGAGCCAATCCGGCGTCCATATCGCCGCCCAGCATGCGCGGATCCATTGGAGGTCCGCCATGAAAATCGTCCTGATCAACCCGCCGCATACCGCCATCGGCAGCCGCGTGCCCGATGATCACCTGCCGCCGCTCGGCCTTTTGGCACTGGGCGGCCCGCTGGTGGATGCCGGCCATGACGTGCGGCTGGTCGATGCCGAGTTCGGACCGATGCCACTCGCGACGCTGGTCCAGGAAGCGCTGCAAGATCGCCCAGACTTCATCCTGATCGGCCATTCCGGCTCGACGTCGGCACACCCGACCGCCTTGAAGATCGCGCGCATGGTCAAGGACCGCGAACCGGCAACGGTTCTCATCTATGGCGGCGTGTTCCCGACCTACCACTGGCACGATATCCTTGCCGAAACCGATGCTTTCGACTTCATCGTGCGCGGCGAGGGCGAGGCGACCGTCGTCGCGCTGGTCGAGGCGCTGGAAATGCACCAGCCGCCGGCCAGCGTCGCCGGCATCGCCTTTCGCGACGACTTGCGCCGTCCCTTCGCCACCCAGGCGGCAAAGACGATCACCGACCTCGACGCCTACAGGATCGGCTGGGAACTGATTGATCACAGCCGATACAGCTACTGGGGCGGCAAGCGCGCCGTGGTCATGCAGTTTTCCCGAGGCTGTCCGCATTTGTGCAACTATTGCGGCCAGCGCGGCTTCTGGACACGCTGGCGGCATCGCGATCCAAAGAAGTTCGCGCGGGAGATCGCCTGGCTGCATCGCCGGCACGGCGTCGAACTGGTCAATCTCGCCGACGAGAATCCGACGGTTTCGAAGAAAGCATGGCGCGCCTTTCTCGACGCGATGATCGCCGAAAACGTACCGGTGCTGATCGTCGGCTCAACCCGTGCCGATGACATCGTCCGTGACGCCGACATCCTGCATCTCTACCGCAAGGCCGGTGTCATCCGCTGGCTGCTCGGCATGGAAAACACCGACGAGCAGACGCTGCGGCTGATCCGCAAGGGAGGTAGTACCTCATCCGACCGCGAAGCGATCCGGCTGCTGCGTCTTAACGGCATCCTGTCGATGGCGACCTGGGTGGCCGGTTTCGAGGACGAGACTTTTCGCGACCTCTGGCGCGGCTTTCGGCAGCTCATCGCCTACGATCCGGACCAGATCCAGGCGCTCTATGTGACGCCGCACCGCTGGACACCATTCTTCCGCATCGCCAAGGACCGCAAGGTGATCCAGCAGGATGTCCGCCTGTGGGACTACAAGCACCAGGTGCTGCACATGACCCGGCTCAAGCCATGGATGCTGTTCTTCAGCGTCAAGCTGATCGAGGTGGCGGTGCAGTCGCGGCCGAAGGCGCTGGCGCGTATCCTGTTTCACAAGGACCCGGAGCAGCGCCATTCGATGCGCTGGTACACGCAAATGGGCCGCCGCGTCTGGTTCCGCGAAGTCTGGGGCTTTCTGGCCTTGGACCGCCGCGTCAAGGATGGCCCGACGCTGGCTGAATTCTGGGGCGCGCCGCAGGACGCGGAAGAAGAATCGATGCTTGTTCAGCGCCCGGCACGCAAGCCGGCACCGTCTGACATCATGATTTCACCAAACGCCTGATCGGTTTCTGGCCGGTCAATTGACCTTCACCACCTGCATGCGCCACGCATGCATTGACATACGCTACGTATGTACCCACCTCAGTCATACGGGGCGTATGTCAATAACAGCCCCGACAGTGGAGCAGTGATCCAAACCCTGAAGCCTTGCGAAGGGCTCACGCCTTACCGGCGAAGCCATGTCGTGATCGCGAGGAGGTCGGGCCTGCCTTGTTTGAATGGAGTGAAACGATGACCAAACGCGACGCGATCTTCCCCGCCGGCCGGCAGGCCCTCTACGAGATCAACCGCTATTCGGCGGCAATCCGCTCTGGTGACCTTTTGTTCGTCTCGGGCCAGGTCGGCAGCCGCGAGGACGGGTCGCCGGAGCCTGTCTTCGAAAAGCAGGTCCAGCTTGCCTTCGACAATCTCGCGGCCGTGCTGAAGGCCGCCGGCGGCACGTTCGACGACATCGTCGACGTGACAACCTTTCACACCGATCCGGCCACGCAATGGCCGGCAATCGACGCTGTTCGGCTGAACGTTTTCGGTGAGCCGCCCTACACGAACTGGACCGCGGTGGGCGTGAACTGGCTGGCGGGCTTCGATTTTGAAATCAAGGTCATCGCGCGCCTTCCTCAATCCGCCTGAGCTGCCGCTCAGGGCACGATCAGCGTGCCGGCGCCGTGTTCGGTGAACAGTTCCAGCAGCACCGAATGCGGCGTCTTGCCGTTGAGGATGACAACGCCCTCGACGCCACGTTCGATCGCTTCGATGCAGGTCTCGACCTTGGGGATCATGCCACCCGACACCGTGCCGTCCTTGATCAAAGCCTTGGCCTCGGCCACGGTCAGCTCGTCGATCAGCTTCTTGTTCTTGTCGAGCACGCCGGGCACGTCGGTCAGGAACAGAAGGCGCGTCGCCTGGCAGGCGCCGGCGATGGCGCCGGCAAAGGTATCGGCGTTGATGTTGTAGGTGTGGCCGTCACGGCCCGGCGCCACCGGCGCCAGCACCGGGATCATTTCGGAACGCGCCAGAAGGTCGAGCAAGGTGCGGTCGACCTCGACCGGCTCGCCGACAAAACCGAGATCGAGCACGCGCTCGATGTTGGAGTCCGGGTCGATCATCGTCTTGCGGGCCTTTTCGGCGAACACCATGTTGCCGTCCTTGCCGCACAGGCCGATAGCCCATTCGCCCTCGGCGTTGATCAGCGCCACGATCTCCTTGTTGATCGA